>NC_020059.1:2637000-2944750 GCF_000330885.1 Rhizobium tropici CIAT 899
TGCGGCGCATGCCGGCGGTATCGAACATCTTGACGGTACGACCGCGCCAACTCCAGTCGACGGAGATGGAATCGCGGGTAATCCCGGCTTCCGGCCCGGTCAGCAGCCGGTCTTCGCCGAGAAAGCGGTTGATGAGCGTCGACTTGCCGGCATTCGGGCGGCCGACGATCGCAACGCGCAGCGGGCGCGTGTCGTCGTAGGCCGGTTCTTCGTCGATCTCCTCGCCATCTTCGCCGACTTCCGAGCGCGGAATACTGACATTCGTCTCCGCCTCGTCTTCGTCCTCCGGGAAGGCGCGTTCGGGCCCGATGGCCTCGACGATAGCGTCGCGCAGATCCATCATGCCCTGGCCATGTTCAGCCGAGATCGGGCAAGGCTCCCCAAGGCCTAGCGTATAGGCATCGTAGAAGCCGCTGTCGGAGCCGCGCGCTTCGGATTTATTGGCGACGAGCACGACAGGCCGGCCGCGCTTGCGCAGCATTTCGGCGAGCGTCTTGTCGACATGCGTCAGGCCCATCTTGGCATCGACGACGAAGAGCGTCAGATCGGCTTCATCGATCGCCGCTTCCGTCTGGGCGCGCATGCGACCCTCCAGCGTCTCCTCGCCAGCTTCTTCGAGGCCGGCGGTATCGACGATGCGAAAGCGGAGATCGATCAGCTTGGCTTCACCCGGGCGGCGGTCACGCGTTACGCCCGGCGTATCGTCGACGAGCGCCAGTTTCTTGCCAACCAGACGGTTGAACAGCGTGGACTTGCCGACATTCGGGCGACCGACGATCGCGACCGTAAAACTCATTGAGCGATCCTTCAGCCTTTTGCGACCGGAGCCTTGCCGGATGCAGTGATGAGATCGAGCAGCATCTGGGCACGGTTGGCAACGTTGCGCGGGCTCTGCGGATCGTCGACGATCGCCTGGAACCACTGCCGCGCCTTGGCGAAATCGCCGGCCTTATAGGCGGCGAGGCCAAGAACGTCGCGCGCCGAATGGCGGAAGGCATCAGCCGGCACGGCAAGCTCCTGCGCTTCGGCGGCAACCTGATCGTAGGTGCCGGTATCGACGAGCAGATAGGCAGCCCGCAGGCGCGCCGCATCGCGGATAACGACCGGAAGGTCCGTCTGCTTGCCGATCGCCGAGAAGGTGGCAATGGCGGCAGCCTTATCACCCTTCTGCACTTGCAGTGTCGCCGCGCGCAGGCGCGCCAGCACCGGATAGGAACCAGGGCCATTCTTTTCGATGGCGGCGAATGCGGCCAGCGCCTCATCCGTCTTGTTCTGATCGGCCAGCGTCAGCGCGGCAATGAACTGATCACCGCCGCTCCCGGCCTGATTGCCGGCCCAATAGCGATAGCCGCTATAGGCTGCCGTGGCGAGAACGATGAGCACGGCCAAACCGATGATAAGCTTGCCGAAACGGCGCCAGATGAACCGCAACTGGTCCGAACGCAGTTCCTCGTTCACCTCGCGGATGAAGCTATCGTCATTGAATGCCATTCTCGTCTCCGACCCAGACCAAATTCTACCAAAAAGCTTGGGGGTTAGTGGGGCCTTCTACTCCATTTTGCGGCTTATGTAAGGGGGAATGGTGGAAATCGTCATATAACGAGCGGCGAAACCCCGATAATCCACGCATGAAGCTTCCAAATGATCAAGGCCCAGGCGACCACACCGATGATAACAGCATAGAGATCGTATTTCGCCGAGACGAAGGGGCGCACGGTGATTTCGCCGGCTCGCTCGCGCCGTTTGAACGAAATGCGCAGGATCACGCCCCAAGCCAGGAAAGCGGCAAAGAGCAATATGGCAGCGCCGTCGCCATTGGAGAGAAGATGCGCCAGCGCCCAGATCTTTACCGAAAGCACCATCGGGTGCTTAGTCCTGACCGCGATATGCCCCGCCGGCAGCAGCGAGGCGACAAGACAGATGAGGGCGAACAGCATCAGCAGGATGGTGATGTGGCTCATCCAGAACGGCGGCGACCAGACCGGCGTCATGTCGCGTGCCTGACCGAAGCCGTAAATCAGGACGACCAGAGCTATGACGCTCGCGATCGAATAGGCACCCTTCCAGCCGCCTTCGCCAAGGCTTGCGATCAAAGACGTTCGCAGGCCGGGTGTCACGACGCGGATCAGATGGAGGCCGAGAAAAAGAACAATGCCGAGAATGAGCAATGCCATGGATGAAATCCTCTATGGTCTTGTTGTCACATCCTTATCGGCTGCCGCAAAAAAATGCCAGTATCACCGCAGCTTCGCCGCATTTGCGCGAAAGGAAGGAAGCGACCCTGAGCGCGCCATCCGATATCGCCCGACGATTCCTGGCAAGCCGTGCTCGATCCAATTTGTATCCGGTGCCTATGTTTCGCTTCGCTATCTGTCTCTCCCTCGCCCTTTCCTTGGGGCTGCCTGCAGCCGCCCAGGCCGATGACAAGCCCAAGCAACTCGTCATGATCTCCTTCGATGGTGCTCACGACAATGCGCTCTGGACCAAGAGCCGCGAGATTGCGTCGCGCAATGGCGCGCATTTCACCTACTTTCTGTCCTGCACCTTCCTCATGAACAAGACGCAGGCCAAGGCCTATCAGGGGCCGAAACAGCGGCCGGGTAAATCGAATGTCGGCTTTGCCAAGAGCGAGGACGATGTGCGCACGCGCATCGCCAACATCTGGGGCGCACACCAGGAAGGTCACGACATCTCAAGTCACGCCTGCGGCCATTTTGACGGCAAGGGCTGGAGTGCCTCCGACTGGAAACAGGAATTCATGAATGCGCGCATTGCGCTTCGCGACGCCTGGAAGAATGTCGGCCTCGCCGACAAGGAGCCCCAGGGCTGGGAAGATTTCGCCACGAATGACGTTAGGGGATTTCGCGCACCCTATCTTTCCACCAGCGACGGTCTCGTGCCGGCGGAAAAGGAGATGGGCTTTCAGTATGATGCAAGCCTGGTCACCAAAGGCCCTGCCCTGCCGCAGCTGATCGACGGCATCTACCGCTTCGGCCTGCCGTTGATCCCCGAAGGACCCGAGCATCGCCTGGTCATCGGCATGGACTACAATCTCTATGTTCGCCATTCCAAGGGCGTCGAGGACAAGGCCAACGCCGAGACATATGAGGACCGCACCTTCGATGCCTTCGAGGCTGCCTTCGCCAAGCAATATGACGGCGAGCGCATTCCGCTGCAGCTCGGTTTCCATTTCGTCGAAATGAATGACGGCGCCTATTGGCGCGCCCTCGACCGTTTCGTCAGTGACGTCTGCCACAAGCAGGATGTCGCCTGCGTCAGCTATTCCGAGGCAATTCCGCTGATCGCAGCACGCGGCAAGCCGCAGCAGGGGTGAGGAGCGGTCGGGCAGAGCCCGAGCAATTGATCCAGTGGATCGATTGCAGCGACGAACGCCCTGAGCCAAAGCGAAGGGCCGGCGGTGCGGCAAGGAGAGGCCTCGCCGCTACTCGCAATCCTGACACTCCAGCTTCTCCATTGAAAAAGGCCCCGTTCCCGGGGCCTTTTGCCGTCAACCATCCGCGTGAATGACGCCTGCTTCGCGCTCCAAATAGCGCTGATCGATCGGCGGCAGCGGCTCGTCATAGATAGCAGCCTCGAAGGCCTTCAGACGTTTGTGGATCGACAGAAGCTCGATGATCGTCGTCCAGGAGCTGACGAGATACTGGAAGGAGTTGCTGACCTGACCGAAGGCCGTGGCGATCTGCTGCCAGATGCCGAGCGTGATCTTGTGCGCGACGAAAGTCGGAACCAGCACGAAATAGAGAAAGATCGCGTCGAGCTGGCCGTAGGAATAGCGAGCGACGTTAAAATAGGCGTAGTGGAAGTACATGCGGAAATAATTACGGCGAACGTTTGAGAAGAGTTCCGTCACGGTGGGCGGCTGTGCGCGGTCTTCGCGATCCTCGCCGTAGACAAGCTCTTTTCGATAGGCTGCCTCGACGCGCTGGTTGCGGAAATTCAGCCCCGGAAGCTTGATCCCGAAGAGCGCAAGCAGGAACGTACCGAATACCGACCAAATCAGCGCCAGCCAAACGAGCGAATAGGGAATTGCGCCGATAATCGGCAGATCGGTCACGTATTTCGACAGTTCCAGCAGAATCGGCAGGAAGACGATGAGCGTCATGACGGAGCCGATCAGGCTGACGCCGAGCCCCTCGAGGTTGGTCGCAAAGCGCATCGTATCTTCCTGAACACGCTGCGATGCGCCTTCGATATGTCGGAGCTTTTCCCATTTCGACATGTAGAAATTATTCATCGCCCACCGCCAGCGGAAGAGATAGTGGCTTAGGAAAAACGATGAAATAACGCTGACGGCGACACCCACGAGACCGAGTTGCGTGAACGCCCATAACAATCCGTAGAAATCCCCATCCGTAACGCCGGGCTTTCCGCCGAGCGCATTTTGCAGAAGGTCAAAGAAGGGCCGGCGCCATACGTTTACTGCTACGTCGATCTGAACACCGAAATAGGTGATGAAGACGATGAAAGCAGACCCCCATACCGACCAGGCGATCCAGGGATTGCTCTTCGAAATCACATGCCAGAAGCCGCAAAAGACCGCGGCGCAGAGAATAAAGTAAAGATAAAACAAGAAATTAGTAGGAGTAACAAAGAACGCCGCCCCGACCGGCTGCTGTTCTTCCGCCAGCGGCGGATAACCCATGGACGCCACAATATGCGCGCCGACAAAATACCATAGGAAGACGCAGACAAGCGCCCAGACGACCGATGAGGAAAAAAACAATCTCGGATTCGGGAAGAAAGAATGAAACACGACGGTTAGGCTTCCTGTTGGTTCGAACGACCGCAATGACGTCAATTTGAGGCGAGCCTAGGACAGTTCGCCGGGAGCGGCAACCGCCAGAAGCCTATTCTTACGTAGATGTAATCGCTTATCCCATGATCGTGATGCAGTTGTTCAGCAACGAAATCTCACCCATGGGATGAACTCCTTCCCCATACGGTCACACCTTCTTCTCCAATCCATTTCGTCCGCAAACCGCCCTCTTGAAGAATACTATCTTACGATATATATCTTACGACATGACTAACGATATAAACTCTCACACTTCAAGGAGAAACGATATGAGAGGTTTTAGAGATCGCCACATGTTCGGAGATGGCTTTGACATCGTCGAGGCATATATCCTACGACATGGTCGAAGCCGTGAATCGCGCGGCGAGCACAGGAGAGACTTCATGAGAGGCTTCAAGGGCGGCATGTTCGGCGGCGGGTTTCGCACCGGCCGCAAGTTCGATGCGGCCGACCTGCAGCTCATCATTCTTGCCCTGCTCTCCGAGCAGCCCCGCCACGGCTATGAACTGATCAAGACCTTCGAGGAGCGCTCCGGCGGCTTCTATGTTCCGAGCCCGGGCGTCATCTACCCGGCGCTCACCTATCTCGAGGAAACCGGCCAGGCCGAAGTCGAGGTCAGCGGCACGAAGAAGCTCTACCGCATCACCGAAAGCGGCCAGAAGCGTGTCGACGACAATCGTGATCTGGTCGAAGTGACGCTCGCCAAGCTCACCGCTATCGGCGAGAAGATGGCTCGCGTCCGCGAGGTCTTCGACGGCGGGGATGAGGACGGCCGCGACAATCCGTTCGATCGCCATGGCAGCGGCGACGTTCATCGCGCTCGCCACCTGCTCCGCTCCGCGCTTCGCTCGAAGTTCCCCTGGAGCAAGGCCGAAGGCGCCCGCATCGCTGATATCCTCGAGCGCGCCGCCGCTGACATTGTCCGCGGGGAAACAAAGACTGAGGACAGCCCGAAGGCCGACGAATGAGCTACGACATGTTGCGCAAAAGTGCGCAGCGGTTTTGCGATAACGACATGTGTAAAATTAGACATCTGAAGCGCAGGACACGAAACTGAAATATTCGCGAAGCGCTTCAGGACCTCACTTGTCCGGCAATGTCAGAATGACAGGGCCGTTGCGGGTGGCAATGATCGTGTGCTCGTATTGAACCGTGGGCGCCTGCGGATCGGCATAGAGCGTCCAGGCATCATCGCCGCCCTCCGCCCAGATAGCGCCAAGCGAAAGAAACGGCTCGACGGTAAAGACAAGCCCATCCTCAATGATCCGGCTCTCGGAAGGGTCCGCCCAGGTGGAAACCTCGGCGGGCTCTTCGTGCAGCGAGCGGCCAATGCCATGGCTCGCGAGATTGGCGATCAGCGTGTAGCGGTTCTTCTGGGCAAAAGCGCCGACGGCCTGCCCGATCTTCGCAAGCGGCGCACCGCTTTTCACCTGGTTGAGGCCGACCCAGAGCGCCCGCTTGCCATCCCGGCATAGGCGCTCGATCTTCGGCTTGACCGGCGGCACGGTAAAGGATGCGCCGGTATCGGAAAAGAAACCGTCCTTCTCGGCCGAAACGTCGAGATTGACCAGATCCCCCGCCTTGATGACGCGCGAGCCGGGAATGCCATGCGCCACTTCCTCGTTGACGCTGATGCAGGTTGCCCCTGGAAACTTGTAGACCAGCTCCGGCGCCGATTGGGCGCCGGCATCCTCCAGCACCTTGCGACCGATTGTATCCAGCTCCAGCGTGGTGATGCCCGGCTCCAGAGCAGCCGCCATGGCGTGCAACGCATTGGCGCAGATGCGGCCGATATCTTTCAGCTTGGTCAGTTCTTCTTCAGTCGAAACGATCATCTACGGCTTCCGGCACTCTCAGCAGCGGTTCGGCGAGAGACTCAAGGTGGCTTTCGCCCCTTCCCTTCGCACAGTCAATGTCTTTTTGGGCTTTCTGCCAGATAGCGCGACTTTCGGATTCCGAAAGAGCTCAGGAGCGCGGGTCGTCCGATAGCATTGCCCAGCGCTCGTGATCGCACCAGACGCCGCCGATCTTCAGATATTTGGGCGAGAAGCCTTCTTTGCGGAAGCCGAGCCGCTTGACCAGCGCAATGGAGGGATGATTTCCCGGCTGGATATTGGCCTCCACCCGATGCAGGCCTACCGCATCGAAAGCGTGCGCGACGGCCAGACGAACCGCGTCCGTCATGAACCCCTGTCCGGCAAAGCCCACCATGCCATGATAGCCGAGAAAGGCGCTGCGAAAACCTCCCCAGACCATCTGGCTGATATTGACGACGCCGACAATCCCGCCGGAGCCTGGGTCCCGCGCCACGAGACCTATATTCGGCCCCGTCACCGTCTGACCGAACCAGGCATCGAAACCGTCGCGATCGAGGAAGGGATAGGCCCAGGGCACATGGTGGGCACGGCTGGCGATATTGGCGGCGATCAGCTCGTCCGCATCCGATTGCCTGACCGGTGCGATGATCACTTGCGGCATGGCTCGCTCCGTCCTGTTCAGGAGCGAGCCTTAGCAAATCGAATCCGAAATCAAAAGCTTCGCTGAAAGAACGGAATCATTTTCCGAACCGCTTCATAACGAAGATAAAGTCCGCCCCAGGCGATCACGCCGAGATAAACGCCGAACAACAGATGGGAAAAGATCGGGCTACCGACCCTCAGATGCGTCGCGATCGCCCCGCCGAGAAGACCCGTCAGAAGGATGGCGCCGAGGACCGAAGTCCTCGGAATCGCATAGAGAATGGCGCAGCTAAGCGTAATGACGCCAAGAAGCCGTGCCAGCGCCGGATCGGCGGAATAGCCAAGCCCTGCCATCGTCTCCGTGACGACGGAAAGCGGAACGAGCTTGATGACGCCATCGAACACGAGAAAGGCGATGACCAGCCCGCTGAGGATCATGCCGGCCACGCGCTGGGCGCGCGTGACCGAAGGCACAGATGAATCAACCGCATAAGACATTGTCATATCCCCCGGAATTCCATCGGAAATTCAGATCTTCGCCGCCAATGCGGCGAGCTGATCAGCGCACTGCGCCCATCCCTGATGGAAGCCCATCTTCTCATGCGCCTCGCGATCCTCGGCCGACCAATGCAGAACGGTCGCGGCATAACGGGTCTTGCTAGCGCCGAGATCGTCGAGCTGGATCGTCACCACCATGAAGGGCTTTGCCGAGGGCACCCAGGCGCTGGTGAAGGCATCGGTGAAGACGATCCGCTGATTGGGGACCACCTCCAGATAAACGCCGTTGCCCGGATAGTCCTCCCCCTCGGGGCTACGCATGGTGATCGAGCTTGAGCCGCCGGATCGAGCGTCAACGCTGGCGGCCGATACCGTCCATGGCAGAGGCGCGAACCATCGCTTCAGAAGCTCCACTTCGGTCCAGCAACGAAAAATCTTCTCGCGTGGCGCATCGATGATGCGGGTCAGGGAAAGCTCGTTGCGCTGGGTCTGCTCAGTCATATCTTGCTCCTCATACTGTTTGAAACGGCCTGCTCGGCTCATACTCTAATGACGTTCGAGACTGCCGTTTCCCGACAGCGCAGCCGCAATTTTTTGATTATTTTGCAGCCGCAAGGGCATCCGCGCTCAGACGATCGAGCTGATAACGGATATGGGCCGCTTCGGCGGGCGAGCGGGCGAGCGCAATCGCCCTGTCGAAGGCGACGCGTGCCTCCTGCGAGCGGCCCAGCTGTGCAAGCAGGCCACCCCTGACGCCATGAAAGTAGAAATAGCTGTCGAGCTGCGCTTCCAGCGTTGCAATCAGCGTCAGAGCCGCCTCCGGTCCCTTCAGTTTGGAAAGCGCGACCGACCGATTGAGCGTGACGACGGGAGATGGCGTCAGCCGCTCCAGCATCTGGTAGAGAAGATCGATCTCTTCCCAATCCGTATCGACGGCGCGCTTTGCCCTTGAATGCAGTGCTGCGATTGCCGCCTGCACCTGATAGGGGCCGGGCTTCCGGTGGCGGATCGCCTTGTCGAGCAGCGCCAGCGCCTCGTCGATCAGTGTGCGATCCCAAAGCGAGCGATCCTGATCTTCCAGAAGGATGATCTGCCCGTCGGCATCGAACCGCGCGTCCTTGCGCGATTGCTGCAGGAGCATCAGCGCCAGCAGCGCCATGGTCTCCGGCTCGGAGGGAAAGATCCGCAACAGCAGCCGGCCAAGCCGGATCGCCTCGTCGGCGAAGGCGGCCGCCTCGCGATGCGTCCCACCGGCCGAATAGCCTTCGTTGTAGATGAGGTAGATCATGGCGCTGACGAGCGCCAGCCTTTCGCTCCGCTCCACCGCGCCCGGCGTCTCAAAAGGAACGCCTGCTGCGGCGACGCGTGCCTTAGCCCTTGTAATACGCTGCTCCATCGCGCTCTCGCTGACGAGGAAGGCGCGGGCAATCTGCTGCACCGAAAGGCCGGAAACGATACGCAGCGCCAGCGCAATCTGTTGCGTCGCAGGCAGA
Organism: Rhizobium tropici CIAT 899; assembly: GCF_000330885.1. Lineage (NCBI taxonomy): Bacteria > Pseudomonadati > Pseudomonadota > Alphaproteobacteria > Hyphomicrobiales > Rhizobiaceae > Martinezella > Martinezella tropici. The sequence goes on from NC_020059.1 coordinate 2,646,267, forward strand.
TCCGGATGGCAGCAGATGAAGAGCAATCGCAAAATATCGTCGCGATATCCGGAGCCATCGAGCCGCTCGGCGAGATCGCTTTCGGCATCGCTCGTATCGGAGATCGCCTCTTCATCCGGCAGGCTCTGCAATTTCGCCTGCTTGCGCACCGTATCGATGCCGCTGTTGCGGCCGACAAAGATCAGCCAGGCGACGGGGTCGCGCGGCGGCCCCTTGTCGGGCCAGGTCTTCAAGGCCCTGAGGCAGGCCTCCTGAAAGGCCTCCTCGGCGGTGTCGAGATTGCGGAAATAGCGCAAGAGCGCACCCATCACCTGTGGTCGGGCGTTGGTAAGTGCGATGTCGATCCAGGCAATGTCGGTCATGTTGCAACAGCTCCCGGCCGGAAGACGTAAAGCGGACGGATTTCATAGGAGCCGACGCCGGGATTGGCTGCGGCAAGCTCCTTCGAAAAACCGATGGCTTCGTCGAGGGTTTCGAAATCGACAACGTAGAAACCGAGCAACTGCTCCTTCGTTTCTGCAAAGGGACCGTCGATCACGATCGGCTCGTTCTTGCCCTTGCGCAGGGTCGTTGCCGCCGTCGTCGGCATCAGCCGTGCCACGGGCCCTAGCTTGCCAGCCTTTGCCAGCGGCTCCTGCACGGCAATCAACCGCGCCATCGTCGCGTCTTCCTGCTCCTTGGACCAGGCAAACACGGTATCTTCGTCGTTGTAGCATAGGATCGCGTAAAGCATGACTATTCCCTTCTCCCTTTAAAGACGAAGGAATATCATCCGGACCGACAGACCGCGTCAAAAAATTTGTTCTGGAAAGACGTCAGATTGGGTCTCGCAGAACCACCAATGTTCCTGCCTTGGCGTCAAGCTCCGCGATGGCACCGACCAAAACGCTCGCCGGGCGATCGCCGTGCCCAAGCGGCAGGCCACCGAGGATCGGCACATTCAGCTCGGCCAGGTGTTCGCGCAGGATATCGATCACTGAGTAGCGCCGATCGAACTCGAAATCGGTAAATTGGCCGATAGCGACAGCTGCCAAACCATTTAGATGCCCCGCCTTGCGCAGCATCGTCATCTGCCGGTCGACTTGGCCGCGATACATATTAACGGCTTCGAGCAAAAGGACCGCACCATGTAGATCGGGCAACGCCCAGCCCGCAGATGTGGCAACTGTATCGAGATTGCCGCCGATCAATCTGCCTCTAACCGTTCCGCATGTGGTCAGCTGCGAAGTCGGTTCTTCCAGCCGCGAATTGATAACGAGGTCCTCGGTTGTCATCAGTGCTCGGCGCATCGAATCGCGCGTATAAAGACTGACGCTCTCGTCATTCGGTCCAGCAAAGAAAGCACCGTGAATACCGATCTGACGGCAATTCTTTAGGAAACTGAGATGCAAGGCGGTGATGTCGCTGAAACCGATAACGAACTTGGGATCACATCTGGCTGCAGCAACATCCATTTGGTCGGCGATCCGATACGAGCCTTTACCGCCGCCTGTTGTGAAGATCGCCCGAACATCGGGATCGCGAAGCGCTGCGTTAAGATCCGCAAGTCGCTCCTCGTCAGTACCCGCAAGGTAGTCTCGCTTATGAAAGGCATGTTCGCCGAAGTCGACTTTCAGCCCCCAGCCTTTCAGGATCTCCGCATGCCTTAGAACTCTGTCCCTGTCGGGCGAGCTTGCAGGCGATACAAAGCGCACCTTGTCGCCCGGCCGCAATGGCGGCGGCATCGATATCGGATCGGTTCCTGGATAGCCGGGTGATTCCATGCCGCGATTTTGGCATGAAACTCCAACATGCGTCAGCCGCAGATTGATCGCCGGTGAACTCTTAGTTAGGGATTGATGACGGCCGCAGCCGTTAGTGGTGCCGGCCGCTTGGCCTTGGCATCGGCCTCCACCGTCCGGCCGGCCTCCGTCTTGCCCTTCCATAAAGGTAGACCGATCGATTGCGATACGGCCGGGTCGCTTGTAAACACCGGATAGCCGCGCTCGAGAAGCCGCTCGAGAACCTCGCGGTCCTTGCGCACATGCAGCCGCGCCAGATTTTCCTGATTATAGACGTGCCCGCCGGAATCGGGATTGATGCCGGTGATGATGACTTCGGTCGCGCCGTTATAGATCGCGAAGAGCACGGCATTGATGCCGTTCGAGCATTTGTCGTCCGCGCCAAGCTCGCTGCATTTCACCCCGCCGACGCGGTCGAGCAGCGCCATGCGCTTGTAGCGATCGACGATCTCCAGCTTGTCGCAGCTGTAATTGAACTTCCGCAACCCCTCTTCCAGCCGCTGAAGCTCTTTCCGCCAGAGCAGGACATAGAGCATCTTGGTCCGCTCGCCATTCAGAACGCGGCGCACCTCGATAGCATTGGTATTCGTGCCTTCAATCTGGTTGAACTGGACGAGCGTCACGTCGGGCGCCTCGATCCCCCAGCCCTTCGTCACCATCTGCGAGCCATTGATGGTGATGACCCGGAAGCTCTCATCGAAATCCGCCGGCTTGTTCGAAACCGGCGCCGAGCCGACGACGAGAACAGGCCCATCGAACCGCTCGGCCAGCACCGGCGGCTTCGGCCGGGTCAGATGATATTTGATCTGCCGATAGTAATGTTTCTTCAGTTCGGAAAATTGAGCAGCCATTATTCGCTTTATCGTCTCTTGAGAAGGCGTCTGCCCACAAAGGGCTCGGTCCGGCGAAATGTGACTCGGAACCTCCCCGAACCACGAATAATGCGAGTATCGCTGCGCGCACTTATATAAGCAAAATAAAGAAATCTTACACGGCATAACCTAGGGTGAGCAGTCAGCAAAGACTGATCACCCCTGCCGTGTACTCAAGGTGCGCGAGACAGCGTTCTTCCAGCCTTTCAGCTTCGCGTTGCGGGTCTTGGCATCCATGCCGGGCTCAAAACGCTTATCGCGCGCCCAGGCCTTGGCGAAGCCGGCACGATCCGGCCAGACGCCGGCGCGGCTGCCGGCAAGCCAGGCGGCGCCCAGCGCTGTGGTTTCGAGGATCGTCGGGCGATCGACCGGCGCGTCCAGCAGATCGGCAAGCCGCTGCATCGTCCAGTCGGAGGCGACCATGCCACCGTCGACGCGCAATACTGTTCCTTGCCCGTTGCCGTTGCGCCAATCCCTATGCATGGCATCCAGGAGATCGCGAGACTGGTAACAGACAGCCTCCAGAGCCGCCCGGACGATTTCCTCAGGTCCGGTATTGCGCGTCAGCCCGAAGATCGCGCCGCGTGCATCCGGGTCCCAATGCGGTGCCCCGAGACCGGTGAAGGCCGGCACGAGATAGACCTCCTGCAGCGGATCGGCCTTGGCCGCCAGCTCGCCGGAATCCGAGGCACGCTGGATGGCCTTCAGCCCATCGCGCAGCCATTGTACGGCGGCGCCCGCAATGAAGATCGAGCCTTCGAGTGCATAGGTCGTCTCGCCATTCAGGCGATAGGCGATGGTGGTCAAAAGGCGGTTCTTCGAGCGCACCATGTCCGCGCCGGTATTGAGCAGCGCGAAGCAGCCGGTGCCATAGGTGGATTTCATCATGCCGCGCTCGAAGCAGGCCTGGCCGATCGTCGCCGCCTGCTGATCGCCGGCAACGCCGAGGATCGGGATTTCGGTGCCGAAATGCGTGGCATCCGTGACGCCGAAATCGGCGGCGCAATCCTTCACTTCAGGCAGCATGGCGGCGGGAACGCGCAGGATATCGAGCAGCTCCTCGTCCCATTCGTTCGCGCCGATATTATACATCAGCGTCCGCGAGGCATTGGTCGCATCGGTAGCGAAGCTCTTGCCGCCAGTCAGACGCCAGATCAGGAAGCTATCGACGGTGCCGAAGCAAAGCTCGCCCTTGGCGGCGCGGGCACGCGCGCCCTTCACGTTGCTCAAGAGCCAGGACAGTTTGGTGCCGGAAAAATAGGGATCGAGCAGCAGGCCGGTGCGGCGGGTAAAGAGCTTTTCCAGGTCCTGACGCTTCAGTTTCTCGCAATAGCTCGCCGTGCGGCGGTCCTGCCAGACGATGGCGTTGTGGATTGGCTTGCCCGTCTCGCGATCCCAGACGATCACAGTCTCGCGCTGGTTGGTGATGCCGAGTGCGGCAATATCCTTGGCGGTGATGCCGGCAGCCTCGATCGCCTTGCGGACGGTGACGAGGACGGAGGACCAGATTTCTTCCGGATCGTGCTCCACCCAGCCGGGCTTCGGATAATGCTGGGTGAATTCCTTCTGCCCGACACCGGCAACCTTCATCTTGCCGTCGAAAACGATAGCCCGCGTCGACGTCGTTCCCTGATCGATCGCCAAGACATAACCGCTCATGCATTCCTCCCGCCTGTTGCGTCCCGAAGCAACAGATACGCGAGCAAAACGAATGTGAAAAGAAAGCAAAACGAAATTTTTCGCTGAAATATGCGCTTTCCTGTTCACGGCATCGTGGCCAAAGGGCTGGCAGCATTGCGATTGCCATATCCGCGGGTTTGGGACTAGGCTGAACCGGTTTTGCACTGCAGCAGGAAGCTGCGCTGTCCAAGGAGAAGATCATGGCAAGAACAGTTGTCGTCACCGGTTCCACGAGCGGTATCGGCCTCGCCATCGCGGCCGCCTTCGCCGCCAAGGGCGATAACGTCGTCATCAACGGCTTCGGAAAGCCGGAGGAGATCGATGCGATCAAGACGAAGCTCGAAGCTTCCGGCGGCGGCAAGGTGATCTATCATCCGGCCGACATGACGAAGCCCGCGGAGATCGCCGATCTGATCGCGACCGCCAACTCGACCTTCGGCAGCGTCGATGTTCTCGTCAACAATGCCGGCATTCAGCATGTCGAGAAGATCGAGGATTTCCCCATCGAGAAATGGGATCAGATCATCGCGATCAATCTCTCCAGCTCCTTCCACACCATCCGCGCCGCCATTCCGCTGATGAAGGCGAAGAAATACGGGCGCATCATCAACATCGCCTCGGCGCATGGCCTGGTCGCCTCGCCCTTCAAATCCGCCTATGTCGCGGCAAAACATGGTATATTAGGCCTGACCAAGACGGCAGCGCTCGAGCTTGCCGAATTCGGCGTGACGGTAAACGCCATTTGCCCCGGCTACGTCCTGACCCCGCTTGTTGAAAAGCAGATCCCGGATACCGCCAAGGCACGCGGGATGACCGAGGAGCAGGTCAAGAACGAAGTCATCCTCAAGGCCCAGCCGACGCACGAGTTCGTCAAGGCCGAAGAGATTGGCGCCCTGTCGCTCTACCTTGCAAGCGACGACGCACGCCAGGTGACCGGCACACACGTCTCGATTGACGGTGGCTGGACCGCGGAATAACCATTTGCGGTTAGGGCCGGATTCGTTCGCGTATCCGGCCCGGCCAACAGATAAAATGGGAACGACATGAGCGACAGCATCCGCTTTATCCTCAACGGCGAGGATATCATTCTATCGAGCCTGCGCCCCACCGAGACGCTGCTCGACTTTCTGCGTCTCCAGCGGCGACTGACGGGAACGAAGGAAGGATGCGCGGAGGGCGATTGCGGCGCCTGCACGGTGCTTGTGGGACGGCTAATCGATGGCGGGCTGTACTATGAATCCGTCAATGCCTGCATCCGTTTCGTCGGCTCGCTGCATGCGACCCACGTCGTTACAGTCGAGCATCTTGCAGCTCAAAATGGCACGCTTCACCCTGTGCAGCAGGCGCTGGTCGATTGCCACGGCTCGCAATGCGGCTTCTGCACCCCTGGCTTCGTCATGTCGCTCTATGGCCTTTGGCTGACGACGGAAAAGCCGAGCCGGGCGCAGATCGAAAAGTCGCTGCAGGGCAATCTCTGTCGATGCACGGGCTATGAGCCGATCGTCAAGGCCGCCGAACAAGTGAGCCAGAAGCGGCCGAGCGCACTCTTCGATCCCCTCGAAAAGACCAGAGCCGATATCATCGCCCGCCTCTGGGCGATGCAGGGTGGCGATACCATCGAGATTTCCGAGGGCGACGATCGTCTCATCGTGCCCGGTTCCGTTGCTGCTCTGGCGCAGGTGCTTGCCAACGAGCCAATGGCGACCGTCGTTGCCGGCTCGACCGATGTCGGCCTCTGGGTCACCAAGCAGATGCGCCGGCTGAACCCGGTCGTCTTCATCAACCATCTGATCGATCTGCAGAAAATTACCCTCGAAGATGCAGGCCTGACGATCGGCGCCGGCGTCACCTACAGCCGCGCCTTCGCTGTTATCGCCGAAAAGATCCCCGCCTTTGCCAACCTCATCAATCGCATCGGCGGCGAGCAGGTGCGCAACATGGGCACGATCGGCGGCAATATCGCCAACGGCTCGCCGATCGGCGACACGCCGCCGGCGTTGATCGCCCTTGGCGCAACGGTCAAGCTGCGCTCGACGGCAGGCACACGCAGCCTGCCGCTCGAAGATTTCTTCATCGATTACGGCAAGCAGGACCGCAATCCTGGCGAATTCGTCGAGAGTATCTTCGTGCCCTACCTGGCCGACGATGCGCATTTCGCCGTCTACAAGATCTCCAAGCGCCGCGACGAGGATATTTCGGCCTCCTGTGGCGCCTTCCATCTGTCACTGGATTCAGCCGGTAATGTCGCAGATATCAGCATCGCCTTCGGCGGCATGGCCGGGACGCCGAAGCGCGCCCGCACTGTCGAGGCGGAATTGATCGGCAAGCCGTGGACGGAAGCAACCGTTATGGCCGCACGCGATGCCTTCGACGCCGATTACACACCGCTCACCGATTGGCGCGCATCGGCAGAATATCGACAACTGACTGCCAAGAACCTCCTCATCCGCTTCTATCTGGAAACATCTGATGCGCCGCAGGAATTGAAGCGCTTCGAGGTGCCGGCATGATGATGGCTACAGAATATGCCGCATTGCCCCTCACCCTAGCCCTCTCCCCGTTAAAACGGGGAGAGGGAACGACCTCTGTACTCTCGCCACTTGATAGGCTGGAAGGAAGGCTGCGAGTTCGCCTATCTCCTTCTGTCCGTCAAAACGGGGAGAAGGTGCCCGACAGGGCGGATGAGGGGCTACTTGCGATTGGTCTTGTCATCAGAGGTATTCTCGAAGAAGGAGGACAATAAATGGACAAATCCACCTTCGAAGAACCCAAGGTCGTCATCAACGGCTCGATGCATGGCTCGCTCAAGCATGATTCCGCGCATAAGCACGTCACCGGAGCCGCCGATTATATCGATGACATTCCCGAACCCGCTGGCCTGCTGCACGGCGCGCTCGGCCTTTCCGATCGCGCCCATGCCGAGATCGCCGGCATCGATCTGTCGGCCGTCAAAGCCTATCCCGGTGTCATCTGGGTCTTCACCGGTGCCGATATCCCCGGCGTCAACGATACCAGTTCCAACGGCATGCATGACGAACCGCTGCTTGCCGAGACCAAAGTCGAATTCCATGGACAGCCGATCTTCGCTGTCATCGCGGAGACCCGCGATGCCGCCCGGCGTGCCGCCCGCCTCGCCAAGATCGATTATCGCGATCTGCCGCATTGGAGCGATATCGATGGTGCGCTCGCCAATGGCGCACCGCTCGTTTACGAACCGATGACGTTGAAGCGCGGCGAGCCGGAAACCGAGATGGCCAATGCCATCAACCGCATCAAGGCGCAGATGCGCATCGGCGGTCAGGAGCACTTCTATCTTGAAAGCCACATCGCCATGGCGATCCCCGGCGAAGACGATGAAGTCGCCGTCTGGTCATCGACGCAGCATCCGAGTGAGATCCAGCACATTGTCGGCCATGCGCTGAACATTCCGTCCAATGCCGTGACGGTCAATGTGCGCCGCATGGGCGGCGGCTTCGGCGGCAAGGAAACGCAGGGCAACCAGTTCGCTGCTCTTGCCGCCGTCGCCGCCAAGAAGCTCGGCCGCGCCGTGAAATTCCGGCCCGACCGCGACGAGGACATGAGCGCGACCGGCAAGCGGCACGACTTCCTCGTGGATTATGAAGTCGGATTCGACGACGAAGGCCGCATTCACGCCGTCGATGCCACCTATGCCGCTCGTTGCGGCTTCTCCTCCGATCTTTCCGGCCCGGTGACAGACCGCGCACTGTTCCATGCGGATTCCAGCTATTTCTATCCGCATGTCCATCTTGTCTCGAAGCCGTTGAAAACCCATACCGTCTCCAACACCGCCTTCCGCGGCTTCGGAGGCCCGCAGGGCATGGTCGGCGGCGAGCGCATGATCGAGGAGATCGCCTATGCGCTCGGCAAGGATCCGCTCGAAATCCGCCGCGCCAATTTCTACGGCCAGCCGGGTTCGGGCCGAACGCTGACCCCCTATCACCAGGAAGTCACCGACAATATCATCAACCGCGTCGTCGACGAGCTGGAACAGAGTTCCGACTATCAGGCGCGGCGCAAGGCCATCCTCGAGTTCAACCGTTCCAGCCGCTTCATCCGCAAGGGTATCGCGCTGACGCCGGTGAAATTCGGCATCTCCTTCACCATGACCGCCTTCAACCAGGCAGGCGCGCTGGTGCATATCTATCAGGATGGTTCCATCCATCTGAACCACGGCGGCACCGAAATGGGCCAGGGTCTCTATACGAAGGTGGCGCAGGTTCTAGCCGATAGTTTCCAGGTCGATATCGACCGCGTGAAGATCACCGCGACGACTACGGGCAAGGTGCCGAATACATCAGCGACGGCGGCCTCCTCCGGCTCCGACTTGAACGGCATGGCGGCCTATGACGCTGCCCGGCAGATCAAGGAAAGGCTCGTCGCCTTCGCGGCCGAAAAATGGGGTGTCGCCGCCGAGGAGGTACGGTTTCTGCCAAACCGCGTGCGTGTCGGTGAAGAGGAAATCCCCTTCCCCGATTTCGTCAAGCAGGCCTATTTCGCCCGCGTCCAGCTCTCGGCTGCCGGCTTCTACAAGACGCCGAAGATCCATTGGGATCGCAAGGCCGGCCGCGGCACGCCCTTCTATTATTTCTCCTATGGCGCCGCCTGCTCGGAAGTGTCGATCGATACGTTGACGGGCGAATACCTGATCGACCGCGCCGATGTCCTTCATGACGTCGGTCGCTCCCTCAATCCGGCAATCGATATCGGCCAGGTCGAAGGCGCTTTCGTGCAGGGCATGGGCTGGCTGACGACCGAGGAGCTCTGGTGGGATGCGAAGGGCCGGCTGCGCACACACGCGCCATCGACTTACAAAATTCCGCTCGCTTCCGACCGTCCGAAGATTTTCAATGTGCGGCTGGCGGAATGGTCTGAAAATACGGAGGCCACCATCGGCCGTTCGAAGGCCGTCGGCGAGCCGCCCTTCATGCTGCCGATCTCGGTGCTGGAGGCGCTGTCGATGGCGGTCGCCAGCGTCGCGGATTACCGCGTCTGCCCGCGCCTCGACGCACCGGCGACGCCGGAACGGGTACTCATGGCGGTCGAGCGGCTGAAGGGGATGTGATTGTCCTTTGAAGACAGGGTGGTTGTCGTGATGGCGTCGAGCAAAAAGCCTGAGGCCGAACTTGAAATTTGAGTATGCCGTGGTGTACCCCCCTCTGTCACGACAGTGACAGAGGGGGGTACACACTCTCCGTTCATCACGATATCCAAAATCAATGACCTTTGCTGACCTCTCGACGGTCCTCACCACCTACAGCAACGATCTATCATCATAACGCGGCTCCCGCCCGTCCAGAAATCCAAGATCACGCTTCAGACGGTCCGGCATCTCATCGAGATCGAGATGCGGCGACGGCTCCGCGTGGCTGACGAAGGCCTGCGTCACCGATTCCAGAAGACGAGCCAGAATCCTTGGCCTTGCGGTTTCCACCTGTTCCACGACATAGCAATCCATGACGATACCTCAGTCAGATCGATGATATGAATTGCAGTCTGGCGCGAAAAATGCTGAAATTCCAATTGAACTATCGTCTGCATGCATAAAGAGAACTTATCCATGAAACTGTCCATGCGCTTTCCGCTGAATGCGCTCCGCGTCTTTGAGGCCGCCGCCCGGCACAGCAGTTTCACGCGGGCCGGCGAAGAGCTTGGCATGACGCAGACGGCGGTCAGCTATCAGATCAAGCTGCTGGAAGAGACTTTGGGCGAGCCGCTATTCCTGCGCCGCCCGCGGCAGATTCTGTTGACCAAGGCCGGAGAACAGCTTGCACCGAAAGTGTCGGAAGCCTTTGCCATGCTGCAGGAGGCCATGACTTCGATCAGAGGCGAAGTCGAAACGACGCTATGCATCCATTCGACCCCCACCTTCGCCTCGCAATGGCTGGCCCGTCATCTCGGTTCGTTTCAGCTGAAGCATCCCAATATCGCCGTCCGGCTGGATACCTCGGGCTCGATCATAGACTTCGCCCGGGAGTCAGCCGACATCGCCATCCGCACCGGGCGCGGTCAATGGCCCGGCTTGCGCTCGCACCTCCTGATGAAGGTCTATTTTACGCCGATGCTGAGCCCGGCGCTTGCAGAGTCGATCGGGGGCATCCACGAACCGGCCGATCTCCTGAAGCTCCGCATCATCGACGCAGGCGACCCATGGTGGGCTCAATGGTTTCAGGAAGCCGGTGTTCCCGACCCTGGCCTTCAGGGCCGGCCGCGCAGCAGGCTCGGCGCCCAGTCCTTCGAGGCGAGCGCGGCATTGGCCGGTCAGGGCGTCGCCATCTTGACCCCGGAATTCTATGCGGATGATCTAGCTTCCGGCCGGCTGATCCAGCCCTTCGATATTCTTTCGTCCGACAATACGGACTACTGGATCGCCTATCCTGAAAACAGGCGTCATACGCCGCGAATCCGCGCCTTCAGGGATTGGCTCCTCTGCGAATTCGGCATGCCGCTCGAATAGCGCTCAATAATCCATGTCGGGCGCATAAAAGCAGCGCGGGGTGTTCTCGTCCGGAAACAGACAGAGATGATAGGCTCCGTCCGGGGAGCGCATCGTCTTACCCTGCGGCAGATTGAAGATATGCGCGTGCGTTACATAGCGATGGTCGCCAGGGTTGAGCGTCACTCGATAACCGCCGGGAACGATGGTGACGGTGCGCGAGGGAATCATCTCGCAATCGCCCGTCTTGCTGTCGCCATTGCAGCAATAAGGGTCGTAGGACCAGCCGGAGGGCGCCTCGTGCGCCAGAGCAAAGGCTGCGGAGAGAAGAAAAAATACGAACGCCAGAATACCTCGCATGGGCAATTCTCCGTCGAAAAAATAGACGGCTGCCGCGGACACGGCCCGCTCCAAGCAGCCAAGGGCATTTTATTAAATAACTGCCATAATCTGATCTAATGCGCCCCGGACGCTAGACAAGACCGCTGCTTTTTACCGGCACATCCAACACCCCTCTTCCATCCGCTCTCAACATTCTGCAAGGTATCGAGTCGGAGGAAGAAAAAGGGGAACTGAATGTATGAATACGCCATAGCGTGGGAATGGCTGGCCTTTGCCGCCCGCTGGTTCCACGTCATAACCGCCATTGCCTGGATCGGTTCGTCCTTCTACTTCATCGCGCTCGATCTCGGACTGGTGAAGCGCCCACATCTTCCGCCCGGCGCCTATGGCGAGGAATGGCAGGTTCACGGCGGCGGTTTCTATCACATCCAGAAATATCTCGTCGCTCCCGCGCAGATGCCGGAACACCTGACCTGGTTCAAGTACGAGAGCTATTTCACCTGGCTATCCGGCTTCCTGATGCTGTGTATCGTCTATTACGGCGGCGCCAACCTCTTCCTCATCGATCGCCACGTGCTCGACGTCAGTGTCCCCGTCGCCATCCTGATCTCGCTGGCGTCGCTCGCCATCGGCTGGATCATCTACGACCTGCTTTGTAAGTCGCCGCTCGGCAACAACACCTGGGGCCTGATGATCGTGCTTTATGCCGTCCTGGTCTTCATGGCCTGGGGCTATACGCATCTCTTCACCGGCCGCGCCGCCTTCCTGCATCTCGGTGCTTTTACCGCGACGATCATGTCTGCCAACGTCTTCATGATCATCATCCCCAACCAGAAGATCGTCGTCGCCGACCTCATCGCCGGCCGCACGCCGGACCCGAAATACGGCCGCATCGCCAAGCAGCGCTCACTCCACAACAACTACCTGACGCTGCCCGTCATCTTCTTCATGTTGTCGAACCACTATCCGCTGGCCTTCGGCACGCAGTTCAACTGGATTATTGCAGCGCTGGTGTTCCTGATGGGCGTCACCATCCGTCACTGGTTCAACACCACGCATGCGCGCAAAGGCCGCCCGACCTGGACCTGGATCGTCACGATAGTCCTTTTCATCGTCATCATGTGGCTCTCCACCGTTCCGAAGGTGCTGACTGGCGAAAAGGAAGCGAACGCAGTCGCTCCCGCCTTCCAGCAATTCGCCTCCGATGCACATTTTCCGGCGGTCAAGCAAATGGTCTCGACGCGCTGCTCCATGTGCCATGCGGCCGAACCCGTCTATGAGGGGATTGTCCGCCCGCCGAAGGGCGTAACGCTGGAAAATGACGCGGAAATCGCTATGCATGCCCGGGAGATCTATATCCAGGCCGGCCGCAGCCACGCCATGCCGCCCGGCAACGTCACCGACGTTACGCCGGAGGAGCGCAAGCTGCTGGTCGCCTGGTTCGAAAGCTCCATCGGAGAAAAGAGCCAATGACCACCCTTCTGCGCGGCCGCCTGCTTTCCTTCAAGCGCCTGCCGCAAAGCCTCGATGATGCCGACAGCTATACTTATGAAAGTGATGGCGGCCTGCTGATCGAAAACGGCTTGATCGTCGCGACAGGCGCCTATGCCGATATCAAGGCGCAGGCGCCGAAAGGTGCAACCGAAATCGACCACCGCCCGCATCTGATCCTGCCCGGTTTCATCGACATGCACCTGCATTTCCCGCAGATGCAGGTGATCGCCTCCTACGCCGCCAACCTTCTGGAATGGCTGAACACCTATACATTCCCCGAGGAATGCCGCTTCGTCGAAAGCGCACACGCGGAGCGCATCGCCAGGCATTTCTATGACGAAATGATCCGCCACGGTACGACGACGGCCGTCGCCTACTGCTCGGTCCATAAAACCTCCGCCGACGCCTATTTTGCCGAAGCCATGCGCCGCAACATGCGCATGGTCGGCGGCAAGGTGATGATGGATCGCCATGCCCCGCAGGGCCTGCTCGATACGCCCGAAATGGGCTATGACGAGACGCGGCAGGTGATATCAGACTGGCACGGCAAGGGCCGCAACCATGTCGCGATCACCCCGCGCTTCGCCATCACCTCCACACCGGCGCAGATGGAGGCAACGGCCGCGCTTGCCCGCGAATTCCCGGATCTGCATATCCAGACGCATCTTTCCGAGAATCACGACGAGATCGCCTTTACCTGCGAGCTCTATCCGGAGGCGATCGACTACACCGATATCTATGCCCGCTACGGACTGCTTGGCCCCAAGAGCCTGTTCGGCCATGCGATCCATCTTTCCGACCGCGAAGCCGATGCCATGAGCGAAGCCGGCGCGGTCGCCGTGCATTGCCCGACCTCGAACCTCTTCCTTGGCTCCGGCCTCTTCCCGCTGAAGGCGCTGGCCCGCCGCGAGAAGCCCGTTCGCATCGGTGTCGCCACAGATATCGGCGGCGGCTCCAGCTACTCCATGCTGCGCACCATGGACGAGGCCTACAAGATCCAGCAGTTGCTCGGCGAACGGCTGAACCCGTTGGAGAGCTTTTATTACGTGACCCGTGGGAATGCCGAGTCCCTCTCCCTCGTCGATAAGATCGGCACGCTCGACGCCGGAACCGAAGCCGATCTCATCGTCCTCAATGCAGCAGCAACGCCGGCCATGGCGCTGAAGATGGAGGTGACGAATAGCCTCACCGAGGAGCTGTTCCTGCTGCAGACCATGGGTGACGACCGCGCCATCCTCGAAACCTATGTCGCCGGAAAGCCGATGAAATCGATCCTGCAATGAGGCAATCCGAACCCACCTCCCTATAACTATCCAGAAGGCAAAGAGCCATGACCGCGCCGCTGACCATCGCCGAACTGAAGACGCTTGCGCAGCGGCGCGTGCCGAAAATGTTCTTCCAATATGCCGATTCCGGTTCGTGGACGGAGTCGACCTATGAGGCGAACGAGGCGGATTTCGCCAAGATCAAGCTGCGCCAGCGCGTCCTCGTCGACATTTCCGACCGGTCGCTGGCGACCACGATGGTCGGCCAAAAGGCCTCGATGCCGGTGGCGCTGGCGCCGACAGGGATGACCGGCATGCAGCATGCCGATGGCGAGATTCTGGCCGCGCGCGCGGCCGAGGAATTCGGCATACCCTTCACACTGTCAACCATGAGCATCTGCTCGATCGAGGACATCGCCTCGGTGACGAAGCAGCCCTTCTGGTTCCAGCTCTACGTGATGAAGGATCGCGATTTCGTCCTCGATCTCATCCATCGCGCCAAGGCGGCAAAATGCTCGGCGCTTGTGCTGACGGCCGACCTGCAGATCCTCGGCCAGCGCCATAACGATATCCGCAACGGATTGTCGGCACCGCCGAAAATGACCGCAAGGAACATCTGGCAGATGGCCACGCGGCCGGGTTGGTGTATGGGTATGCTGAAGACCAAGCGCCACTCCTTCGGCAATATCATCGGTCATGCCAAGGATATTTCCGATATGACGACGCTGTCGCACTGGACGCATTCGCAGTTCGACCCCAAGCTTTCCTGGAGCGATGTCGCCTGGATCAAGGAGCAATGGGGCGGCCCGCTGATCATCAAGGGCATTCTTGACGTCGACGATGCAAAAGCGGCTGTCGATACCGGCGCCGATGCCATTATCGTCTCCAATCACGGCGGCCGGCAGCTCGATGGCGCCCATTCCTCCATCAGCATGCTGCCCCGGATCGTCGATGCCGTCGGCGACAAGATCGAGGTGCATATGGATGGCGGCGTACGCTCAGGTCAGGACGTGCTCAAGGCCGTGGCATTCGGCGCCAAGGGCACCTTCATCGGCCGCCCCTTCCTCTATGGCCTCGGCGCCATGGGCAAGGAAGGGGTGACGCTTGCGCTCGAGATCATCCGCAAGGAGCTGGATATTTCCATGGCACTCTGTGGCAAGCGGGATATCAAGGCCGTGGATCGGTCGATTCTGGCTGATTTCTAATAGTGGAAGCGACATTGCAAAACGATAAGCGTCTGCCGATCGCCTACGCCTTCAACTTTGTAAACCAGCCTATGCTCTTGCGTGATGCGGCGCGACCATTGCCCTTTGAGTTGATTGCGTAGGGGCTCTGGTTTGCCGAGTCCCTCAAAAGGGTGGCGTAGCGCGTCCCGCAAAAGCTCGTTGATTCTAACGGCTATTTTACGGTCTCTTTCCTGCCAGTATAAATAGTCTTCCCAAGCATGCGCGTGCCAAGCAAGCAACATGACAAGCTTACTTCGGATCGAGCAAATCGTGAGAAACGAGGTTCTTTCCCTCGTTTGTATCGGTGATCGCTTCCATCAATCTTGCCGCATTTGTCGGTGTCGACAGAACATGAAGCGTCTCGATGATTCCTTCATATTCTTCCTTGTCGATCAGAATGGCTGATGGCTTATCGCGACGAACAATTTCCACGGCGACACGATCCTGCGCGACTTCATCAAGCAAGCTTGCAAGTTCATTTCTTGCTGCAGAAAACATGACCGTTCGCATGTTCCACTCCTATTACAAAACTTGTACAACAAATGGTACAGGTCCAGCTTAAAGTCAAGGAACATGCCTAACGCAGCCAGCCCGTCGCAAGACCGCTTGCCCACTCCTCGCGGCCATTCTGCGCCGCGAGTTTCGCCATCGCCATGTGATCATAGGCGACGTGCCGGAAGACCGGTAGCCAATGATCACCAGTCTTTTCCAAAATGGCGTAAGAAGCAAAGGGGTGACCGGCTTCCACCTTGTGATAATAGGGTAAGTCATCGTCATAGGCCGGGCAGCCGACGCTGCCGGGATTGACGATCAGGCGTCCGTCGGAGAGCCTGACGACACGCGGAAGGTGGCTGTGACCGCACAAGACCAGAGGGAAATCGACGCCGGCAGCCAGTGCCTCGATCTCTTCCAGCGGCTTCAGATAGACCTGACCGTCCGGCGAGACGGATTCAAGCCAATAGACATTATCATCAGCCGGGGTCGCGTGGCAAAGATAGGCTTCATCCAGATAAATTGTACTGACGGGCAAGGCACGCAGCCATTCGAGGTGACGTTCCGTCAGTTCAGAATGCGCTGCGCGATCTGAAACATGCATCGCCTCCGGCGCCAGCTCGATCAGATAGCGGTCGTGATTGCCCCGCACCGTCGGCGCATTCAATTCCAGCAGCATGTCCGCCGTCTTGCCCGCGGTAAGCGGGCCGCTGAAGCAATCGCCGAGATTGACGATGTCGACGATGCCCTGTCTGCGGATATCCGCAAGCACCGCTTCAAGTGCCAGATGATTGCCATGGATGTCCGCTATGGCTGCAAAGCGCATGTCTCAGCTCCCGCGATAGGTGGAATAGCCGTAGGGCGAGATCAGCAGCGGCACGTGATAATGCGCCGTCGTATCGGCGATGCCGAAGCGGATCGGCACGAGATCGAGGAAAGCCGGCTCCGGCAACTTGGTGCCGCTGGCACGCAGATAGTCCCCGGCCCGAAACAGCAACTCGTAAGTGCCTGCAACGAAGCTTTCGCCGCTGAGGATTGGACCACCATCCACGCGGCCGTCCGAATTGGTTGTAACCGTCTTCACGTGCCTGCGGGCATCGCCCTCGATCCTGAAGAGATCTATCACCAGGCCTTCGGCAGGCTTGCCGAGAGCGGTATCGAGCACATGGGTGGTCAGTCCGGTCATAGCGTCGGTGCTCCGATGATGAAGGGCATGTCGAAGAAGTACTCTTCCAGATTGTTTCCTGGCCCATCGCGATCCATGATAAGGAAATCGCTCTGCTCGTCGAGTGCCATCAGGGGATAATGCCAGACATTGACCCGATAGTTCACACCCTGGTCGCCGCGCGCAAGGAAAACCTTCGGCCTGCCCGGCTTGCCGCCCTCATCCTCCGCGACGACGACAAGGAACGGACGGCCGTTCAGCGGCACGAAACATTGACTGCCGAAGGGATGGCGCTCCATCATCTCGATCGAGAAGGGAAAAGCACGTGGTTGACCGCGAAAAAGGTTCAGGATAACCCGCGCGCCCTCTCCGATGGCCTCGGCGCTGGACAAAGCATGGAAGCGCTCCGTTGTGCCGCCATTGATGTACCGCATAGTCGCAAGATCGGCCTCGATGACATCGCCGAACGGTGCGAATGCGGCCTTTGCCAAAGGATTGATATCGAGATGCTGTGTCATTGAATGATTATTCGCCTTCCGCTCGCCAGTGGCGAATGGAGTCCAGTTGCAGGAGCAACTCCGGAAGAGATTTGTGAGCGATATCCCACAGGGCCGCCAACTCGATGTCGACATACCCTTGCGCAATCCGATTCCGGAAGTCCTGCATCACATGCCAAGGCAGCTCTGGATGGTCAACGACAAACTCCGGATAGTCCTCGGCAATGCGTGTGGCAACCTCGCCGATCAGCAGAAGATTCATGCCGACGGAGCGCTGTTTCTCGACGTTCTCGGAGAATGTCACTTGATCGGTTTCCCGGAGGAATTGACCAGTTTCGGATGCAGCCTGCTGCATGCGTTCGAGGTAGGTAATCAGTCGATCCAGGCTCATGCTGGCTTTCCTCCGCCAGCAATACCCGATTCCGGTGCGATGACGCGCCTCTTGGCGTCACCAATCATCCATCCGCTTCTATCTCTGTCCAATGCTTTCCGTGGCCCCATGGCTCAGTATCCTGCCAAGCGGATACTAAGCCATGAGTAGATCGAAAAATAGCGCGTACCTCAACGGGAAAACCCGCGCTGGGACAGACGCAGGAAGGACGCAGCACTGACGCTATACGTCAGGCTTCAGGCAGCATGGATTGCAGACGCAAGAGAGCGATCTTTTCGACCTGCGCCGCCGCAGTCGCGAGTTCCGCATCCCTGCTATTGTCTATCCGCGTCTCGAAGGCGGCAAGAATATCGTCCTTGCCGAGCCCCTTCACGGCGATGATGAACGGAAAGCCGAATTTCGTCACATAGGCAGCATTGAGTTCGGTAAACCGGGCGTGCTCCTCGGGGCTCAGCCGGTCGAGCCCGGCACCGGCCTGCTCCTTGCGGCTATCCTCAGTCAGCCGGCCGGCAATCGCCAGCCGGCCGGCGAGATCGGGGTGTGCCCGCAGCACGCCAAGTCGCTCCGCCTCGCTGGCGGCACGGAAGACCCGCACCAGCGCGGCGTGCACGCCGCCGGAGGTCAATTGCTCAGCAATGGCACCGTGATCGTAGGCGCGCTCGGCAACGAAAGGCGAATGTTCGAAGACACCGCCGAAGCGGTCGACAAAATCATCCCTCGAGATCATATCAGCGCGCGCCCCCGGGAAGGTGATTTTCATACCAGTGGTTGGCGATCTCGATACGCTTCGGAATCCAGACCTTGTCGTGCTTCTGCACATATTCGATGAATCGGCGCAGGGCCGCGGCGCGACCGGGGCGGCCGACAAGACGGCAATGCAGACCGACCGACATCATCTTCGGGCTGCCATGCTTGCCTTCTTCATAGAGCGTGTCGAAGGCATCCTTGAGATAGGTGAAGAACTGGTCGCCGGAATTGAAGCCCTGTGGCGTCGCAAAGCGCATATCGTTGGTCTCAAGCGTATAGGGAATGATCAGGAACGGCTTGCCGTTCAAACCATCGACCCAAAAGGGTAGATCGTCGGCATAGGAATCGGAGGAATAGAGGAAGCCGCCCTCCTCCATGACGAGCCGCAGCGTATTGTCGGACGGCTTGCCCTGGTACATGCCGTAGGGCCGCTCGCCGGTGAGTTCGGTATGCAGCCGTACGGCTTCGAGAATGTGCTTTCGCTCCAGATCTTCGGAGAAATCCTTGTATTCCAGCCAGCGATAGCCGTGGCTGGCGATTTCCCAGCCGGCTTCCTTCATGGCGGCAACTGCTTCCGGATTGCGCGCCATGGCAAGTGTCACGCCATAGACCGTCGCCTGAACCTTGAGTTCGGTGAACATGCGCCACAGCCGCCAGAAGCCGGCGCGTGAACCATATTCGTAGATCGATTCCATATTGAGATTGCGCTGGTTCGGCCAGGAGGCCGCGCCAACGATCTCGGACAGCAGGTTTTCCGACCCAGGATCACCGTCGAGAATGCAGCTTTCCCCGCCCTCTTCATAGTTGATCACGAACTGCACCGCGATGCGGGCATCGCCGGGCCATTTCGGATCCGGTGTGTTGCGGCCGTAGCCGATGAGATTACGGGGATAGATTTCCGACATTGAAGCACCTTCTCTGATCGCGGAACGGTAGCATCCATGCCGCGAAAGTCGAGACGGAAAGTGGGAAAATCACTTTCGCTTCAAAGCGGGGTATTGGCGTGAACGCCATCCGCTGATCTAGGCGATCTTGCGGGCGCTGACCTTTCCCATCGGATGCAGCGAGTGCACCCGGAAGGGACCGCCGGCGCCTTCTTCCATCATGAGCGCAATGTTGGAAACGGGGATGGGCGCAGCCAAGGCAGGCTCGAAAAATTCGCGCAGCGCACGCTCGATGCGCGTCATATCGGCAGGGCTCACCGTGCCCGTCAGCATCATCTGGAAGCGGAACTCATCCATGACGTGCGGATGCCCCCAGCGATGCAGATTGGCAAATTGCGTCGCCGACAGGCCATCCGGATCGATGCGTTCGATCTCCGCTTCGCTCAAAGGAGCCCGATATTGATCGAAGGTCTGCACCAGCGATGCTGCGAGGAAATGCATCTGCTGGCTTGGTGCGGAGGGAACAAGGCCCAGCGCACCGCCGAGGCGCGCGACCTCAAGCCTTGGGATTTCGAAGGGCGCGACCGTGCCGGAGAACCGCATCAGGTCGCGCAGCAGCCCCGCCTCGGACATATCCTCGGCCAGCCGGAACGGCGCCTTCAGAATCCCCATGAAGCCATAGCGGCGCGGAACCGCGGTGTAGAAGGCGATCTCATGGATACCAAGCCCACGGACCGCCGGCGGATCGACCATCTCGCCGGAATAAACGTTGCGGCCGAGCCAATTCGCCGCCACAAGCGTCAGCGGATCGCTCGCAGACGGCGTGAAGCAAATGGCATACCGCATAAAATTCCTCCAGGGCGTAATGTCAGGCAGACCGAACCGGCATCGATGGCCAAGGAGATAGGTGATTTGCGTGACAGATTGACGACCCGAAAGAGGCCTGAATTCACGTTTTATGTGATATGGCTGAAATATGACTCGCTAAAGTGAAACTCGGCGGCAAGTTGAAGCGACCGGGTGCGCCCACCGCCTCACGCACCGCCGCCTCCGCGAGCCTATGCGCCAGCCCAAAGCTCACCTTGAAGCCACCAGTCAGGGCAATCAGCGAGGGATGATCGGGATGCGCACCCACCATCGGATCGCGATCCACAGCCTTCGGACGCAGGCCGGCCCAACGCTCAACGACGTCCGCGCCAGCCAGCATCGGCGCCATGGCGCGCGCGGCATTGAGCAAATCATCGAGCTGCCCATCGGTCGATAAGGGATCGTCAAATCGGTTCTCGCTCGTACTGCCGACCGCGACCAACCCATTCTCATGCGGGACGATATAGAGACCATCGCGGAAAATAACCGGCATGTCGCCGTCGACATCGGCTTTCAGCATCGCCGCTTGCCCTTTGACCGGTTGGCCGAGCGAGGCTTTGCATCCCTCCGTCAACTCATCAAGGATCGGAAACGAACGGTAGCCGGCAGAAAGGATGCAACGGCCGAAGCGAATGTCGCCATCGCTTGAACGCGCAATGCCCCGCTCCGGATCGATACTCTCGACGGTAACGCCCTCGCAAAGCCGGACATGTCGTGCCGCTGCCAGAAACCTCCGCAAGACCTGCAGAAACGCGCGCGGCGCGACGCGGGCCGCCAACGTATCGTGGACAAATCCATTTTCGGCGAGAGACGGCTCGATCCAGCCTTCGACGGGTGCTTTATCCAGGACATGCCAGTGAAACCGGTGCTCCCCATGGTGCCAATGCACCTCCGCATCCTGGGAATGGCCAAGCGCGATCTGCCTCAGATGCGGCTTCGGCAGCGGAATCAAGCGACCGGCGCGGCGATAACCAGCCGAAAGCCCGGTCTCCGCTTCCATGACAGCAATTTCCTCCTCAAGCGCGACAAGCGCATCGAACTGAAATTGCTTCTTGTCCGACCATTTGTCCGGCATGTGCGGCATCAGCGCGCCAAGCAGACCGCCGCTCGCCCCCTGCCCGAAACGGCCGGCTTCGACAAGCAATGCCGGGATACCAAGACGCTCGGCATGGACGGCTGCCCATAGCCCCATGATCCCGCCGCCGACGATCAGCAGATCGACGGGCGATTGACCGGCAGGTCTTGGAGGATTATCGGCTCTTTCCATGACAGATCCAGTTTCCGATCGGACCGCAGCGTCCGAAACCAATGCGGCAAGCCCGGAGCTTGAATGGCGCGACGGCGATATGCCCTATTCGACCGCATTTGGCGACCATTTTTATTGCCAGACCGACGGCCGGCTGGAATGCGGCCATGTCTTCCTGGCCGGTAATGGCCTTCCCGATCGCTGGCAGGGACGGCAGGATTTTCTTATCGGCGAACTCGGCTTCGGCACCGGCCTGAATTTCTGCGAGACATGGCGCCAGTGGCGGCAGCAGGCTGCCCCCGGTTCGAACCTGCACTTCATGTCTTTCGAACTCTATCCGATGCGGGCCGAGGAAATCGACCGTGCCTTGTCGCACTGGCCCGAAATCGACAGCGAGCGCCAGGCGCTTGCCGCCGCGTGGCCGGACAAGCCGCAGGGTGTCGTGTCCCTGAGGCTAGATGCAAATACGCGCCTCAGCGTCGTCTGCGGTCCGGCTCTCGAAGGTGTCAGCCGCGCCGAACAGGGCTTTGACGCCTGGTATCTCGACGGTTTCGCGCCGTCCCGCAATGCCGACATGTGGTCGCCGGAACTGATGCAGACGCTCCACGATAAGACCGCTCCAGCCGGCACCTTCGCCACCTATGCCGCGGCTGGCTTCGTGCGACGAAACCTGCAGGCGGCAGGATTTGTGGTGGAGCGACGCCAAGGCTTTGCCGGCAAGCGCGAAATGCTCTGCGGCATCAAGCCCGCCTGAGGCCGGAGCCGATGTGCCGGGGCAGGCGGCAACCATCTCGAGGGCTCAGATGAGCTCGCCAAGATGCTGGCGAACCCACTTGGCCTCTTCCGAGGCCGTCCGCCGGAAGTGCCGTTTGAAATCCCGGCTGAACTGGGCAGCACTGGCATAGCCGACTGATGCCGCCACCTCCGCAATCGTTCCGTCGTGGCGCGCGATCATCAACCGCGCCTCATGCAGCCGCATTGCCTTCAGATATTGCATCGGACTGCTGCCCGTCAGGGCTTTGAAATGGACGTGGTAGGAGGGAACGCTCATCCCCGCCTCACGCGCCAGCGCGGCAACCGAAATCTCGGAATTGTAGGCTTCGCGCAATCGGGCCAGACTTCGCACGATCCTCCCGGAAATGCCCTGTTGCTGAAGAGCTGAGATCACCGCTCCGCCTTGCGGGCCGACCAGAACCCGGTAGTGCAGCTCGCGCAGGATGCCTGCTCCCAGAACCGCAAGCTCGACAGGATCGCTGAGCGCCCGCAGCAAACGCAGCAAGACATCCTCGATCATCGGCTCCATTCTGCTCGATGTCAGACTTCTCACTTTGCCGGTCGCTGCTCCGGATTGTCTCGCCCCTAGGTCCGAGGCGATCTCCGCAGCGAGAAGCATGTCGAACTCGAGATAAACGGCAAGCAAAGGGCGTTCTGCGCTGGCTGACGATTCCATCCGGAACGGAACAGGCACCGACACGGCCAGATAGTGCTCCTCATCATAGAGATAGACCTCGCCTTCCAGCACGCCCTGTTTTCGGCCTTGCAGGACGAAGACCGCGCCAGGTTTGTAGAGCACCGGGACATCACGAAGGATCGCTTCGGTCCTGAGAATGCGGACACCGGCAAGTGCTGTTGGGTTGTAACCGTGGCCGGGCGCAAGAAGGCCTGCCAGCTCTACCAACTCCCGGCGCTTTGAACTCTCATCGCTCTGTTTCATAGGATTTGGCAAGATATCCATAGATTTTGCAATCGCAAGCGATGATTTCGAAGATTATCTGTCATAAGCATCAAGCAATCAAGACGAGATTTCGACCATGTCACAGAAGACTTTTTTCATCACCGGAGCGAACTCGGGCTTCGGTTTTGCAATTGCAGCCGCCGCGATCCGGAATGGCCACAAGGTTATTGGCGCCATCCGCTCGGAACAGTCGCGGACGACGCTAGCGGAACGCTTGCCGGCAGTGCGGCCCATCCTATGCGATGTAACGGAGTTCGACCGCATAGCGGACGCCGTTCGACAAGCGGAGGAAACTCATGGACCGGTCGACGTGCTGATCAACAATGCCGGCTACGGCCACGAGGGAATTCTTGAGGAGTCGCCCCTCGAGGAGATGCGGCGCCAGTTCGACGTGAACGTCTTCGGCGCCGTTGCGGTCGCGAAGGCCTTCCTGCCGCGCTTCCGCGAAAGGCGCAGCGGCTTCATCGTCAACGTCACCTCCATGGGCGGCATGATCACCATGCCCGGCATCGCCTATTATTGCGGGAGCAAATTTGCGCTTCAGGGTATCTCGGAGGTCATGCGAGCAGAGATGGCGCCATTCGGCGTTCGGGTGACCGCCCTCTGCCCCGGCTCCTTCCGGACCGACTGGGCCGGGCGCTCGATGGTCCGGACCGAACGATCAATCGCGGATTATGACGCGCTGTTCGATCCGATCCGGCAGGCGCGGCAATCCAAAAGCGGTAAGCAGCTCGGCGATCCCGACAAGCTCGCCGATGCCGTTCTGGGCTTAATCGAATCCGACACGCCTCCACAGCAACTCCTGCTGGGCAGCGATGCTCTTGGACTTGCGTCGGACAGGATCGAGCGCCTCAAGCAGGAGATCGAAGCCTGGAAGGCCGTTACCGTTTCCACCGATGGCTAAGAGGTCGACCGCTGCAGTGGCGAGAAGCCGTCATCCAGCCCTGCGCTCCGTCTATCGATCAGAACCTTAGTTCTTCGAGCGATCGGCCACGAGAGCGGTATCGCCCAGATAGCGCCGGATCTTCGTCTCGAGAAGTTCGGGGCTGATCGGCTTGGATATGCAATCGTCCATGCCCGACTGCATGCACATCACGCGATCGACATCCAGGGCCTGCGCGGTCACCCCGACGATGGGAACATGCCATCCCTGCCCGGCCTGCGTCTCGAACTGCCGGATCGTACGGGTCGCCTGATGACCATTCATGACCGGCATGGACACATCCATTAGGATCAGCGACGGCCGGAGCTGGCGCCATGCGTCCACGGCCGCCTGGCCATTCTCCACGACGAGAAACCGCAGGCCGGTCGCCTGCAGGATCTGCGTGAAGACGATCTGGTTCACCTCGTTGTCTTCGGCCACGAGGACGTCGATGGCGTTGCCTGACTTGGCCGACGTCATCCGATCGGTGGCTTCGATCGCAGCGGCTGCTTCCGCCTCCAGTGGCAGCCGACGTTCAACGGGAGCCGATCGCTCCCCCAGTTTCTTCCGCCGCGATGCGCGCACGACATCGATGATCGTGCCGCGCAGCACATTGGCCCTCACAGGCTTCATAAGGTGTGCCTGGCCGTTGACGGCCGCGAATTCCCTATCGCTGCCGGCGACGCCCATCGACGTCAGGAACACGATCGGCAGCGTGTCGAAACGCGGATCGGCGCGCAATGCACTCGCGATCTGATAGCCATTCATGCCGGGCATGCTGTCGTCGACGATAATCGCATCGACCGACACGCCTATATCGAAGGCAGCTTCCAGAATGGCGAGCGCGGTCCCGCCATCCTCGGCGACATGCCCGTCAAAACCCCATTGCGCCAACTGTTCGTTCAAGATGCGCCGATGGATCGGGTCGTCTTCCACGATCAGGACGCGGGCATCCCTGACATTGGCCGGCAGCTCCGCGACTTTGCCGCGCGCGGCAACCAGCGGCATCGGCAGATGGACGGTGAAAACCGATCCCTTGCCCCATTTGCTCTCCACCGACAGCGAGCCGCCGAACAGATCGACGAGACCGGCCGTGATGGCGAGACCAAGACCCGAGCCCTCAAGCCGCCGCGCAAAGGACGAATCCGCCAGCGAGAATTTGTCGAAGATCGTATCGAGCTTTTCTTCCGGAATGCCAATCCCGGTGTCTTCGACACGCAGCATGAGCAATATATTGTCGTCTGCTGCCGGCCGGCTATCCAGTTCGACCAGCACATGACCGCGCTCGGTGAACTTGATCGCATTGCCGACGAGATTGGTCACGATCTGCCGAAAGCGGCCGGCATCGCCGAGTATTGCCGCCGGGACGCCGGGAGCGATGCGCGCTATCAGCTCGATATTCTTTTCCGATGCGGCGGCCGCCAGCAAGGTCGCGATATCCTCGACGGCCTCGGCGGGATCGAAGGCCATCTTGCGCAGATGCATTTCCCCGGTGTCGATGCGGGAAAAATCGAGAATGTCGTTGATGATGGTCAGCAGCGCATTGCCTGACTTGACGATGATATCGACGAAGGTCTTCTGCCTGATATCGAGATCGGTCTTCCCAAGTAGTTCCGCCATGCCGAGAACGCCATTCATCGGCGTGCGGATTTCATGGCTCATATGGGTCAGGAATTCGGATTTCGCCCGGTCCGCGGCATTGCTGCGCGCCAGGAGCAGCTGCAAATCCGCCTCGCGTTCCTTCATCTCGGTGACATCGGTCAGCGCCACAGTCCAGCGACGGTGCTCGCCGAGGGCGGCGTCCAGTTGCATCCAGCGGTCGCCTTTGATCTGGAATACACAAGAGATCGGCTTGCCGGCAGCAACGCTTTCCCCCCAGGACGCCCGCAGCATCTCGGCATCCTCACCGAAGTCTCCGCGTTGCGCGCAATAATCGAACGCCGCAGACCAGTTTTTACCGACCTCGAGGAAATCGGCTGGCAGCTTCAGCATGTCCTTCAGCCGGTCGTTGGCAAGCATGATCGTACCGTCCTGAACGATCAGCAGGCCTTGGGACATGGCCTGCATGGCATCGGTCATCAGCTCGCCGAGACGCTCCAGCGCCAGCCGGGCTTCGGTGATCTCGCGGAATTGCTGCTTGACGGCGGAGATGTCCGTATAGGACATCAGCGTCCGCCCATTCGCGATGCGGCGCGCATCAATGATGACGGATTTTCCGTCGGCAAAATTCACTTCCGTCTGCAGGTGCTCACCGGCCTTGCGCAGTGCCGCCAGGCGCGCCTGATAAATGTCGTCGATGCTGCGGCCGTCGGCATCGAAGCGCGCCAGTTGATAGTGCTTGGCGATGAGGTCCCGATAGGGTCGTCCTTCGAAGCGATCCTCCTTCGAGAATTCCCAAATGTCGTAGAAGGCGTCATTGACGTATTCCACGATATAATCGCTGTCGTGGATGAGGACGCCGATCGGCATCGAGCGAAGAATATTGTCGAGATCCTGATTCAGTCTCCTGGCAGGCGCTTCCAGAAACACACCGAAGATATAGACGCGGTCTTCCGAAGGGGAAAAACTCTCGATCTGGATGCGCGATCGCTCACGACCCGATCCGTCGAAGCAGAGTGCCACCTCTTCCGAACCGAAGACCAGCGCACGGCGTTCCCTGTCTTCCCTATCGGCGCTCTCCCCGGCATCGAGAAGATCATGACTGCGATTGCCGATGAAATCGGAGATATCGTGCCCGAAGAACCGCGCATAGGCATCGTTGACGGCGACGTAACGAAGCTCGCTGTTCTTGATGTAGGCGGGCCTGTCCAGACTGGCGATCCGGCGGCACGCTATGTCGAGCAGTTCACCGTCCAAAGTCAAACGGAGCCTCTCTTTTCACCGCGCATGATAGTTCATGGAACGACGCTCTAGCACAATTGGCTTTAACAAGGCGTTAACCATGTTTAAACCGCCGCGCCGACGTCGCGTTCAGACCATGCACTGTCCTATAACGGTCATGCCTTGGTCGCAAACGACGGCGGCATACCGGGGGAAACTCTGCCAAGAATCCGTCAACGGATCATTGGGAGCGAGCGCCATGAGCGACGAAGAAAGCCTGACCTTGAACGAAGCGCAGATCGCAACGGCAACGGGCGAACGGCGGCGGCGGGCCGGGGGACGCGGGGCCGAACGCAGTCGCAGGCCGAGCGGCACGAAATATCTCAACCTCGTCAACAATCTCGCTCGCACGGAACTCCTGTCACCCGAAGCGCTCGACGACATTCACGAGGCATCGCTGACCATTCTCGAAGAGATCGGCATGGATATCATCCTGCCGGAAGCGCGCGAGCGCATGAAGGCTGCCGGCGCGGACGTCACGCCGGGCAAGGAACGCGTTCGTTTCGACCGCGACATGATCATGGAGCTGATCGCTTCGATCCCCTCGAACTTCACGCTACACGCCCGCAATCCCCTTAGAAACGTTGAAATCGGCGGCCGCAATCTCGTCTTCGCACAGGTTGCCTCCGCTCCCTTCGTCGCCGACCGCGACGGCGGCAGGAGAGCCGGCAATCAGGAGGACTTCCGCAAGCTCATCAAGCTCGCTCAGTCCTTCGATGTCATCCATATGACCGGCGGCTATCCGGTCGAACCTATCGATATCCATGCCTCGGTGCGCCATCTCGATTGCCTTTCCGACATCGTGAAGTTCACCGACAAGGCTTTTCATTGCTATTCGCTCGGCCAGCAGCGCAATCTCGACGCCATCGAGATCGCTCGTATCGGCCGCGGCATCAACATGGAACAGATGGAGCGCGAGCCCTCGCTCTTCACCATCATCAACTCCTCCTCGCCGCTTCGTCTCGACGGGCCGATGCTGCAGGGGATCATTGAAATGTCCTCGCGCGGCCAGGTGGTGGTGGTCACCCCGTTCACGCTGGCGGGCGCCATGGCGCCGGTGACGATCGCCGGCGCGCTGGTGCAGCAGAATGCCGAGGCGCTCTGCGGCCTCGCCTTCACCCAGATGGTGCGCAAGGGCGCGCCGGTCATGTATGGCGGCTTTACCTCGAACGTCGACATGAAGACAGGCGCACCCGCCTTCGGCACGCCGGAATATATGAAGGCGGTCATCGCGGGTGGCCAGCTCGCCCGCCGCTACGGCATCCCCTACCGCACTTCGAACACCAACGCCTCCAACACGCTCGATGCGCAGGCCGCCTACGAATCGGCGCTGTCATTGTGGGCATTGACCCAGGGCGGCGGCAATTTCGTGCTGCATGCGGCCGGCTGGAGCGAAGGCGGGCTGACCGCCTCCTTCGAAAAATTCATCCTCGATGTCGACATGCTGCAGATGGTCGCGGAATTCCTGAAGCCGCTCGATGTCAGCGCCGACGCCCTGGCGCTGGATGCCGTGCGCGATGTCGGCCCCGGCGGCCACTATTTCGGCACAGCGCATACGCTCGCCCGCTACGAAACCGCCTTCTATTCGCCGATCCTGTCAGACTGGCGAAACAACGAGACATGGACGGAAGCCGGGAGCCCTACGACTTACGATCACGCCAACCGCGTCTATAAGGAAACGCTCGAGCGTTATGAACGGCCCCCACTCGATCCGGCAATCGAGGAGGAACTCGATGCATTTGTCGCGAAGCGCAAGGCAGAGGGCGGCGTCCCTACAGATTTCTGATTGAAAATCAAAGGCTTTACGCCTGAAATCATGAACGAAATTTAATGTCGCGAACCTATTTTTGGCCGCGACTTCGCCCCCTTTCCTGCGCAACGTCAGACTCGGCTTAGGCCAGGAGCCTAGCCTGTGTTTTTGGGAAAGGGATGTCAATGTCTGTGCTTCGCACATTAACGACGGCCGGTTTGATCGCGCTGACGCTTGGCAGCGCCGCCACCGCAACCGCCACTTCCGCCAACGCGTCCGGTCGCGGGGCCTTCTTCGGCGGTCTTGCCGCCGGTGTTGTGGGCGGCGCCTTGATCGCCGGGGCTGCACGGCCCGCCTACCCGGCTTATTACCCCGCATATCCGGCCTACTACGACGGCCCAGTCTACGAGCGCGTTTACGTACGCCCCTACCCCAGCTGCTATTGGGCATGGCGTCACGACGGCTGGGGCCGTCCCTATCGCGTCGAGGTTTGCCGCTAGGATCAGCAATCTCTGCATTGAGCGCATGCGCCCTTATCGGATCTCGGATGCCGCCGGATTTCGGCGGCATTTCTGTACGTCTGATGAAAAGCTTTCGCTTACACCTCTTGACATTCCTCGCATTTAAGACCAAATGCGCCTCAGCTTTCACCTTCCGGCCGCCGCGTGAGCGTGCCCTGCGGGACAATCTGTACGCAAGAGAAGGACAAAAGCGCTTTTATGAATGAGGCCGCGCCAAGCGCTGCGGCCGATGCGCTGGGAAAGCTATTTCCAACTTACAAGTTCCCACTTCACGCGGGGTTCTTGACGCCAGAGACAGACCGGACCGCATGGTGCGATCCGGCCTATTTGCTTTGGCGCCCCGAAAGGTATTGAATTGACCGATTTTCACTCGCTTGGTCTCTCCAAGCAGATCGTCGATACACTGTCGCAGAACAACTTTGCGACGCCAACGCCCATCCAGGCTCAGGCCATCCCGCTCGTTCTCCAGGGCCGTGATCTCATCGGCCTCGCCCAGACCGGCACCGGCAAGACGGCCGCTTTCGGCCTGCCGATCATCGAGATGCTGCTGAAGGAAGCCAAGCGTCCCGACAACCGCACCGTCCGTACGCTGATCCTCGCTCCGACCCGCGAACTGGTAAACCAGATCGCTGATAACCTCCGTCTCTTCATGCGCAAGACGCAGCTGCGGATCAACCTCGTGGTCGGCGGCGCGTCGATCAACAAACAGCAGCTTCAACTCGAGCGCGGCACCGATATTCTGGTCGCAACGCCCGGCCGCCTCCTCGATCTCATCAACCGCCGCGCCCTCTCGCTCGGCCATGTCACCCACCTCGTCCTCGACGAAGCCGACCAGATGCTCGATCTCGGCTTCATCCACGATCTGCGCAAGATCGCCAAGATGGTTCCGGCCAAGCGCCAGACCCTGCTCTTCTCGGCCACCATGCCGAAGGCCATTGGCGATCTCGCATCCGACTACCTGACCAATCCGGTCAAGGTCGAAGTGTCGCCTCCGGGCAAGGCAGCCGACAAGGTGGAGCAATATGTCCACTTCGTTGCCGGTCAGAACCACAAGACCGAAATCCTCAAGGAAACGATCTCGGCCAATCCGGATGGCCGCGCCATCGTCTTCCTGCGCACCAAGCATGGCGCCGAAAAGCTGATGAAGCACCTCGATCACGTTGGCTTCGCCGCTGCCTCCATTCACGGCAACAAGAGCCAGGGCCAGCGCGAGCGCGCGCTCAAGGGCTTCCGTGATGGTGACGTCCGCGTTCTCGTCGCAACCGACGTCGCCGCCCGCGGCATCGACATCCCCGGCGTTTCGCATGTCTACAACTTCGATCTGCCCGAAGTGCCCGACGCCTACGTTCACCGCATCGGCCGTACCGCCCGCGCCGGCCGCGACGGCATCGCCATCGCCTTCTGCGCACCCGATGAAATCCGCCTGCTGCGCGACATCGAGCGCCTGATGGGCATCGAAATCGCCGTTGCCAGTGGCGAAGCGCCCGCCGATCGCGGTCGCCCCGTTCGCGGTAAGGGTCGCGGTGGCCAAGGTCAGGGTCAGGGCCAAGGCCGTGGCGCAGGCCAGGGTCGCGCCGAAGGCCGCCCGGCTCGTCCGGCCCGCCGTCCGTTCTTCGACAAGGAAAACGGCGAGGCTCGTGGTGAGGCTGGCGATCGCCAGGATCGCCGCCCGCGCAATGATCGTACGCAGCGAGAAAACAATCGCAATGCCGATTTCCGTGGCCAGCGTCGCAACGAACCGACGCCGCGTGCGGAACCCGACAACGACCTCGCTTCGACCTCGGACTTCCGTCCCGCTCGCAAGCAGCACAACGGCCAGTCCAACGGCAACGGTGCCGCGCATGAGGGCGGAGCCCATCGCGGCCAGCGCCATTCCCATGGCCGCCCCGCAGGTCGCCACAACGAAGAGCGCGGCGCCCAGGGCGAACAGCGCAATGGCGGCAACGGCCGCATGAAGCGTCGTGGCCCAGGCAATGGCGGCCAACGTCGCGAACGTGCTTGATAAAGTTCTAGGGGGCCGATTGGCCCCCTTTTTTACGCCTCACACGTCTACCCAGATGACTACCGGTTCAGTCATGAGCGTAAATTCGAAACTTCGAAACTACCCGACATTCCGTTTCGCTTGGCGACCAATGTTTGGATGACTGTTTCCTGCCTGCAGACATTTCCCGGCGTAGCTTGGAGCATGTGTGGAGGGTTGGGAGGCGGCGCATTGCAAACGACGGCAACACAACCAATGTCGGCAAGCGACTGGGGGCAGCTCATGCTTCTCGGCGCGCTGTGGGGCGGATCATTCTTCTTTGCCCGTGTTGCGGTGGCAGAAATCCCGCCGCTGGCGCTGGTCCTCTATAGGGTTTCGATTGCCGCGCTTGTCCTGCATGTCTGGTTGCGTGTGCGCAACATTTCCTTTGCGCCCGCCATTGCAAGATCAGCTTCGTTTCTGGGGCTGGCGCTACTCAATAACGTTATCCCGTTTTCGCTGATATTCAGCGGTCAAACGGAGATCGGAGCGGGTCTTGCCTCGGTGCTCTACGCGACGACGCCCCTGTGGACAGTCCTGGTCGCAAATCTGCTGACGAAAGACGAAAAGCTTTCCGCCAGCAAACTTGCCGGCGTGGCTCTCGGAATTGGCGGCGCCGCCATCATGATCGGCCCAGGGCTCCTCGCCAATCTCGGCGGACCGACATGGGCAAAGCTTGCGGTCATCGGAGCGGCAGTTTCCTATGCGTTTGCAGCCGTTTTCGCGAAGCGATTTCGGGATATGAAGCCGGTCATTGTCGCGACCGGCCAACTGAGTGCCTCCACCATCATTATGATGCCGATCGTCCTTCTTCTCTACAATCCGAGCGAAATCGTCAGCACGAATATCTCGATCTGGCTGGCCGTCGGCACTCTCGCAATCGTGACGACCGCCTTCGCCTTCATTCTCTATTTCAATCTCATCGCCTCTGCCGGGGCGACAAATGCGTCGCTGGTGACGCTGCTCGTGCCGGCAAGCGCAATCATCTTGAGTACCGCATTCCTTGGAGAGCGTCTGGAACCTTACGAGTTCCTCGGATTGGCCCTGATCGTCTCTAGCCTGGTGGTTGTCGATGGCAGGCTTCTGCGATGGCGGCTACGGATCGATGCCCACAAGAAGCCATAGAGCCTATTCCGACACGATTTCCGCCTGACGCCTGTTGGTGAGATAAATACCGATCACCACAATTACCGTGCCAACGATAATCGGCAGTGTCAGCGGCTCGCCGAAGGCGATGGTCGCCTCGATGGCGACGGCAGGCGGCATCAGGTAGATCAGCGATGCGGCGCGCGACACCTGCCCGCGGCGGATGAGATAGAGAAGCAGACCGACGGCGCCCATGGACAGGCCGAAGACCGACCAGAGCAGCGACAGGATCGCCGTCTGGGTGCCGTCGAAGCGCAGGCCTTCGAAAATGAAGGCAAGTGGCACGGTGACGATCAGCGCGCCGACATATTGCAAGGTCGCAATGGTTCTGAGGTCGCCGGTCTGCAGGTGCCGCTTCTGGTAGAGCGTACCGTAAGTCACAGAAACCATGGCCATCAGATTGACGACGAGTGGCACCGCCGATTGCCAGAGATTGGCCGTATCCGTCGCTAGAAGTTTCGGCGAGATCGCGATGGCAATGCCGAGGAAGCCGAGCAGCAGGCCGACCTTCTGGATCGGCCGCAACCGCTCACCGACGAGAAGCGGTGCGGCCATGGCGGTCATAAGCGGCTGCAGCGCCGCAATGATCCCGGAAATGCCGGCCGGCACACCCTCGGCAATCGCCCACCAAAGGCCCGCCAGATAAATGCCATGCAGGAAAATCCCGGAATAAATGGCCCGGAGTACGCTCGACCAGTCACGTGGCCACCTAGCCCGAGCGATCGAACAGAGCAGCACGAAGGCAAGCGCCGACAGGCTGTAGCGGATCATCAGGAAGGTGAAGGGGCCTGCATGCTGCGAGGCATATTTGGCGACGATCCAGCCGGTGGACCAGAGAAGGACAAAAATCGCCGGCGCGAGTTTATCGAGGGACATGAAAATCGGACCGATATATTTGGCGCTTCGGAGCCGGAATCCTGGTCGAACTCAGGGTGTCGCGCGGAGGGGCTGAAGGCTGATAGCCGATGGCGGTTCAGCGGTCAAAATCGATCTGCTGAACACAGCAATCAATTTTTCTTCACGTCCTGCAAGCTACCGCCCTGGTTTCAGAAGCCTCAGCCACTGCCCAGGCGCCCAGTCCGCAAAAGAAGCAGATGCTTAAATTTTGATCCGAACATTGCGACAAGAGCCGGCAGGCAACAGCACCATTACTCTTAAATGCCTGTAAATCCGGCATTTTTCGATATTCAGAAATTCGCGATGGCAACTGCGCATAGTTCTTGCATTGTAAAAACCATTGTATTCAAATGGGTAAAAACACGGGGACCGCACCTTTGGCATTTGATGAAATGATTACTGCGGATGAAAGTCCGCGCGCGCCTTACGAGAAATACTTCGAGTGGTACTCAGGCCAGGACAGGGGCCACCTCATTGCCAAATCCCGCGATGCGGAAACCATCTTCCGGAAGACGGGCATTACCTTCGCGGTCTACGGACACGCAGACTCCTCCGAAAAGCTCATTCCCTTCGACATCATCCCCCGCATCATTTCAGGCCGCGAATGGCGCAAGCTCGCCCAGGGCATCGAACAGCGGGTCGTCGCCCTCAATGCCTTCCTCGACGACATCTACCACAAGCAGGAAATCATCCGCGCCGGCCGCATCCCGCGCGAGCTGATCGAAAGGAACGACGCCTTCCTGCCTGAAATGATCGGCTTTCGTCCGCCGGGCGGTGTCTACACCCATATCGTCGGCACCGACATCGTGCGCACCGGCGAAGACCAATTCTATGTGCTTGAGGACAATGCCCGCACGCCTTCCGGCGTCAGCTACATGCTGGAAAACCGCGAAACGATGATGCAGATGTTCCCCGAACTGTTTCACCAGAACAAGGTGCAGCGCGTCGAGGACTATCCGCTGCTGCTGCGCCAGAGCCTGGCATCGCTCGCCCCTCCCGGATGCAAGGGCAAGCCGCGCGTCGCCGTGCTGACGCCGGGCATCTATAACTCCGCCTATTACGAGCATTCCTTCCTCGCCGACATGATGGGCGTGGAGCTGGTGGAAGGCTCCGATCTGCGCGTCATCGACGGCAAGGTGAAGATGCGCACGACACGTGGCTATGAGGCTATCGACGTGCTCTACCGCCGCGTCGACGACGATTTCCTCGATCCCCTCACCTTCCGCCCGGATTCCGCGCTCGGTATTCCCGGCATCATGGACGTCTACCGCGCCGGCAACATCACCATCGCCAATGCGCCCGGCACCGGCATTTCCGACGACAAGGCGATCTACTCCTACATGCCTGAAATCGTCGAATTCTACACCGGCCGCAAGCCGATCCTCGAGAACGTGCCGACGTGGCGCTGTTCTGAGCCCGACAGCCTGCAATATGTGCTCGATAATCTTGCCGATCTCGTCGTCAAGGAAGTTCACGGCTCCGGCGGCTATGGCATGCTCGTCGGACCGACGGCCACGAAGAAGGAGCGGACGGCCTTTGCCGAAAAGCTCAAGAGCAAGCCGAACAACTACATCGCGCAGCCGACCCTTTCGCTCTCCACGGTGCCGATCCTGGTCAACAAGGGCATTGCGCCAAGGCATGTCGATCTGCGGCCCTATGTCCTCGTCTCCGACAAGGTGCGGATCATCCCAGGCGGGTTGACCCGCGTGGCGCTGAAGGAAGGCTCGCTGGTGGTCAACTCCAGCCAGGGCGGCGGCACCAAAGACACCTGGGTTCTGGAGGACTGATCGGACATGCTGGGAAGAACCGCGAATGGCCTCTACTGGATGTTCCGTTACATCGAGCGCGCCGAAAACATAGCCCGCCTGGTCGATGCCGGCCAGCGCATGTCGCTGACCCGCAGCGACGCCGTCGATGATGACTGGGACGGCGTCCTGCAAAGCGCCGGAGTGCGCGAAGCCTACGATGAGGTGCACAACAAGCTGACCGGAACCGACGCGATCGATTATCTGATGCGCGACCGCTCCAATCCGTCGAGCGTCATGTCCTGCATCGAATATGGCCGCAACAATGCCCGCATGGTGCGCACGGCGCTAACCCGCGACACGTGGGAGGCGACCAACGAATGCTGGATCGAGCTGAAGTCGCTGCTCGGCAAGAAGCTGAAGACGGCAGAGCTACCGGAGACGATCGACGTCATCAAGCGGCGCGCCGGCTTGATCCGCGGCGCCTTCCACGGCTCGATGCTGCGCAACGAGCTCTATAACTTTGCCCGCATCGGCACCTTCATCGAGCGCGCCGATAACACGGCCCGCATCCTCGACGTGAAATATTACGTCCTGTTGCCATCCGTCTCGCATGTCGGCTCCTCGCTCGACAATGCGCAATGGGAGTCGATCCTCAGATCGGTCTCCGCGCACCGGGCCTATAAATGGGCTTACGATCCCGAATACAAGCCGGCCAACATTGCCGACTTCCTGATCCTCAACGGCCAGATGCCGCGCTCGCTCGCCTATTGCTATGAGAAGATCGTCAGCAATATCGGCTATCTCAGCGCCGAACATGAGAAAAAGCTGCCGGCGCACGATACCGCGGAGGCCATCCGCCAATCGCTGCAGAAGCTGACGATCAAGCGCATCATGGACCAGGGCCTGCATGAGTTCCTCGAGGATTTCGTCGCCCACAACAACAAACTGGGCGCCGAAATCTCCGACGGCTACCGGTTCTACGAATAGGCGGGCGATATCATGAGACTGACGATCAGCCATATCACGGAATATCGCTACGACGAGCCGGCGCAGTTTTCCCTGCAACGGCTTCACCTGACGCCGCTGACGGGCGTGGGACAGACGGTTATCGACTGGAAGCTTTCGGTCGAAGGCGCCAAGCCTGAGGTTGAGTATGACGACCAGTTCGGCAATCGCGCCACGCTGGTTTCCCTCGACGGGCAGCAGGACGCAACGAAGATCATTGCCTCAGGCGAAGTCGAGACGCAGGACCTCAACGGCGTCGTCGGGCCGCATCAGGGCTTCAGCCCGCTCTGGCTCTTTCTGCGGGACTCGCCGCGCACCAAGGCTGGCAAGCTGACGAAGGAACTGCTGCGCAGCGTTTCAGGCGACAACGAACTCGGCAAGATGCATGCGCTGATGAAAGCGATCCATCAGACCGTGGAATACAAGCCAGGCACCAGCAACACGGAGACAACGGCGGAACAGGCACTGGAGGCAAAGAGCGGCGTCTGCCAGGACCATGCGCACATCTTTCTAGCCGGCGCCCGCGCATTGCAGATCCCTGCCCGTTACGTCTCCGGCTACCTGATGATGGAAGGCAAGAACGAGCAGGCTGCTACCCATGCCTGGGCAGAGGCGCATATTGCCGGCCTCGGCTGGGTCGGCTTCGATCCGGCCAACGACGTCTGCCCCGACGCACGCTACGTCCGCATCGCGACCGGCCTCTGCTATCGCGACGCCGCTCCCGTGTCCGGCATGCGCATCGGCACGCCGGGCGAAACCCTTATGGTCAAGGTGACGGTGGCGAGCCAGGGACAAAGTCAGAGCCAGAGCTGATGCGGACATGTCCGGGAAGGAGAACTGGAGGTCTCTATCATTAGCAGGCGTCCACATGTCGGGACCATGGTCGAATTCCGCTACTCTACTCTGTGCGCGGCAAGGTAAGAACGAAACATAATTGTCAATTGCCTCTCCGCTTCGATGCCATCAGCAACACTCAAAACCTTATGGCAGAAGGCAGGAACGGTTCCATAAAGTGCGGCAGTCAGGGTTTGGGCAATCAAACCCACATCGGCAAATCGGTCATTACTGGCATCGGACAGGGTTGCTTCGACAGCCCTTGTACTTCGCTGGACCGCCGAATCGATTAGCTCTCGAGCATCGAGTTCCAAACCGATACGATAGAGCGCGGGAGAAACCTCGGCCCGCGCTATTTGCACCTGGAGGTAAGCTGTCACCACGGCTTCCGCTATCGTCTCAACGGTACCAAGACGATTTTCGTCACACGCCTTTTCGACCGCCTCGGCAATCATGAGCAGATGCCGCTCCAGTACGGCAAAAAGCAAAGCCTGCTTGTTCGGGAAATACTGGTAGAGCGTCCCGACCGAAACGCCAGCACGACGTGCCACACGCGTGGTGTTGAAACGGATTAGACCATCACTCAGCAAAACCTGAATGGTTGCCTCGAAAATTGCGTCCACGGTTGCGATGGACCGGCCCTGACGCGGGGATTTCCGGGGGTTTAGCGGTGGTCGGAGGCCGTTTTCCATAAGCGAATCCAAAACCTGAATGATGCTTCATATATAACTTCCGGCCCCGCTACTCCAGCAATAGTGCGGTTTACGTCGGGCGCCTTCAGAGACGTATTGGAGACGAATATGGGTAAATTGGACGATAAGATCGCTGTCATCACCGGCGGCAATTCAGGAATAGGGCTGGCGACAGCCAAGCTGTTTGCACGCGAAGGCGCAAAGGTCGTCATTACCGGCCGCGATCAGGCGACGCTCGATGCCGCGGCACAAAGCATCGGGCATGGTGCCGACGCAATCCGCAGCGATATTTCCAGGATGTCGGACATCGAAGCGCTTCGCGACTATGTCAAGAACAAGCATGGCCGGGTCGATATCGCCTTTGCGAATGCCGGCGGCGCGCGACCAAACATGTTTGAATACATGTCGGAGGAGGAATTCGATTTCACGGTCGTTAACACGTTCAAGGGAACTTACTTTACGGTGCAGAAGCTTCTGCCGCTCATGACCTCCGGCGGCTCGATAATCCTGAACACCTCAACCCTGAGCACGCAGGGCCGTCCATATGTCAGCGTCTATTCGGCGGGAAAAGCCGCCATCCGCTCGCTGGCACGATCGCTCACCGTCGAGCTGACTGGAAAGGGTATTCGCGTGAATGCCGTGGCACCTGGCTATATTGATACCGATCAAGCGCGGAAAGCAGGAGTGAGCGAGGAGATGATCGAGCAGACGAAGACCCAGGTGCACGCCCAAATTCCGATGCACCGCAGCGGCACAGTCAACGAGATCGCGAAAGCCGTCCTGTTTCTCGCCTCTGATGACTCGTCCTACGTGACGGGCAGCGAATTGTGCGTCGATGGTGGCTGGGCTCAAGTATAATAGTAATCCCGGCACTCCTTGTGAGTGCCGGGATTGCATATGGCTTAATGAATTTACCAGCTCAAAGCCTAGTGGCTGTCGCGGTTGTTCGGGATTTCCGAGCCGCGGGGGCCGACGAGGAAGTCGAGGTCGGCGCCGGTGTCGGCCTGCATGACCGACTTCACGTAGAGACCGCCATAGCCGCCGGTGAGCGGCTTGACCGGGGAAACCCAGGCGGCGCGGCGCTTTGCCAGTTCCTCGTCCGACACTTCGAGCTGGATGGTGCGGGCCGGAACGTCGACGGCGATGATGTCGCCGTTCTGAACCAGCGCCAGCGGGCCACCATCGGCTGCTTCCGGAGCCGTGTGCAGGATGACGGTGCCGTAAGCGGTGCCGGACATGCGCGCATCGGAAATGCGGATCATGTCGGTGATGCCCTTCTTCAGCACCTTCGGCGGCAGGCCCATGTTGCCGACTTCGGCCATGCCCGGATAACCCTTCGGGCCGCAGTACTTCAGCACCATGACGCAGTTCTCGTCGATGTCGAGATCGTCGCGGTTGATGCGGGCGTGATAGTCTTCGATGCTTTCGAAGACGACGGCGCGGCCCTTGTGCTGCATCAGATGCGGCGAAGCGGCGGACGGCTTCAGGACAGCACCCTTCGGCGCGAGATTGCCGCGCAGGACAGCGATACCGCCCGACTGCGTCAGCGCCTTTTCGCGCGGGACGATAACGTCGTCATTGTAGTTGACGACATCCTTGACGCCTGCCCAGATCGTGTCGCCCGTGACCGTGATGGCGTCCTTGTGGAGCAGGCCCATTTCGCCGACTGCCTTGATGACGACGGGCAGACCGCCGGCATAGTAGAACTCTTCCATCAGGTGCTTGCCCGAAGGCTGCAGGTTGACGATGGTCGGCACTTCGCGGCCCAGACGATCCCAATCGTCAAGCGACAGGTCGACGCCGATGCGGCCCGCGAGCGCGAGGAGGTGCAGAACGGCATTGGTCGAGCCGCCGACGGCGCCGTTGACGCGGATAGCGTTTTCGAAGGCTTCCTTGGTCAGA
Source organism: Rhizobium tropici CIAT 899 (assembly GCF_000330885.1). Taxonomy (NCBI): domain Bacteria; kingdom Pseudomonadati; phylum Pseudomonadota; class Alphaproteobacteria; order Hyphomicrobiales; family Rhizobiaceae; genus Martinezella; species Martinezella tropici. The sequence continues at coordinate 2,685,722 of NC_020059.1, forward strand.
ATATCCGATGGTTTCAGGTCTTCCTTGACCATGTCGACGATACGGCGGCCGGAAAGTTGCGAGATAACACGACGGCGCGCATCGACAGCCGGGATCGCGGCATTGCCGGGCAAGGTCATGCCGAGCGCTTCGGCCATAGACGCCATGGTCGAGGCCGTACCCATGGTCATGCAGCTGCCGGCCGAGCGGGCCATACCCTGCTCCGCATCCATGAATTCATCCAGCGACATCTCGCCGGACTTCACCATTTCCGAGAACTGCCAGATCGCCGTGCCGGAGCCAACATCCTTACCGCGCCACTTGCCGTTCAGCATCGGGCCGCCGGAAACGAGGATGACCGGGATGTCGACGGAAGCGGCACCCATCAGCAGGCTCGGCGTGGTCTTGTCGCAGCCGCCGAGCAGCACGACGCCATCGACTGGGTTGCCGCGGATCGCTTCTTCCACGTCCATGGCAGCGAGGTTGCGGAACATCATCGCCGTCGGGCGCAGCGTGCTTTCGCCGACGGAGAAGACCGGGAATTCGACGGGGAAGCCGCCCGCCTCGTAGACACCGCGCTTCACGCGCTCTGCAAGATCGCGCAGATGCGCGTTGCAGGGCGTCAGTTCCGACCAGGTGTTACAGATGCCGATGATCGGACGGCCGTCGAACGTATCGGCCGGCAGGCCCTGGTTCTTCATCCAGGAGCGATGCATGATCGCATTCTTGCCGGTGCCGCCGAACCAATCGTAGGAGCGCAGCTTGCGCGGCCATTCAGCTTTCTTTTTCATATCTCAGTACCCTTTGCGTCGCCCAGGCCGCCTCGTTCGCGCCTGGACTTTGAAATCGATGATCAGGCGAGCGTGTAAGCCGTCTTGACGGTGGTGAAGAATTCGGCGGCATATTTGCCCTGCTCGCGCGAACCGAAGGAAGAGCCCTTGCGGCCACCGAACGGCACGTGGAAATCGACGCCGGCCGTCGGCAGGTTGACCATCACCATACCCGCTTCCGCATTGCGCTTGAAATGCGTTGCATGCTTCAGGCTCGTCGTGGCAATGCCCGAGGACAGGCCGAACGGCGTGTCATTGGCCGTTGCCAAAGCTTCCTCGTAATCCCTAACGCGGATGACGGAGGCAACCGGCCCGAAGATCTCTTCGCGGCTGATGCGCATCTGGTTCGTCGCTTCCGTGAAGAGCGTCGGCTGCAGGTAGAAACCGGGCGTGTCGCGGCTGACGAGCTCGCCGCCGAAGGCGAGCTTGGCGCCTTCCCGCTTCCCGATCTCGATATAATCGGTATCCGTCTTCAGCTGCTTGGCATCGACGACCGGGCCGATATGCGTGCCGGACTTCATGGCGTTATCGACGTTGAGCGTCTTCAGCTTTTCCGTCAGCGCCGCCACGAACCTGTCGTGAATGCCTTCTGTAACGATGAGGCGCGACGAGGCTGTGCAACGCTGGCCGGTCGAAAAGAAGGCGGAATTGGCGGCCGCCTCAACGGCAACGGTCAGATCGGCATCGTCAAGCACGACCATCGGGTTCTTGCCGCCCATTTCGAGCTGGTACTTACGACCATGCTCGACGGAGGAAAGCGCGACGCGCTTGCCGGTGCCGACCGAGCCGGTGAAGGTGATACCCGAAAGAACCGGGCTGTCGAGCATAGCTTGACCGACGACCGAGCCCTTGCCCATGACGAGGTTCAACACACCCTTCGGCAGGCCGGCGCGGTTGAGGATATCGACGATTGCCCACGAGCAGCCGGGCACGAGATCGGCCGGCTTGAAGACGACGGTGTTGCCGTAGCAGAGCGCCGGCGCGATCTTCCAGGCGGGAATGGCGATCGGGAAGTTCCAGGGGGTGATGACGCCGATGACGCCGAGCGGCTCGCGGGTGATCTCGACGCCGATGTTCGGGCGCACGGAAGGAAGCACCTCGCCTGCCAGGCGCAGCGCCTCGCCGGCGAAGAATTCGAAGATCTGCGCGGCGCGGATGGTCTCGCCGATCGCTTCCGGCAGCGTCTTGCCCTCTTCGCGGGCGAGCAGCGCGCCGAGTTCATCCTTGCGTGCCAGGATCTCGTCGCCGGCCTTCTTCATGATCGTGTGGCGCTCCAGAATACCAGAACGCGACCAGGCTGGAAAAGCGGCCTTGGCGGCAGCGATCGCATCCGTGACATCCTGCGCGCTTGCGCTCGCATAGAGGCCGACGACCTCGTTCGTATCCGACGGGTTGATGTTTTCGGTGCCGTTCGTCCCCGTCCACTCCCCGGCGATCAAGTTCTGATGAATGGTCATGGCGTCATGCCTTCCTGGATCGTATTGGAAATGCCCGGCCGATCCCTTGCGGCCGGGCTCGATGCATTACAGCTGGCGAACGGCCACTTCTTCCTCGGCATCGATCGCCAGCGGATTGCGCAGCGGCAGGCCGAATTCGCCAACTTCGATTTCAAAGACGTCGCCGACTTCAGGCTTGATGCCTTCCGCGAAGGAAAGCGTCGCCGTGCCGAACATGTGCACATGCACATCGCCGGGAACACGGAAGATGCCGTACTTGAAGTGGTGATATTCAAGGTTCGCAAAGGTATGCGACATGTTCGCTTCACCCGACAGAAACGGCTTTTCGAAGATCACCTTGTCGCCGCGCTTGATGCGCGACGTGCCGCGAATATCCTCCGGCGCCGCACCAACGCGGATTTCCGGGCCGAAGCTTGCCGGACGGAGCTTGGAATGGGCGAGATAAAGATAGTTGATCCGCTCGGTGACGTGATCGGAAAATTCGTTGGACAGCGCAAAGCCGATACGGAACGGCGTGCCGTCCTTGGCGATGACATAGATGCCGGCCATTTCGGGCTCTTCGCCGCCGTCGAGCGCGAAGGACGGAGACACCAGCGCAGCACCGGGGGCTGCAGAGCCATAGCCGTTGCCCTTGTAGAACCATTCGGGCTGCACGCCCTTCTCGCCCGCCTTCGGCTTGCCGCCCTCGATGCCCATCTTGAACATCTTCATGGAGTCGGTCAGCGTCTCCTCGGCGGCCTCCGTCGTCTTCTTGTGCATGGAATCGCGCGTGGCAGCGGAACCCAGATGCGTCAAGCCCGTGCCGGTCAAGTGCAGATGGGCAGCATCGGGATGCGTGATCGGCGGCAGGAAGCGGCCTTCGGCATAGGCCTTGTCGAGATCGATTGACTCGCCGAGACCATAGGCCTCGATGACCGAAGCGAGCGACTTGCCGCTGTCGGCGGCTTCCATCGCAAGCTTGTAGACGCTGCCGCCATTGACGACGGCCTTGGCAGCTTCGCCGGGTCCATTGCGGACCGCAACGACGATCTCGCCGTTCGAACCCTTGATCTGCGAGATGAGCATGTCTTTCATCCTTTCCTAACAGACAGAGATCGGATGCGTTCTACCGTTCCGGCTCTCAGCGAGAGCCGGACTCTGTCATGGATTTGGTTTTAAAAGCTGGGTTGATCGCTAAACGATCAACCCTTGTTCTTGTTGTAGACGTCGATGAACACGGCAGCGAGCAACACAGCACCCTTGATCATCTTCTGGGAGTCCGTCTGGTAGCCGAGGATCGACATGCCCTGGTTCAAGACACCCATGATCAAGGCGCCGATGACGGCACCCGTTACCTTGCCGACGCCGCCGGAGGCTGAAGCGCCACCGATGAAGCAGGCTGCGATGACGTCGAGTTCGAGGCCGTCACCGCCCTTTGCGGTTGCCGAATTCAGGCGCGTCGCGATGATGATGCCGGCGATGCTCGCCAGGATGCCCATGTTGATGAAGGTGTAGAAGGTCAGGCGGCGGGTATCGATACCCGAAAGCTTCGTCGCTTTTTCATTGCCGCCCATGGCATAGATGCGGCGGCCGATCGTCGTGCGCTGCGTTGCGAAGCTGTAGAGGGCGATCAGGAACAGCATGAGAACGAGAACGTTCGGCAGACCTCTATATGACGAGATCTGGAAGCCAATAAAAATCGTTGCAGCCGCAACCAGGAGATTCTGGCCAATGAAAAAGCTGAACGGCTCAACATCAATGCCGTGCTTCTCGTTCACCATGCGTCGGCGCCACGACAGGAAGAACATTAAGATTGGAATCGCGACCGTCAGCAAGATCGAAGTGGAATGGATGGCGCCTATGCCGAATAAATTGAGAATGGGGTTTATGTCGATAAAATCGGGAATAAAACCTGTGGCGACAACCTGAAACGCCGGCGGGAACGGACCGATGCTGCTGCCGTTGCCGGTCGTATTGATGATGGTATAGGTCAGGCCGCGGAAAACCAGCATGCCCGACAATGTCACGATGAACGACGGAATGCGGTGATAGGCGATGAAATATCCATGCCAGGCGCCGACCGCGGCACCCATCAGCAGACAAATGACCGTCGCGAGTGCGAGATTCATATGCATCTGCACGACCAGCACGCCGGCGACCGCCCCGACGAAGCCGACGACGGAGCCGACGGAAAGATCGATATGACCGGCTACGATAACAAGCAGCATGCCGAGCGCCATGATGACGATGAACGAGTTCTGCAGCACGATGTTGGTCAGGTTCTGCGACCTGAACAGAACGCCGTTCGTCAAATACTGGAACAGCAACATGATGACGACGAGCGCGATCAACATGCCGTATTCGCGGATGTTGTTGCGGATATGGTCGCCGATGGAAACGACGTGGCTGCTTTCTGTGGCTGGGTTGGCCGAACTCATTGTTGTTTCTCCCCTGAGCGCATGATAGCGCGCATGATGCTCTCCTGGCTTGCCTCTGCCTTCGGCAGTTCGGCGACGATGCGACCTTCGTTCATGACGTAGATGCGGTCGCAGGTGCCGAGAAGCTCGGGCATTTCCGATGAAATCATCAGAACGCCCTTTCCGTCGGCGGCAAGCTGGTTGATGATGGAATAGATTTCGTATTTGGCGCCGACGTCGATACCGCGCGTCGGCTCATCGAGGATCAGCACTTCCGGATCCGAGAACAGCCATTTCGACAGCACCACCTTCTGCTGGTTGCCGCCGGAAAGATTGCCCGCTTCCTGGAAGACGCCAGCCGAACGGATGCGCAGCTTGGAACGATAGTTCGTCGCCACCTGCAGTTCCCGCACGTCATCGATGACGGTTGCCTTGGAAACGCCAAGCAGATTGGCAAGCGTCGTGTTGTGCAGGATGCTGTTGGTCAGAACCAGGCCGAGCTGCTTGCGGTCCTCGGTCACATAGGCAAGACCGGCATCAATCGCCCTGCGCACCGTGCTGGTATCGACCGGCTTGCCGTCAAGGAGGACTTCGCCGCTGATCTTGTGGCCATAGGACTTGCCGAAAACGCTCATGGCGAATTCGGTACGGCCTGCGCCCATCAAGCCGGCAATGCCGACCACTTCGCCCTTGCGCACATTGATGTTGATATCGTGCAGCACCTGACGATCGCGATGCTGCTGGTGGAAGGCGTTCCAGTTCCTGACTTCGAAGATCGTTTCGCCGATCGGCACCGAGCGCGGCGGATAGCGATCCGCCAGCTCACGCCCGACCATGTTGCGAATGATGATGTCTTCGCTGATTTCTTCCTCGTGACAGTCCAGCGCCTTCACCGTCATGCCATCGCGCAACACCGTAATCTGGTCGGCCACCTTGCGCACTTCGTTGAGCTTGTGCGTAATGATGATCGAGGTGATGCCTTGATTGCGGAACTCCATGAGAAGGTTGAGGAGAGCATCGGAATCGTTTTCGTTCAGCGATGCCGTCGGCTCGTCGAGGATGAGCAGCTTGACGCTCTTCGATAGAGCCTTGGCGATCTCGACGAGCTGCTGCTTGCCGACACCGATGTCGGTCACGAGCGTGTTCGGAGATTCCTTGAGGCCCACTTTGGAAAGAAGCTGTTTGGTTCGGCTGAAGGTTTCCTGCCAATTGATCATGCCATTGGCGACGACCTCGTTACCGAGGAAGATATTTTCGGCGATCGACAGAAGCGGAACGAGCGCCAGCTCCTGGTGAATGATGATGATGCCGATATCTTCGGAATCCCTGATGGTCTTGAACTGACGAACCGCGCCCTCATAATAGATATCGCCGTCGTACGTGCCGGCCGGGTAGACGCCCGACAGCACCTTCATGAGGGTGGATTTGCCGGCTCCGTTTTCGCCAACCAAAGCATGAATCTCGCCCTGACGGACTTTCAAATTGACATTTTCCAAAGCGTTCACACCGGGGAACGACTTGGTGATGGTCCGCATTTCGAGGATGGTATTGTCCATTGTCCGTATCCAACGCCGCGGTCAAACATAGCAGACCGCGCGATCGTCTTAAATATCAAAGCCAGGGCTCGCACTGAGCGAGCCCTGACCGCTATGTCGGAAGATTACTTCAGCTGATCGGCCTTGTAATAACCGCCTTCGACGAGAACCTTCTCGTAGTTGGTCTTGTCGACTGCGACCGGGGTCAGCAGGTAGGACGGAACAACCTTGACGCCGTTGTCGTAGGTCTTCGTGTCGTTGACTTCAGGCGTCTTGCCTTCCATCAGCGCGTTGACCATACCGACGGTGACCTTTGCGAGGTCACGGGTGTCCTTGAAGATCGTCGAGTGCTGCTCGCCAGCGATGATCGACTTCACCGAGGGGATTTCGGAGTCCTGACCGGTAACGATCGGAAGCTTCACGCCGCCGGAACCATAGCCGACGCCCTTGAGCGCGGAGAGGATGCCGATCGACAGGCCATCATAAGGAGACAGAACGGCGTCGACGTGGCTATCGGTGTAGTAGGCCGACAGCAGGTTGTCCATGCGGGCCTGGGCCGTTGCCGGATCCCAACGCAGCGTACCGACCTTGTCCATGCCCATCTGGCCGGACTTTACGACCAGCTTGCCGCTGTCGATGTACGGCTTCAGGACCGACATTGCGCCGTCATAGAAGAAGAAGGCGTTGTTGTCGTCTGGAGAACCGCCGAACAGCTCGATGTTGAACGGGCCTTTGCCGTCCTTGAGGCCGAGGGCGTCGACGATCGAACCAGCCTGCAGAACGCCGACCTTGAAGTTGTCGAACGTCGCATAGTAGTCGACGTTGCCGCTGTTGCGGATCAGGCGGTCATAGGCGATGACCTTGATGCCGGCATCGTGAGCCTTCTGCAGGACGTCGGACAGCGTGGTGCCGTCGATCGAAGCGATGACGAGGACCTTATCACCCTTGGTGACCATGTTCTCGATCTGCGAGAGCTGGTTCGGGATATCGTCGTCGCCATACTGAAGGTCGGTGCCGTAACCAGCAGCCTGGAGCTGCTTGACGATGTTGTTGCCGTCATCGATCCAGCGCGCCGAAGCCTTGGTCGGCATGGCGATGCCTACCGTGCCCTTGTCCGCCGCGAAGGCAGGTACCACCAGCGTAGCGACGCCGAACGCAGCGCCGGCCATCAATGAGATAATGGATTTCATTACTCTCTCCCTTGTTGTTAAATGCGGCGGACAAAAAATGCCCGCCCGAAACTGCGGCAGGTTCCGTAGAAGGAATGATTTACTTCTAATTGTGAGAAACGAAGTAGGTCTCCTCCACGCTCTCACGGTTTATGAGCTGTACCCAGCGCACAATCGGCAAACTCGTACGATTTCGTATAACTGTCAAATAGAATAACTGGCTAAACATATACCAACTTTGGTATAATGTTAAAAAATAGTACTTTTTTGCCGATGAAGGGGAAAATTGGCCGTTATGGAGAAAATATATAACGATTATTTGAGCGAAGGCATCGAGATTCATTCCGATAATTTTCGCGACGACGCGTTGTTGAAAGCCGGTTTGAAGCTCAATCACCTGCGGATGATCGTCACGATCGAGGATCACGGGCAAATTTCCGCGGCCGCTGAGTCCATGAACATGTCACAACCTGCGGCTTCACGCATGCTCTCAGAAATGGAGTCGATTGTCAAAAGCCCGCTTTACGAGCGTGTCGCCAGAGGCGTCGTTTTGACCCCCTTCGGCCTCGCTTTGGCCAAGCGGGCGCGAAAGATCCTGTTAGAGCTGCGCGAGGCAGGCCGGGAGCTTGGCGCCTTGCGAACCGGCAGGGGTGGCTCGGTCTTTCTGGGGGCGGTGACCGCGCCGGCAATCAGCCTTGTCGTCCCGGCGATCCAGCGCGTGACGCGCACCTATCCCGGCATAGAGATCAATATCGAAGTCGAGAACAGCAATGTGCTCGCGCGCGAGCTGCTGGCGGCCCGCCATGACTTCATCATCAGCCGCATCCCGGACGATCTCGATCCGCGCCTGTTCACGGCCCATGAGATCGGCGTCGAAAAAGCCTGCCTGGTGGTTCGCAACGGCCATCCGCTGCTTGAAAGAGGTGTAGCCAGCCTGCACGATCTGGCCGGTTACGACTGGGTATTCCAACCGCCGGGCACATTGCTTCGCCGCAAGGTGGAAGACATTTTCCTCGCTGCCGGCGTGCCCCTGCCGGAAAATGTCGTCAACACCTCGTCCTTGCTGCTGACGCTGGCGGTGGTTTGCAAGACGGATGCGATCGCGCCGATTGCGCTCGACATGGCGCAATTCGTCTGCGGGCAGACGTCCCAGGCGGGCGAATCCTCCATCCTGCCGATCGATTTCGATATCGACGTCAGGCCCTATAGTCTCATCACCGCCCGCGAACGCGCCATGCCGCCGAGCGCGCGGCTGCTGCATGACATGATCCTGGAAGAGAGCCGGCATCTCTCGCCGACATGAACGAAGAACCGTTGCCGCCATAAGCTCCACGCCAACTTGCGCTCCTATGAAGCTTGGCGTGGAGACCACGCATGCTGTTCAAGCAATCATTGTTTCAATCCGTGCTCGATCGCCTCGACAGCGAAGAGGAGCCTGCGGAACAGGAAGAGGCCGCGCATCGCATTCGCGGGCTGAACGTCAGCTTTGCCGCAACGGTGCTGGGCGGTGAGACGCCGGACGCCCATCGGCCGGACGAAGCCTACCGCGACAATCTCGGCGACCCTGTCATTCTGCCGGAACCCGAACCCGCTCCGCCAGAACCGGCACTGCCGGTCATGCCCGAGCATCTGGCGCGAACATCGCGGGAAGAAGTCGCCACTGAGCTCGCAATTACCTCCGACCTCACGCGCGACGCCCTGCAGGAAAAACGCCGCAGCTTCGCTAAAGCCAATCACCCCGACGGCGTCGCAGCCCTCTTCCGCGAACAGGCGACAATCCGCATGACGCTCGCCAATCAGCTGATCGACGAGGCCATACGCCGCCTCAGACGATGATTATTTCTTGTCTTCGGAGGGCGGCTCATCATCCTCGGCAGCATCGTCCTGCGCTGGCGCATCGCTAGTCGCCGCGGGCGGTTGCGGCTTGAAATTCAAGAGCAGCATCCACGCCGAATAGGCGCCGAGCGCGCCGGAGAGCATTGCCCAGAACGGCTGCGAGCCCAGCGTTTCGACGGCTGCCCAGCCAAAGCAGACGGCCACGATGAGAATGCGCACCCAAAGCGGCTTGTAGATGGGATGGCTGGGATCGATCAGTTGCATGGGTCACTTTTGCCTGTTTAAGAAAACATGTCTTTAGCGCATCCTCAGGAAAATTGTGAAGTCGTCCGCATAAAATAAGGTTTCGCGTCCGGATTTCGGCTAAGTGGAGAGCCGGAATTTTCAGAATTGTGAAGTCCAGGCTGCTTGACGCCGTCGCCGGAAAATGGAATGAAAATTCCAGAGCAATTGATATTCGGTCCATTTATTCCGAATTCAGGGAGGTAATAATGACTGTCAGATTTGGTCTGCTCGGCGCCGGGCGCATTGGCAAGGTGCATGCGAAAGCCGTCAGCGGCGATGCCAACGCCAAGCTCGTCGCCGTCGCGGATGCCTTTCCGGCGGCGGCGGAAGCAATCGCGTCCGCCTATGGCTGCGAAGTCCGCACGATCGAAGCGATCGAAGCCGCCAAGGATATCGATGCTGTCGTCATCTGCACGCCGACGGATACCCATGCCGATCTGATCGAGCGCTTCTCCCGTGCCGGTAAGGCCATCTTCTGCGAAAAGCCTGTCGATCTCGACGTCGCGCGCGTCCAGGCCTGCATCAAGGTCGTCAATGAGACCAAGGGCAAGCTGATGGTCGGCTTCAACCGCCGCTTCGACCCGCATTTCATGGCTGTCAAGAAAGCCATCGACGAAGGCCGCATCGGCACGGTCGAAATGGTGACGATCACCTCGCGCGATCCGGGCGCCCCGCCGGTCGATTACATCAAGCGCTCCGGCGGCATCTTCCGCGACATGACGATCCATGACTTCGACATGGCGCGCTTCCTGCTCGGCGAAGAACCGGTTGCCGTCACTGCAACTGCCGCCGTACTGGTCGACAAGGCAATCGGCGAAGCCGGCGATTACGACAGCGTTTCGGTCATCCTTCAGACGGCATCGGGCAAGCAGGCAATTATCTCCAACTCGCGCCGCGCCACCTACGGCTACGATCAGCGGATCGAAATCCATGGCTCGAAGGGCCTGGTTTCTGCTGAAAACCAACGCCCCTTCTCCATCGAAGTCGCCAACGGCGATGGCTACACCCGCCCGCCGCTGCATGATTTCTTCATGACGCGCTACACCGAAGCCTATGCCAACGAGATCGCAAGCTTCATCGCCGCGATCGAAAAGGACGCCACCATCACACCATCGGGCGCCGATGGTCTTGCTGCACTGAAGCTGGCCGATGCCGCCTTGCAGTCGGTCAAGGAAGGCCGCCTCGTCAAGATCGACTGAGCCGTCTCCATTCCTCCAGGAATGCGATCCTCCCAAAAGTCCGCCGCGATCTCCATTCGCGGCGGATTTTTTCTTTGGCGCGATCCAGAGCTCCCGAAGAGGCTTCGATAGAAACCTCTTGCGAATCACATAAGTACGTGCTTATCTATTTCCATGATGGAGAATGAGATATTCCGGGCTTTGGCCGATCCGACCCGCCGCGCCATCTTCGAGAAGCTGGCGACAGGCGGCATGAATGCCAGCGCCCTGCGTGAAGGTATCGAGATCAGCCAGCCGGCCATGTCCCAGCATCTCGCGGTTCTACGGAGCGCCGGGCTGGTCAGGGAAGAACGACGGGGGCGTTTCGTGAACTACGAAGTCGATCCGGAAGGGCTTGCCCTCATCGCCCAATGGCTGGCGAAATACCGCGCATATTGGCCTGCTCGCATCGAAGCTCTCAAGGTGTTGTTGAAGGATATGGATCAATGAACAATCCCAAGATCGCCGAGCGAAAGAACGGCATCGAGCTGGAATACCAGCTCGACGAACCGCCGGAAAAAGTCTGGCGTGCAATCAGCACCCCTGAGCTTCGCCAAAACTGGCTGCCGCAGGAAGCCTTAGCCAATCCCGAGGCGATCTCGGTCACGCCGGGCAAGGAAGTCACCTACCGGCTGCGGGACGATGCAGCGCCCTTCCTCGAAAGCACCGTGACTTTCAAAATATCTTCGAATGCAAACGGCGGCACCAGCCTGCGGATCATCCACGAGCTCGATGACGTTCGGCTTCGCGAAACGGAAAGAGCTGCAGCAAACAATAACAGCCTGACCGTCATGCGCGCCGCCTGACGCGCTAGATCTATCAACAATTTCAAGAACATTGGAGTTCGCCGATGCGCGAAGCGATGCAACTCGTCCCCATGGTCGTTGAGCAGTCCAGCAGAGGGGAGCGATCTTTCGACATCTACTCCCGCCTGCTGCGCGAGAGAATCATCTTCCTGAATGGTGAGGTGAACGACGACGTCTCGGCCCTCGTCTGCGCGCAACTGCTGTTTCTCGAGGCCGAGAATCCCAAGAGACCGATCCACCTTTATATCAATTCGCCCGGTGGCGTCGTAACCAGCGGTCTCGCGATGTATGACACCATGCGTTACGTTCGTGCGCCGGTTCATACGCTATGCATGGGAACCGCCCGTTCGATGGGCTCCTTCCTCTTGATGTCTGGTCAGCCGGGTGAGCGCACCGCGCTTCCAAATGCCAGCATCCATATTCACCAGCCATTGGGCGGTTTCCAGGGACAGGCATCGGACATCTTTATTCACGCCGAAGAAATGAGGCGAACGAAGCATCGCATGACGCGGCTTTATGCCGAACATTGCGGACGCTCCTATGAGGAATTCGAACGCGCCATGGACCGCGATCACTTCATGACGGCGGAAGAGGCTCTGGAATGGGGGCTGATCGACCGTATTCTTCAGGTCCGCGAAGACGAACAGCCTTTGGGCTTGGCGGATTGATTGGGATGACAATTCTGCGGCCAAGCGCATGGCCACAGCTTGCGGCGCCCTCGCCTCTCAACCCGCCTGGTCGCGCAACTCGACGACCGAGGCTCCCCTCTTCACGATGTCATTGTCGATGATCGAAAATGCGCGGTTCAGATGTCCTTCGAAAACGAGCGTCGGCTCGTCGGCGATGACGCGCAGCTCCGGCATGCCCTCCATGCGCACGACATGCGATTCCGCCAGGCCCTCGGTTATGCCCTCGATCAGCAGATCGTAGTACCTTACGCCAGGACCGGTGATGACGATCGGCATCCGCTCGTGCAGGCTCAAGACACGCGAAAGGCCATTGCCGAGCGCCAGGCCCGCCTGGCGGAAGGCCAGTACGTTGCGGCGCCCGCCCTGGCGCGCGCTCGCAGCGATCTTGTCGAGCTCGGCAATCGGCACGAACTTCGCCGGGATCGTATCCAGCGGCACGTCGAAGGCCGTCCGCAGCATGGCGTAGAAACCGGCATAGGCCTCGATACATCCCCGCGCGCCGCAGCGACAAAGACCGCCGCCGGGCACATGCATCATATGCCCGAAATTGGGCGCCGATATATGATGGCCGCCTTCATGTTCCCGGCGCACGATGCCAAGCCCGATACTATGGCCGAGCGACAGCGCCGCCAGCGAGCGGAAGTCGCCGCGGGTGTTGATTTCTTCCTGCCTCCCAAGGGCTGCAGCCACAAGCAGGGTTTCGTTGCCGAGAATGATTTGCGCAGGCCATTCATCGCGCAGCACGTCAGCGAAATCGATCTCGTCGCGCCCGAAGATCGGCGACCAGCGCAGTACCGGCGCCGAAGTATCGACGAGCCCCTTGCTGCTGATCGAGATCATCAGCACCTTATCGCGCGGCAATCGCGATCGGGTGACAATGCGGTTCAAGGCATCGCGCAAGGCGGCCACGAAGCGCTCGACGCCCGCAACGTTCTGCTGCCTATCCTCGGTAAAGCGGTCGATCAGGCGGCCGGTATAATCGACGAGAGAATATTGCACGGCATCCGACGAGATGACGACGACGATGAGATAGCCGCAATCGCGCCGCTGCGAAAACAAAACCCGCGGCCGCCCGCGGCCGCTGGCCGGCTGCTGCTCCGCCTTTTCGATGATCTGCGCCCGCTCGAGATCGGCAGTGATGACCGATACCGTCGCAGAAGAGAGCCTGGTGAAATCAGAGAGCTCGGTATGGGCGAGCGGGCCATGCCGGCGCAGCGCCGACAAGACCAAGGCGCTGTTCTTCTGACGGACCAATTCGGTGCTCGATTTGGCCAGCATCGGCAAACTCCCTGCTCATTCAACCCTCCTCCTGCGCAGCCCCTGATAGCTTTTTCGGACGACCGATGAAACCTGGCGGCGCGGGTGTTGACAGCTGAAAAAATCTCTGACACTAAATTTCTCGACTGTCGAGAAAAAAGTCCAAGACTTTTCTTGTCAGCAATTTCGCCGCGGCCGACGGGAGTTCAGGATACGTGCGGTCGCATTCACTCGGGAGGATCACATGAAAGCTTTCATCAAGCTGGCTGCGGGCGCGGCCATCGTTTTGACCATGCAGACGGCCGCCTTCGCCAAGGATCTCGTCGTCGGCGTTTCCTGGTCGAATTTCCAGGAAGAACGTTGGAAGACCGATGAGGCAGCCATCAAGAAGGCTCTGGCAGCCGTCGGGGCCAAATACATTTCCGCCGACGCCCAGTCGTCCGCTTCCAAGCAGCTGACCGACGTCGAGTCGCTGATTTCGCAGGGTGCCAACGCCCTCATCATTCTCGCCCAGGATTCCGATGCCATCGGCCCGGCCGTTGAAAAGGCTGCCGACGAAGGCATTCCGGTGGTCGGCTATGACCGCCTGATCGAAAATCCGGCAGCCTTCTACATCACCTTCGACAACAAGGAAGTGGGCCGCATGCAGGCTCGCGAAGTCCTGAAGGCAAAGCCGGAAGGCAACTATGTCTTCATCAAGGGGTCGTCGTCCGACCCGAACGCCGACTTCCTGTTCTCCGGCCAGATCGAAGTGCTGAAGTCCGCCATCGACGCCGGCAAGATCAAGAACGTCGGCGAAGCCTATACGGACGGCTGGCTGCCGCAGAATGCGCAGCGCAACATGGAGCAGTTCCTGACCGCCAACAACAATAAGGTTGACGCGGTCGTCGCCTCCAACGACGGCACCGCCGGCGGCGCTGTTGCCGCTCTCGACGCCCAGGGCCTTGCCGGTTCCGTTCCGGTTTCCGGCCAGGACGCCGACAAGGCAGCCTTGAACCGCATCGCGCTTGGCACGCAGACCGTTTCCATCTGGAAGGACTCGCGCGAACTCGGCAAGCGCGCCGCTGAAATCGCCATCGATCTTGCCAAGGGCAAGAAGCTGGACGAGATCTCCGGCGTTCAGACCTTCAACGGCGGCCCGAAGCACGTCGCCATGAAGTCGGTCTTCCTGACCCCCGTTGCTATCACCAAGGACAATCTGAACGTCGTCATCGACGCCGGCTGGATTTCCAAGGCTGAAGCCTGCCAGGGTGTCAAGGCAGGCGCTGTCGCCGCCTGCAAATAAACCGACTTTAGAACGAGCTTACTCATCGAAAGAGCGACGCCGCAGCGGCACACCGTTGCGGCGTCGAATGCGGATTGGAAGCCGACAACCCTCCCTTGCAGCTGGAGGCGGAGCTTCCCCGCAGTGTGGTATGCCGCCGCATCCCTTGGTCCGTCGGACGGCGGCCACCGGGACCGGATAAAGGCCGGGTTGCAGGCGATGGCAGACATTTTTGAGATTGGCGCGATTGCCAGCGATTGCCAGAATGCGTCGCCGGCCGCGCCCGACAGAGGGAGAACGGCAAAGCGATGGCCGACATGACACAGTCCACCACATCGAGCGGGCCTAGGAACGCGGATGCCGGCGCGATCACCCGGTTTCTGCGCGCCACGGAAATCGATACCCGCCTGCTCGGCATGATAGGAGCGCTACTGATCATCTGGATCGGCTTCGATCTCTATCTCAGGGTCTTCGACGGCCGGGAATTTCTGACGGCGAGAAACCTTTGGAACCTTTCGGTGCAGACCTGCGAAATCGCGGTTCTCGCCACGGGCATGGTACTGGTCATCGTCACGCGCAACATCGACCTGTCGGTAGGCTCCGTGCTCGGTTTCGTCGCCATGATCATGGGCGTCATGCAGGCAAAATGGCTGCCGCAATATCTCGGCTTCGACAGCTCCTGGACGTGGATCATTACCCTCCTCTGTGGCCTGGCGATTGGCACGGCCATCGGCACCTTCCAGGGCGCGATCATCGCCTTCATGAACGTTCCCTCCTTCATCGTGACGCTTGGCGGCCTTCTCGTCTGGCGCGGCCTTGCGTGGTACGTCACCAGCGGTCAGACCGTGGCGCCGATGGATTCCACCTTCGTCATCATGGGCGGCAGCGGCGCCACCGGCTCGATCGGCGCCACCTGGAGCTGGGTGGTCGGCGTGATTTCCTGCCTGCTGATCATTGTCGGCATCGTCGGCTCACGCCAGCAAAGAAAGCGCTTCCACTTTCCGCGCCGCCCGCTCTGGGCCGAATACTTCCTTGCCGGCCTCGGTTCCCTGCTCGTCCTCGGTACCGTCTATCTCTTCAACAGTTACGACTGGCCGGTCGGCATCGCCAAGCGCTACGCCACCGAGCACAATATCACGTGGCCCGAGAACGGCCTCGATATCCCCTATGGCATTGCAGTGCCGGTCCTCATCGCCGTTCTCATCGGCATCGCGATGACTTTCATCGCAACGCGCCTGCGCTTCGGCCGTTATGTCTTCGCGATCGGCGGCAATCCGGAAGCGGCAGAGCTTGCCGGCATCAAGACCCGCTGGGTCATCGTGAAGATCTTCGCGCTGATGGGCCTGCTCGCCGCCGTCGCCGCCGCGATTTCGACCGCCCGCCTCAATTCGGCTGTGAACTCACAGGGAACCACCTACGAACTCTTCACCATCGCTGCTGCCGTCATCGGCGGCACGTCGCTCGCCGGCGGCAGCGGCACGGTCGCCGGCGCCATGCTTGGCGCGCTGGTCATGCAGTCGCTGCAATCGGGCATGGGGCTCGCCAATGTCGACACACCGATTCAAAACGTCGTCGTCGGGGTGGTCTTGGTGGTCGCCGTCTGGCTCGACATCGTCTACCGCTCGCGCGCCAAGTAAAAGGAATTCTGAACCATGACGGATCAAACCACTCCGCTTGTGGAAATGAAGAACATTTCCATCTCCTTCGGCGGCATCCACGCGGTCGACAACGCCTCGGTGGACCTCTACCCCGGCGAAGTCGTCGCCCTTCTCGGCCATAATGGCGCCGGCAAATCGACGCTGATCAAGATTCTCTCCGGCGCCTACAAGCGCGACAGCGGCGATATCCTGATCAACGGCGAGCCCGCCGATATCCGCACCCCGCGCGACGCCAAGAAATACGGCATCGAGACGATCTACCAGACGCTCGCCGTCGCCGACAATGTCGACGCCGCCGCCAACCTCTATCTTGGCCGCGAACTGCAGACCCGCTGGGGTACGCTCGACGACGTCGCGATGGAAGCCAAGGCCCGCGAAGTGATGGGGCGCCTCAACCCCAACTTCAAGCGCTTCAAGGAACCGGTGAAGGCGCTTTCCGGCGGCCAGCGCCAGTCGGTGGCGATCGCCCGCGCTATCCTCTTCGACGCCCGCATCCTGATCATGGACGAGCCGACAGCGGCGCTTGGCCCGCAGGAGACGGCGCAGGTCGGCGAGCTGATCAAGCAGCTGAAGAAGGAAGGCATCGGCATCTTCCTCATCAGCCACGACATCCACGACGTCTTCGACCTGGCCGACCGCGTCTCTGTCATGAAGAACGGCCAGGTCGTCGGCCACGCCCGCACCGAAGACGTCACCAAGGACGAAGTGCTGGGCATGATCATCCTCGGCAAGGTGCCGCCCAAAGCCATCCCCGGCCCCGGCGCGATGAAGGAATGAGCCGGAACGACCGATGACACCGAGGCCGCGCGCTCGAAGCCCGCGGCCTTATCCCAACAAAACGTCCGATCTCACGCTTTCCTGAATTTTCCGCATTGAAGCCAAGCCTTTCCTGGGCTAAGAACCAGCCATCGGACAGGCGATTCAAATCGCCACGGCATGCACCCGTAGCTCAGCTGGATAGAGTGTTGGATTCCGATTCCAAAGGTCACAGGTTCGAATCCTGTCGGGTGCGCCACTTTCTTTTCTTCTCTTCAAAAGAGCAAGGCGGCTACCGCGATCACGATCCGGCTTGCAAGCGTGCCTAGGAAGCGATCGAAGAACGGTTCACCGAAAAACATCAGGTCGGCCCGGCATCCGAATGCGCGGAAAAGGACAAAGGCCGCAGTCCGGTCAAGTCCGCCAGCCTGAGCAGCCCGCGATTATGCACCGGCAAGAAGAGTATCCTGCCCTGCCGATGTTTTGCCTCAGAGCTGGTCAGCCCTGCGCCACCGCCTCAGTGGTTCTTGTTCGGCCCCTTGCCGGTCGCGAAGCTGCAGGTCTTGATCTTGCAGCTGGGATCGTCACTCGTGGGAACGCTGGCGCTGGCCATCGAACCCTGTCCGAGGCAAGCCATCGAATTGGACACCGTCCGGTTGTACATCATCAGGCCCGGATGGTGTGAGGGGTATCTCAGCACGATCGATCCTTCCTGAGCCATCTTTTCATGCACGGCGGCGCAGGTCATCGACTTGAAATTATAGGCCGACATGGCCATTGCGTTCGTGGAGAACAGTCCAATTGCGGCAAGTATCATGATCGTCTTCATAGGGCTTCCTTTGGTCGCGCTGAAGGGCGCTATCGAAAATGAGATAGTCGTTGATTAGCATTGGATTTATGACAATGAGCCGACTTCCCTTATCGGCTGTTTGACCACTGCCAGGAGTGACCCGGCGCCCGTTTGGGGACGAATGCGCTGGAGGTCACGATGCACCGCATGGTGCCTGTCAGCAGGATGCGGGCCGAACGGAGATTTAAAAGTCGTCCGTCAAGATAGATAAGGCCCGATATGAAGACCGGGCCTCATTTCTGCGAAGATCAGCCTGGGCCGAAAGTCTTAGAAGGTCCGCTCGAAGCGCAGGATACCCGAGAAGGTATCGTCGCTCGGCAGATCGTAGTGAACGTAGGTGAATTCCGGCTCGATCAGCAGGTTCTTGACCGGATTGAATTTGACGTTCGTGGTCGCTTCGAAGATCTTCGAGTCGGTATAGGCGAGCTGCAGGTTCCACTTCAGCTTGTCGTTGATCGGAACGCCGACACCGCCCCAGACTGCCCAGTCACCCCAGCCGCAATCCGCGCCGTGAACGACGCCGTCGGAAGTCGTGCAGGCAGAGACGTTCTGGTTCGAACCGGCATACTGGTTGAGCTTGTCGCCGTCCGTGTTCCAGCCTCCCATCAGGAAGGCGGAGAAGACGCCGAAATCGGCATCGATACGAGCCTTGATGGCACCTTCTTCGACGATAGAGTCATAACCGCCGACCACGCGGAACTGCCAGGCGCCGGCCTTATAGCCGAGACCGGCAACAACGTTCGGAGCGTAATGATCGCTCTTGGAAAGCTGCCAGCTTCCGCCATAGGCGCTTGTGGTCGTGCCGGAATTGCTGTCTTCGAGCGAGATGACACCAGTAAAGCCCGTGCCGCTGTCGTAATTATAGGTCAGCTGGTTCAATTCATACGGGCCGTCATAGATGACATCGTCCTGGATCACATCGCCGGCATAGCCGATGAACTGGTTGTACTGCGAGTCCGTCTTACCCACGCTGAAGCCGCCGAGGGTAATGTAGGCCCACAGCAAGTTCGTGCCGGTGGAGCCACCGTCGTTCCAGTCCCAGCGCACGATGGTCTCGGTCTTCAGCGGGCCATATTCGGTGTCGGTTGCGGTATTCAGGTTGAGCTCGGCGCGGGTATGCCACTTGGTGCCGAAGTTGCTGGCGCGATTGTAGGGATCTTTCCACTGGCCCTCCGTGCGGACCTTGCCGCCGACGCGCAAGCAGGTCTCCGTGCCGGGAATGAAGAAGTAGCCGGCGCCGAACGCGTCGCATATGCGGACGTACTCCAGCGGCTCCGGTTCTGCAGCAACGATAGCATCGGCAGCATGCGCGCCGGATACGACGCATAACGCAGCAGCAGAACCGATAAGCAAGCTCTTGATGTTCATGGTAACTCCATCCTTCGAATGAACCTGCGCGATGGACGAACCTGGGGGTCGCTCGACATCAAGTTCCAGTGCCTAATTCGAAGCACAAGCTTCACTTCGATTAGTAAGCTGCATTTACTATTTTGCTTTTACAAGAGCGTGGAGAGGTCCCAAAACATATGTGACAGCACCTACATATGGCGTGTTGCGCAAACGCCGCACATATGTATGAGCGATGACAACCGGGTGACAATTAGATGACAAAGCAAGGCAACTGACACCTCGACTGCCGTGCTGTCGCGCCACACACCGCTGGACCGATAGCGACGAATCTTGCTAGACTTCAAGCTGCAACTAGCTCATCCCTCATGGCAAATCGCAGGCACACCCTCATGCCGAAGATCGATATTGCAGCCATACCCGAAATCAAGGGCACGCGTTACCCCGCCCCGTTCAATGAGCCCTGCGCCGAGCGTATACGCCAGCGTCTGGGTGATGCCGGCGGCCTTACGGATTTCGGGGTCAATCTCATGCGGCTGCCGCCGGGCAATTGGTCGAGTCAGCGGCATTGGCATTCGGAGGAGGATGAATTCGTCTATGTGCTGGAGGGCGAACTGACGCTGATCGAGGATGGCGGCGAGACAGTGCTGCGCGCCGGCGATTGTGCCGCCTTCCCGAAAGGCTCGGGCAATGGTCATCACATGATCAACAAGTCGAGCACCACGGCGGTCTATCTCGAGGTCGGAACGCGCTCTCCGACCGACCTCATCACCTGTTCCGATGTCGATATGATGAGCTCGAGCACCGACGGCCGCTTCGTGCATAAGGACGGCATGCCCTATCCGGACGGCTAAGTCGGCTCATCGATATGAGCGGCGGTCAGCGGATGGGAAAGCAGATGAGTCGGCGCTCCATGCAGCATGACTTCGCGCTCGAAACGAAATCCGCATTTTTCCAGCACACGCCGGGAGGCCGTATTGACGGGGCGCACGAGCCCGATAACGCGCTTTGCCTGCAGATCGTTGCCGGCGAAGACCAGCGCCTCCGTTACCAGCTCCGTCGCATAGCCCTTTCCCCAATGATCGGGATGCAGATGATAGGAGAGATTGAGCCCCTCGAATTCCGTTGAAACGGTAACGCCTCCGAAACCGATCAGCTGCCCCTCCGCTTCGATCGCCCAGCGCCCGAATCCATGCAGGCGCCAGTGTGTCCGGTCACGGGCCAGACGCCGAGCACTCTCTTCAGGAGGATCCGGTCTGGGATCCGGCCTATGGGCGACCAGTTCCGGCCGCAGGAACAAGGCTGTGAGGAAGTCGATATCCCCCTCTTCCGGCATCCGCAGGGAAAGGCGTGAGGTATGACGGATCATGGCGCCTCCGCTCGAAGGGTCAAACAGCTTCTGCGAGTTCAGGCGGATCGTAGCAGCAGGCATCCGTGGAAACGCCCATGCGGCACCCGCTGGCCTCGAGCGCTTCCTTGACGACCTCAACGAAGAGCCGGCGGAACCATACCGAACGGCCGTCGGCCTGATCGACGCGGCGATAGAGCATCGTTACCGGGTCGGCAGGCAGCTCGAACGGCGGCTCCGAAATCGTCAGGTCGTGCAGTTGCGCCATGCAGCGCGCAATCGCCTCGGGAACCGTCGCAATGGCTGGAATGGCGCGGAGCGTCGTCGGCAGCGCCGAAAATCGGGGGACCGTCGCGACGACCTGCCGGCGATGGCCGAGGCGCGCGAGAGCGACATCGACGCCGGTGGATATGGCGCCTTCGAGCGAAACGGTGACATGCGGCGCATTGGCGAAATGCTTCAGGCTCAGCGGCGCAGCGCATTTGAGATGCCGCCCATCGTAGATGCAGAGCGACGCCTGTTGGAACAGCGGCGCGCGAACATGCCAGGAGGCCGGTTCGTCATGCACCGAGATGCTGAAGTCGAAGACGCCCTCGTCCAGCAGGCGGACGGCGTCGCGGCGGTCGAACGCCACGCTGGTCAGCCGCGCATTCGGCGCAAGCTGGCGCAACCGCGCGACCAGCGGTCCGAAGAAGGAGGATTCGAGATTGTCGCAGAGCCCGATGCGGAACTCGCCGTGCCAGTTTTCAGGATCGAAGGCT
This sequence comes from Rhizobium tropici CIAT 899, assembly GCF_000330885.1. Lineage (NCBI taxonomy): Bacteria > Pseudomonadati > Pseudomonadota > Alphaproteobacteria > Hyphomicrobiales > Rhizobiaceae > Martinezella > Martinezella tropici. The sequence goes on from NC_020059.1 coordinate 2,707,162, forward strand.
GCCGGCGGGCGAATGGCGCGCTCGATGCCGGAGAGCGCATCCTCGATCGCCGGCGCTATGGATAGCGCTCGCGGCGTGGGCTGCAAGCCGCGCCCGACGCGCACGAACAATTCATCATCCAGCGTCTCGCGCAGCCGGCGGAGCGCGGCAGAAAGACCAGGCTGCCCGAGCAGCAGCCGCTCGGCCGCGCGGCTCACATTCCGCTCCTGCATCAGCACGGAGAAGGCGAGCAGCAGATTGAGATCGATTTTTCGAAGCGTGGCATCATTCATCATTATGAGTAATACCTGACATGGTTACTATCAATTTGCAATAGGGTTTGAAGATGTACATTTTCTCGTTCCCTGCCGCTTTCACCCTCCCAAGAGGTGGCAGCCTAGAAAGGAACGATCCCGATGACTTCTTCCCAAACCCGAAGCGGGGCGGGATTGGCGTTGCTGCTGCTATGCGCCGCCAATTTCCTCGACGCCATGGACGTCTCCACCATTGGCGTGGCCCTGCCTGCAATCCAGAAAGAGCTAGGCATGCAGGCGACCTCGCTGCAATGGGCCGTCAGCGCCTATGTGCTCGGCTATGGCGGCTTTCTGCTGCTCGGCGGCCGTGTTGCCGATCTCTTCGGCCACCGCCGCGTCTTCCTCTGGTCGCTCGGCGTCTTCGCCGCCGCCAGCATTGCCGGAGGTTTCGTCGACAGCGCCCCGACCCTGATCGCCGCCCGGCTGATCAAGGGCATTGCAGCCGCCTTCACCGCGCCGGCGGCGCTGGCTCTCCTTCTCTCCGTCTTTGGAGAAGGCAATGCCCGCGCGAAGGCACTAGGCGTCTTCTCCTCCACCGGTGCTGCCGGCTTCGTGCTCGGCATGGTGCTGGGCGGAGCGGCAACGCTCATCAGCTGGCGCGCGACGCTCGTCATGGGGGCTCCCGTCGCCATCCTGGCGCTGATCGTCGCCCCGCTCGTCCTGCCTGCAGATCATAAGCGAAACGGCCCACGCGCCCGCTTCGATTGGGCCGGCGCCCTGACGATCACGCCCGGCCTGCTGCTCTTCGTCTTCGGCGTCACCAATGCCGCCGCCGATGGCTGGCAGGCCTTCGCGACCTGGGGTTCGCTCCTCGCCGCATTGATCCTGATCGTGCTGTTCCTGATCGTGGAATCGCGCCATCACGATCCGATGGTGCCGCTTGCCATGTTCCGCCGCACCAAGCTCAGCCATGCCAATGCCATCGCTGCGCTGTACCAGGGAGCCTATGTCGGCTTCCAGTTCATCGCGACGCTCTATTATCAGACCGTCGTCGGCTGGTCGGCTTTCGCTACGGGCTTTGCCTTCGCCATCGGCGGCACCTGCGTCATGTTCCTGGCACCACGCTTTGCGACGATCGGCCAGAACCGCGGCACGACACTTCTCATGACCTTCGGCGTGGGACTGCAGGCCATCAGCTATCTCTTCTGGGTGCTGTCGGCTGGGCATATAGATACGATAGTGCTCGTCGCCATCTCGCAGCTCCTGCTCGGCGTCGGTTATGCCATGACCTATCCGTCGATCCAGGTCGCGGCCCTTTCTGACGTCGGCGACAACGAATCCGGCCTGGCTTCGGGCATGCTGTTTGCCTCCTTCCAGATCGGCGGCGGCATCATTCTGGCGGCGGCATCCGCCGTCTTCAGCGCAGCTCCGAACTTTGGCTGGAATCCCTATGTCGCTGGCATCGGTTTCGTGACGATCCTTGCTGCCGCCATCACGCTGCTCGCAGCGGTCGGCCCGCGTTCGTCCGTCGCCAAGGCCGCAAATTACCAGGCTGCGGAATAGCTCGAAGCAAGGTGACCCGCCTCTCCGGCGGGTCAATTCTTCTCGGCGCCAGCGGCTTCGGCGGCGCGGCGCAGGAGGAGATCACGCTCCCTCTGATTTTCAGCAAGCGCGGCTGCCGTCTCGAAGGCTTGCCGCGCTTCATCATATCGGCCGAGCTTGTAAAGAAGATCGCCGCGAACGCTCGGCAGAAGATGATAATCCTTCAATGCAGGCTCATCGCGGAGACCATCGATGATCTCCAATGCCATCTCGGGACCGTCGGCCATGCCGATGGCGACAGCGCGATTGAGTTCGACGATCGGGGAAGGAACGAGCAAGGCAAGCTCCGCATAGAGATCGGCGATCCGCCTCCAGTCGGTTTCATCGGCCGTTCCTGCTTTTGCGTGACATGCGATGATCGCGGCTTGCAACGCGTAAACTCCACCGGCACCGCCGAGTTCATGCACCCGTATCAGCGCTTTCAGGCCGCGCCGGATCTGCAGCCGATCCCAGCGGTCACGATTTTGATCGAGCAGCAAAATCGGATTGCCGTCGGCATCCGTCCTGGCCGCTGCGCGGGATGCGTTCAGCTCCATCAAGGCCAGCAAAGCGTGTGCCTCCGGCTCCTGCGGTGCCACGGACGTCAATATTCGCCCAAGCCGCAGCGCCTCGCTGCACAATTGCAGCCGCATCCAATTCTCGCCGCGCGCAGCCGTATATCCCTCGTTGAAGATCAGATAGACGACCTCTAACACCGAGGCGAGGCGCTGCGACAGCTCCTCGCCGTGCGGCGTCTCGTAGGAAAGCCCGGATTCCGACAAGGTCTTCTTGGCGCGGACGATGCGCTGGGCGATCGTTGCCTCAGACACCAGAAACGCCCGGGCGATTTCCTCGGTCGTCAAGCCGCAGATCATTCGCAGGGCAAGCGCCACCCGTGCCTCGCGCGAGATCAGCGGATGGCATGCCGTGAAGATCAAGCGCAGCATTTCATCACCGATATCGTCGTCGAGAGGAGTATCTAGATCGGGCATGATCTGCTCGTCCTCCTCCATCTCCCGAACGATCATTTCGTGTTTCTGGTCCAGCATCCGACGCCGCCGCAAATGGTCGAGCGCCCGGTGCTTGGCCGTGGTCATAAGCCATGCGCCAGGTCGCTCGGGGATGCCCGCCTTCGGCCATCGTTCCAAGGCAACGATCAACGCTTCCTGTGTCAGATCTTCAGCCAGCGGCACGTCGCGCAGCAACCGTGCGAGACTGGTGATCAGCCGCGGCTGTTCGATCCGCCAGACGGCCAGGATCGCCTGATGGGCGCCGGCGGCTTTCAAGGCCGCCCGCCCCGATGACAGATCGAGGGCATCATGCCCTTGCTTCAGCGAGCGGGTCGCACACACCTTCGGCATTTGGCTCGAAGTAGGCGCGTACTTCACATGTGCCTTCCCAGCCGGGCATGAAATCCTTGTGCAGCTGCATGAACTCGACCGCCAGCGCCACGGCCTCTTCCTTGCTTTGCAGCTCGAAGATCGCATAGCCGCCGACGACCTCCTTGGCCTCGACGAATGGGCCGTCGACCACCCTCAATTTGCCATCCTTGATCGTGACGCGGGCGCCCGTCGCAAGCGGCATCAGCCCTGCCGTATCGATCATGCGGCCGGCCTTGATTTCCCGATCGGCGAGTTTGTGCATGGCTTCCAACAGCTCCGGCGTCGGCTGCATGTGGTCGCTAGAGGTGACAATAGACATGAAACGCATAGGAAAATTCCTCCGGAAGCGAGACGCCGGCACCATTGCCGCTCAATAAACCCGCTCATATTGACGACGAAGCAGCTTTCTGGAAATCGACAGTCGTTGCAAAAAAATCAAATCTCAGACGAACAGCAGTAAATTCGACACCCATCCGTTTATCTCAGCGGCGCGGAGGCACCGGACCGCCTTATGGAAGAAGCAGCCGGATCAAGCGACCAGACAAACCCTCCCTTCGTTTTGTTGACTTCCCATGATCGTTGCAAGATGGTGAGACGAAATCGATCCGCGGAGTTTCGAAAGCCGACGCTTCCCAGGAGCGGGCCTTCCGTAAAGCTTCGCAGACAACACGGCAGGAGCTTGTTTCATGTTCGACCATATTTCGATCGGCGTCAAAGACCTGGCGCGGGCGCAGAAATTTTACGACGCGGCCCTTTCTCCTCTCGGCTACGAGCGCGTCACCAACTTCGACGGCACGGTCGGATATGGCGCGGAACGTGCGCAATTCTGGGTGAGCGAGGTCGAACGTCCCGTACCGGCCGATCGCGGCTCCGGGCTGCATTTCTGTTTCGTGGCCCCGAGCCAGGCAGCCGTCGACGCCTTCTATGCCGCAGGCATCGCCAATGGCGGCGAAGACAACGGCAAGCCGGGCATCAGGCCGGATTATAGCCAATTCTACTACGCCGCCTTCGTCATCGATCCCGACGGTTACCGGCTGGAAGCCTATTTCAAGACCGGCGAATAGATCGCCGCCCGGGACAAAGGGGAACGCGAACACTTTGCCGCATGCATCCGGCGCGGTTGTGCGGCCTTGATAGGCCTTCCCGATCATTGCCTTTCAGCCTGGCTTAAGGCTTCTGTCGTAATAGTCGCTCGATTGTGTTTTCCTGCCGCCTTGACAACGCGGGCGGGCATACATCTCAACACGTTCATTCAGCGGCCGACTTTTAGATGTACGACAACTCCATTGCCTACACAAAACGGAACGCGCCAGTAAGCAAATACTTTTTTGTGTTTGTCGCGCTGTTCGCGCTCTGGTGGGCACTGCTGCTTGTCTTCAATCGATTTCCGGGCATCGATCTCGCTGTTGCTAAAAGCGTCTTCACGGCGGAGCCTTGCACATCGGCCACCACCGTCGGTAACGTCTGCGGTACCTTTGCCCTCGCCAAAAATCCTCTCCTTCGCATGGTGCGAAACGTGACGCTCGCCCTGCCATACATCGCCATTCTTGTCCTCTTCGCCGCCCTGATTTCATCTCGGTATAAATACGGCGCAGGCTGGCGGACATTGAAAGCGGATCGGTATATCGCCGCACTGATATCGCTCGGCGTCGGCTGCGGCCTCATCGTCAACGCGCTGCTCAAAACCTATGGCGGCAGGCCAAGGCCGCGCAGCACGGATCTCTTCGGCGGCTCGCTGGATTTCGTTCAGGCAGGTTCGTTCGCCGGTCGATGTCTTGCAAACTGTTCCTTCGTCTCGGGCGAAGCGTCGTCTGGCGGCTGGCTGCTTTGCCTTGTGCTGCTTCTGCCGCCACGGCTGCGCTTCTCCGTGGGTATCCCGCTCGCCATCATCTCGATCATGATGCCGGTCATGCGGGTAATGACAGGAGCCCATTATCTGTCCGACGCGGTGCTCGGCTGGCTCTTGTCTCTGGTGCTCTTTGCCGCGGCCATAGCGACCATCGATTTCCTGCGGTCGGGAACGCGGGCCTGATCCTGAAGCTGGCTCGGCTCAGCCGGCATTGCGCATGCGGATCAGCCGGCCGCGTCTTGCCGCCTTGCGGACACGAACCGCCATTTCGCTCAGCGCAAATGGCTTCACCAGATAATCGACGGCGCCGATATCCATGGCCCTCATCTGATCCGACAGCTGATCATAGGCCGACATGACAATGATCGGGGTCGCATCCCCGCGCGCTTCCATGAGTTTGAGCAGATCGAGGCCGCTGCCATCGGGCAATCGAAGATCGAGAAGCATCACGTCGTGCGCTTCGGCCGCGATGACAAGCTTGGCAGACTCCAAATCCATGGACCAATCGACCGACCAGCCATCGGCATTCAGATGATCCTGCACGGCATTGCCTATCAGTGTGTTGTCTTCGACCAATAGAAGCCGCACGATTGCATCCCCAATTGCAATCGGGAACCTATGGGACGTATTTCTGACGACAACCTGAACTTTCGACACAACATCGACAAAAAGGAAAGACAGCTTGAATTCGAGCCGAACCTGCTCCGCGCGGCAAATCGCCGTTCAGGTAAATGTCAGGATTGATCACCATGGTGGCGTGCTTTGACCGCCAAAGCACACCTGTAGTGATGGGCTTTTCTGCGTCAGCCGCCAGCCCATGCCTCGGAGACAATCATTGACCAACGAAAAAGTAGCACCTGGCCGACAAAAATTCGCGCCAGCAATCGGCAGCATCACGCTATGCCTTGTAGCGACGCTTTATGTACTCCTTGTGACAAACCGGATGTTCTGGATCAAGGCGTACGGCTATTTCATCGCCGAGCCGGCCGCCTTTGCCGCTTTCGTCATTGGTATCTACGCGGCGATCATGGCGCTCTTCACGTTCTTCTCCGCCAAATACGTCACGAAGCCGGTTCTTATTTTCTTCGTGCTGGTGGCTTCGGTATCTTCCTGGTTCAACGACCAGTTCGGCGTCATTATCGACAAGGAGATGATCCGCAACGCGGCTGTTTCGACAGGCGCGGAAAGCAGCCATCTGATCACGACGCGCTTCATCACCTATGTTTTGCTGACGGGTGTCTTGCCGTCTCTGGTCATCGTGTGGATTCGGATCGTCCATCGCCCGATCCTCAAGAAGCTCGCTTACAATACCGCCGTCATCCTCGCCTGTTCGGCGATCTTCGTCGCCGCCGGAACGACATTCTACAAGACCTATGCCGGCATCGGCCGTGCCCACCGAGACATGATGGATACGCTCAATCCTGTGATGCCGATCACAAGCGCGGTGCGATACGTCATCGATGCGCAAAGAAATGCAAATGTCGTGGCTGAGCCACTAGGCACGGATGCCCGCAGGGTCGGCACCGTCGACAACGGCAAGCCGCGTGTGACAATCATCGTTGCCGGAGAGACGGCCCGCGCGCAGAACTTCTCGCTTGGCGGCTATGCCAAGATGACCAATCCGGAGCTGGCAAAGCGCAACGTCGTCTATTTCCCGAATACGAGCAGCTGCGGGACGGCGACGGCGACCTCGATACCCTGCCTGTTCTCGGTCTACACGCGCCAACAATATAGCCATCGCAAGGGTCTGGAGACGGAAAACCTGCTCGATGTACTGACCCACGCCAAGGTCGATGTGACCTGGCTCGACAACGACACAGGCAGCTACGACGTCACCAATCGCGTTTCATACACCTTCCTGCCGCACTCTGCCGATCCGCGCTTCTGCCAGGACGGCGAATGCAAGGACGAGATCCTCGTCGACAAGGTTGACGGCTGGTTGGACAAGGTGAAGGGCGACAGCGTACTGGTGCTGCACCAGCTCGGCAGCCATGGCCCGGCCTACTATCAGCGCTACCCCGACGAATTCCGCCGGTTCCAGCCGGATTGCCGCTCCAACGATTTCAGCTCCTGCTCGCAGGAGGAAATCACCAATGCCTATGACAACACGATCCTCTACACGGATCACATCGTCTCCACGGTCATCGACAAGCTGAAGCAGCGCTCGAACTCGATATCCGGCTCCGTGCTCTATTTCTCCGATCACGGCGAGTCGCTCGGCGAAAACGGCATCTATCTGCACGGCACGCCCTATATCATCGCGCCCTCACAGCAGACGCATGTGCCGATGCTGGTGTGGATGGCCGACGATCTGGCCAAGGCTGCCGGTTTCGATATGGCCTGCCTCGCCAAGCGCGCTGCCGAAGGCACCTACTCTCACGACAACATCTTCCACAGCGTTCTCGGCATGATGGACGTCTCGACGAAGGTCTATGATCCGAGCCTCGACGTGTTCGCCACCTGCCGGACGCCATCGAAAAAGCTGGCGTTGAAATGATGGACTAGACGATGTCCGGCGGCCCCTTTTTTTGACGGGGCCGCGGGGCCATTGAGATCGTTCAAAGACGCTTGGGTTCGCGGATCGTCCGCTCATTTTCGACATTGCCGGTATTGAGCGTCGTATTGCGCTCGAACAGCACGACTTCGCAGGTCGGCTCGGCGACCGGGCAATGTTCCACCCCATGCGGAACAATGATGTATTCGCCCGGCCCGAGGACGACATCCCCGCCGTTTTCCTCGCGCAGCTTCATCCGCAGCGTGCCTTTGACGACCAGGAAGAGCTCGTCCTCTTCCTCATGATGGTGCCAATGGAATGCGCCTTCCAGCTTCACGAGCTTGATCTGGAAATCATTGACGTCGCCGCCGACGCGCGGGCTCCACGTCTCATCGAAAGCTGCAAAAGCTTTGGTAAGATTGACCTTTTTCAGTGCGACCATGTGTTTTGTCCTTGATTCAACTGCGCTCACGTCGGAGCTAATATTGGCGTGAGTACCACCGATCGCAACGCCGGCATTGCAGAATATCGCCGGTTGCCATCGGCATATCGAATTCTTCGAAGATTTCAGCCGAAACTTTCCGGGTAGTGGATGGTCGGGAGCGACACTACATGCTGTCTCAACATTATCATTTCGACACATGACAGGAAAAATCATGACGACAAACAATGTCGAATTCGGCCTGGATACTTTCGGCGACGTCACATTCGATGGCAACGGCGCGCCGCTGCCGCATGCACAGGTGCTGCGCAATGTCGTCGAGGAAGGCGTACTGGCCGACCAGTTCGGAATAGACTTCTTCGGCATCGGCGAGCATCACCGCGAGGATTTCGCGGTCTCCTCGCCCGAAACGATCCTGGCCGCTATTGCCAGCCGCACATCGAAAATCCATCTCGGTTCGGCGGTAACGGTACTGAGCTCGGATGACCCGATCCGCGTGTTCCAGCGCTTCTCCAGCCTGAACGCTGTTTCGAACGGTCGGGCCGAGGTCATTCTCGGCCGCGGCTCGTTTACGGAATCCTTCCCGCTGTTCGGCTTCGAGCTGTCGCAATACGAGCAGCTCTTCGAGGAAAAGCTGGATCTGTTCGCAGCTCTCCTTAAAAACGAGCCTGTAAACTGGGAGGGCAGCATCCGCCCGCCGCTGCGCAACCAGAAGGTCTTCCCGACCATCGAAAGCGGCCAGCTGAAGACCTGGATCGGCGTCGGCGGCAGCCCGGAATCGGTAGTGCGCGCCGCTCACTACGATCTGCCGCTGATGCTGGCGATCATCGGCGGAAGCCCCTATCGCTTCCAGCCCTATGTCGACCTCTATCACCGCGCCTATGAGCAGCTCGGCAAGCCCGTGCAGCCGATCGGTATCCATTCGCCGGGCTATATCGCCGAAACGGACGAACAGGCGCGCGAGGAACTGTGGCCTTGCTACAAGGCGATGCGCGACCGCATCGGCCGCGAGCGCGGCTGGCCGCCCATGACACGCGCTGAGTTCGACAATGAGATCGAAAAGGGTTCCCTCTATGTCGGCTCGCCGGAAACGGTCGCCGCCAAGCTAGCTCCAGTGGTCAAGACACTCGGCATCAGCCGCTTCCAGCTGAAATACAGCGCCGGCGCACTCGGCCATGAAAAGATGCTGCGTTGTATCGAACTCTACGGCCGAAAGGTGATCCCGGCCGTGCGCGCAGCTTTGGCGGAATAGTCGCAGCAAGCTCTCTGCGCTTGCTCTACAACGCGATCAAAAAAGGGCGCTTTGCAATACAGCGAAGCGCCTATTGTTTTGCGCTGTCATTCTTTTGCAGCAGATGCTACAGAAATATAATTGGTAGCATTTACTACAGAAGATATCCGATGGCAGAAACGACGCAGAACCCTCGCACTTTCGAAGACCGCGTTCTCAATGTGATCGAGACACTTGCACCCGCAGAGCAGCGCATCGCCCGCTTTTTCGTCGATCAGAAGCAGGCTGTTCTGTTGAATTCGGCCGCCCAGATCGCACAACTCGCCGGTACCAGCGACGCCACGGTCGTCCGCACGGCGCGCAACCTCGGCTTCGAAAGCCTGTCGACGCTGCGGGCCGCCCTGCTTGAGGAGCTGACCGGTACGCCATCTCCTGGAACGCGGATGCAACGCACACTGGCTGAAACCGGCAGCCAGGCCAGCGACGCGCTTCACCATGTTATCCGGATACACGAGCAGGCTTTGGAGGTTCTGCTGCGCGAGGAATTCGCCGCAAGCTTCGAACGCTGTGTCGATATTCTTGCAAAGGCAGAGCGACGTCATGTCTTCGGCATCGGCCCCTCGGGCGCCATTGCGGACTATGCCAGCCTGCAGTTCAATCGCATCGGCCTGCCGACCAGTGCGCTCTCGGCCTCCGGCATCGCGCTCGCCGATCGCCTGCTCTGGATCGGCAAGGGTGACGTGGTGCTGATGATCGCCTATGCGCCACTCTACCGCGAAGTCGATGTGCTGCTCGAGCAGGCCGGTAAACATGGCATTCCCGTCATTTTGATCAGCGACGATCTCGGCCTATCGCTTGCCGGCAAGGTGGCTGAAGTCCTACCAGTGCCGCGCGGCAATGCCGGCCACCTCGCCATGCATGCGGGCACGATGGTGCTGGTCGAATCCCTGATCGTCGCACTCGCCGCCAAGGGGAAGGACGTCGCCATCGACAGCCTTGACCGGCTCAGCCAGCTGCGCGGCGCCATCGACAAGACATGGAGCAAGCGCGGCACGAGGAAACGCAAGTGACGACGCCGAAGTGTAGCGAGCACGCAATATCGGCATTTGGCCAAGCCTCGGCTCATCCAAGACATGAAGAATAATTATCCGGAAAATACCATTCGCATTCAAAGCCCTAACCGTCATTCGGGAATCAATTCATGAACAGCCTCACGCCCATTCTCTCCACCGTGACGGCATCTTTCCTCGGCTCCTTTGTCGAAGTCGTGGAAGCCTTCACTATCGTCCTTGCCGTCGGCGTCACGCGAAGCTGGCGCCCGGCCCTCACGGGTGCCGCGCTCGCCCTTGCAGTGCTGGCCGTCCTCGTCCTCATCTTCGGACCGCTGCTGGCGCTGATCCCGATTGAGACGCTGCAATTCGTCGTCGGCGTTCTGCTGATCCTCTTCGGCATGCGCTGGCTGCGAAAAGCCATCCTCCGCTCGCTCGGCGTCATCGCCCTGCACGACGAGGAAGCGGCCTTCTCGAAGGAGACGGCCGCCCTGCAGGCGCAGTCAACCGATCGCCGGGCCGATTATCTCGCCGGCCTTGCCGCGTTCAAGGCGGTGCTGCTCGAAGGTGTCGAAGTGGTATTCATCGTGATTGCCGTCGGCGGTGCCCATGGCCTCACGCTCTATGCCGGCCTCGGCGCCCTTGCCGCCTTCGTGCTGGTCATGCTGATCGGGCTGCTGGTCCATCGCCCGCTCTCGACCGTGCCCGAAAATACCCTGAAATTCGCCGTTGGCCTCATGCTGACAAGCTTCGGCATCTTCTGGACGGGTGAAGGCATCGGCGCGCATTGGCCGGGCGAGGATCTCGCGCTGATCGCCATCTTCGCGATCGTCTCGCTTGCCTCCTACGCCATCATCCGCGCCATGCGCGGCAACCCAACAGCAAAGGCAGCCCAATGACCGTGCTTCGCATCGCCCTCTCCGAGCTCGTCGGCATGTTCATCGATGATGGCAGTCTCGCCACCCTCTGCCTCATCCTCATTCTCGTCATTGCCGGAGCGGTGGAGTTTCTCGCCTTGCCACCGCTCGCAGGTGGCCTTCTCCTGCTGATCGGCTGCCTCGCCATTCTGCTCTACAGCGTCCGCCGCGCCGTGAAACGATGAGATTCACAACTCTCTGCAAGAGCTTGGATTTGCAGAGGGTTGTCGCGACACTTACCGAACAGCCTCAACTCTCGACAGAACCCTTCGCAGATGCGAAGAATTTCACACACGAGAACGCCGTGCGTCCGTACGGACGCACAATGGACGCTCTAAATGTTTGAATCTACGCATCAGGCTTTCCGAAAAGCGGTCCCGATTTTCAGGCCGGTGCTGTAGCGAAAAGGAGAAACGGCATGAGCAGCGCCTATCCCGAAGTCTATCTGGTACGCCACGGACAGACGGAGTGGAGCCTCTCCGGCAGGCATACCGGCCGGACCGATATTCCCCTGACCGCTGCTGGCGAAGAGGCCGCCCGCAAGCTCACCGGTCGCCTGCCCGCCATCGATTTCGCCGCCGTCTGGTCGAGCCCCTCGCAGCGCGCTCAGAATACCTGCGCGCTTGCCGGCTTCGGCGACCGCCGCGTCGTCAAGGACGATTTGGCGGAGTGGGATTATGGCGCCTATGAGGGCATCACCACGAAGGCGATCCTTGCCGAACGCCCCGGCTGGCAGGTCTTTCGCGACGGCTGCCCGAACGGCGAATCTGCCGCCGATGTCGGCGCCCGTGCCGACCGGATCATCGGCGAACTTCGCGGTATCAACGGCTCCGTCCTGATCTTCTCCAGCGCCCATTTCCTGCGCGTCTTCGCCGCCCGCTGGGTCGGCCTGCCGTCGGAAGGCGGCGCGCATCTGGTTCTCGATACCACGAGCATCAGCGTGCTTGGTTATGAGCACGACCTGACCGAGCCGGTCATCCGCCGCTGGAACGAAATCTGACGGCCGCGCACTGATCCTCGCATCGGCATAACCGAATCGAGCGGCCACAAGCCGCTCGATATTTTTTGAGAGGTTAGTCGCGGCCGCTCACCAGCGCTTGAGACCCAGCAGCTTCTCACCGAGTGGCGTCAATTTGGCCGTCATGGCATTGTGCTTTTCCCATTCACGGGGATCGCCGGGAAAGGCGTCGCGCTTCGGGGAATCCAGTTCCTTCCACAGACGAATACGTTCCTCGCGCTCGGCGACATTGTCGTATTCCGCCGGGTGCATGGAGATATACTGCGCCATGCGAACGCGGTTGTCCGAATGGTTGGGACGGACGCCGTGGGCGAGCAGCGAGTTGAAGATCATCAGGTCGCCCGGCTCCATGTCGATGTTGACGACCGAGAGACCTATCATGTCGGGATGCATGGGATCGCGATCGGCCGGCTGCGTCTTTTCCCATTCCTCGAAATGCTCGAAGAGTTCCGGCACGCACTGGAATCCGCCGACATCGCCATCCTGCTTCTTCAGGCTCAAAACACCCTGGACGCCGATCGGCAGCGGACGGATCGAGGTGTCGACATCCCAATGAATGAAGCCATTTGGGTTGCCCTTCACCTTCTTCGGCGGATTGAGATTGGCGCGATCGATCGTGACCCAGAGATCCTCCCGATCCCAGATGTCGACGAAGACATCATAGATCCGCTTTTCCATCCGGTTGTCCCAGAGGTATTGGTGATTGTAGATCTCCAGCATGCCGGTATTGTTGAGTTCCTTCATCTTGTGCTCGCGCCGCTGCGGCGCATACCAGGTAGAAGGGTCGTTCGGATCCTTCTCGTCAAAACGCCACAAAAGCTCGACAAGCCGCTCGACATTGACAGCCGGCACAGCCTGCCGCACGATCACATAACCCCTGGTGATCCAATGCTGCCAATCATCCTTCGACAGCACCCTCAGCGGCAATGTCTTCTGGATATCCTTCAGTTGCGTCGTGACCGCTGATGCGGTCGGGTGCGCGTCTCGTTTCAAGGCAGGCTGCATAAGTTTCCTCCATCTTGGCTACCCCTTTTGCTTTCGGGTGACGGGAAACTTGTAGCGTCGAAGCTCGCGCTCATGTTGCCTGGCTCTGGCCAATTCTGATACTATTCTGGCTTCTACTATGATATGGACGCCCCATGAGGCCCTATCTCGAAGTTTTGCCCCGTTCGCCGGAGGCATCCTGGAGCATGCTGAACCGCCGGCTTGACGACTGCATTCCGTTCCAATGGCACCACCATCCGGAATTCGAACTGACGCTGACGCTGAATTCCATCGGCCAGCGCTTCATCGGCGATCATAGTGGCGACTATGACGACGGCGATCTCGTTCTCGTCGGCCCCAACCTGCCGCACAGCTGGGTTTCGCGCGCCAAGATCGAAGAAGAAAAGCCGCATATCGCCTTGGTTCTCTGGTTCAATCGCGATTGGCTTTTGCAGATAACAGGCGGCGCCGTCGAATTCCGATCGATCGAAGCGATGCTGCAGCGTGGAGACAACGGCCTTCGCTTTTCGCAGACGACCTCGGCCGCCGTCCGCCCCGCCTTCGAAACCATTTTCGAAAAGCCGCCCGTCGAACGCCTTCTGGCTTTGTTCGGCATTCTGGTGAGGGTCGCGGAGGATCGGCAGGCGACGCCGCTCGCAAGCGCGCCGGCGCAAGCACCCGATCTGAAGGAAAGCCGCGAGCGCATCGACCGCGTGCTGACGCATATGCATCTTCACTATGCCCGCGCGATCAGCCTCGATGAACTGGCCGATATCGCGGCACTCAGCGTCTCCGGCCTGCACCGCATGTTTCGCCGCCATACCGGCGGAACGATATCGGACTATCTCATGCGCATGCGCATCGGCGACGCCTGCGCCCGCCTCTCCTCTACCGACCAGGCGATCCACCATATCAGCGATGCCGTCGGCTATCTCTCGCTTGCCAATTTCAACAGGCAGTTCAAGGCGCTGAAAGGCATGACACCGCGCGAATATCGGACGATGTTCCTCAGGCGGTAACCCCGCAACAATGTTAAGAGCTGTGGAAATTCTGATGGTTCTGCACAAAGATGGCCATTTTAGATCATTCCACCACTCGACTTTTACGCGAAGAATTGATGTCTTTTACCTGACGGTTTTGGAGAAGATCATGAAATTCAAGGTATTACTAGTCGTAGTGTCATTGCCCGCAATTCTTATCGGTTGTGCGGGGATGGATTACGCGATGAAGAATTATTCTGGCGTTAAAGTAGAGACCTGGATTAGCCCCACCACAAAGAAGACCTTTAGGATATTCGACAAGCCTACCGAAAATCGCATGATGATAACGCTCGGCTTTGGGGACGCGTCAGCCCAAGGCATAGGCCAAGGTCTAACACTCGGAATAGCAGACACACGAACACCCGAAGGTGTCTATCAGGACGCGGCGATAGAATGGTTAGCCTTACGAGGTCGCGCCTGCACAGCAACCAGCACATTCCTCGTCGTCGAACCGCAATATGAAGTTCGGTACGCATGTACATCTACCAAGGCCACTGCTGGCATTGCTGCCGACAATGGAAAGATCAAACCCAAATCCTAATCATCGCCGTTTTTGATCGATGGTATTGCGCTGGCGAGCCTCGCCGCGGCCGCGCCCGCCGCCTCGGGTAGCATGCGCGCGATGCCGAAGAGCAGGCCCGACCGCGACGGACCGAGATACAGGGAGGACATGGCGCGCAAGGCAAAACCCTCGGCGTTGATCCTCTGCACTGCCGCCTGGTCATCGATGCCCGCATCCCGGAACCAGCTCGCCACTTGCAATCCGCCTGCCCCCTCGCCCACATCGAGCCAATCGCCGCAATGGCGCCGAAGCGCCTCGACGGTTGCTGCCATGCGCTCCGCATAAATGCCGTTCATATGTCGCAAATGCGCACGAAACCGCCCCTCACGCATGAAATCGGCCAAGGCCGCCTGCATATGAACGGGCACGACGGCGCCTCTCAGCCGCTGGGCCGCTTCGGTCGCCGCCAGAAGCCGCGAGGGAATGACGGCGTAAGCGACGCGTAGACCGGGCGCGAGAGTCTTCGAAAAGGTGCCGATATAGGCGACCACTTCGCCGTGATCGATGCCCTGCAGGGCGGCGATCGGGCGCGACGCATATTGGAACTCGCTGTCATAGTCGTCTTCCAGCACGATCGCGCCATTGGCGCGAGCGAATTCGAGCAACGCAAGACGACGCTGTAGGCTCATGGTCACGCCGGTCGGATATTGATGCGAGGGCGTGACATAGATCAGACGCGGCGATGGCCCGGTCCCTTGCGCGATATCGATGCCCTCGGCATTGCAAGGCACCGGCACGAGGCTGGCCCCGGCCATCCGAAGGATCGCCTGCGCGCTGGCATAGCCCGGGTCCTCCATCCAAACGATGTCGCCTGGATGATCGGGCTGAAGCAACACGCTCGCTAGCAGCCCGATTGCAGCACCCGTCGACGGCACGATCACGATCTGCTCGGGCCGGGCGACCACGCCACGCGTCGCCGAGACGTGTTCGAGTATCGCCTCGCGCAACTCGCGAATGCCGCCATGATCGCTGTAGCCGAGATCATGCACCCGCAGCGATCGGCCGCGAGCACCGAGACAGCGCGCCCAGGCGGCATGGGGGAAGGTCGAGACATCGGGCAACCCCGGCTCGAACAATCCTCCCCTTTTGAATTCCGTGACGCGCGGCAGATTTGGCGGCGGTGGTGCAGCCTGCCCCGATAATGGCGTCGTCGGGAATGCCGCGACGCGTGTCGCCGCGCCAGATGTCGAGTGAAGATAGCCTTCCGCCTTGAGCCGATCATAGGCGTTGACCACGGTCGAGCGCGCAACGCCGAACGAGACGGCCATTACCCGCGTCGACGGCACGCGCTGCCCTGCCGGCATCTGTCCGCGCAGGATACGATCGCGCATCAGGCGGTAGACTTGCCCCTCCAGATCGCCCGAAGACCGGTCCAGTGCCGGCCACTGCGCCACCGATGTCATGAAACCTCAACTGGTCTGCTAAAAATCAAAAAACTGGCTGTTTATAGCCTACCTCTTTGCTGGCAGAGATCAACGCCCGATCTGTGAGGAAGACATGGCCGATCACTATCCGCCTGATACCGGCACCTACCCGACCACCGAGCGCACCCGCGTGCGGCGCAGCCCGAAGCGCGGCAGCCACGCCCATGCCGATGTGCACGCCATTCTGGATGTCTCCTCGCTCTGTCACGTCGGCTATGTCATCGACGGTGCGCCCTATGTGACGCCGACCCTGCACTGGCGCGAAGGCGATTACGTCTATTGGCACGGCTCGTCCGCCAGCCGCTTCCTGCGCGCTGCCGAAGACATGCAGGTGTGTCTGACCTGCAGCATCATCGACGGCTATGTGCTTGCCCGCTCGGCCTTCAACCATTCCGTCAACTATCGCTCGGCCATGGTTTTCGGCACGGCCCATCTCGTCGACGATATCGAGGAAAAAAACGATGCACTGCGCCGCCTGATCGAAGACCTGTTTCCCGGCCGCTGGGATAGCCTCAGATCGATGACCAAGCAGGAGGTCAAGGCGACTTCGGTCATGCGGATGAAAATCGAAGAGGCCTCTGCCAAGATCCGCAATGGGCCGCCGGGCGATGTGGACGAGGCGGATCATCCCGTCTGGGCTGGCGTCCTGCCCATCGAAAGCCGCCTGGTATCACCACAGCCCGCCCCTGGCCTGCCCGACGGAATGGAACTGCCACAATCCCTAGCAGACCTGATACAATCCGGCCGGCTTCGCTGAACTACATTTGATGACCAAAGGACTTTGATATGGATCTGACGAATTGGAAGGGCGTCGCCCGCCCCGAGCGCATCACCCTTGAAGGTCGCTACACCCGGATTGAGCCGCTTGACGCGGCCCGTCATGGCGACGATCTCCTTGCCTCGGCCCGCGCACCCGGCGCGGAAGATCGCTTTCGCTATCTTTTCGAGGATGCGCCGGCCGATCGCGCCGCCTTTTCGCCCTGGCTCGAGAAAGCCGCATCCAGCGCCGATCCGCTCTTCTTCGCGACGATCGACAAGCGGACCGGACGCGCCGAGGGCCGGCAGGCATTGATGCGCATCGACAACGCGCATGGCGTCATCGAGATCGGCAGCATCCTGTGGGGACCTGCAATCGCCCGCAGCCGCGTGACGACCGAAACGCTCTATCTGTTTGCATCCTACGTCTTCGACACGCTCGGCTATCGCCGCTTCGAATGGAAGTGCAACAGCCTCAATGAACCTTCGAAGCGGGCAGCCGAACGCTTCGGCTTCGTTTACGAAGGCATTTTCCGACAGCACATGGTCGCCAAGGGCCAGAACCGCGACACCGCCTGGTTCGCCATGATCGATGCCGACTGGCCCCGCCTTAAGGCCGGCTACGAGCGCTGGCTGAGCCCGGAGAATTTCGACGAGGCTGGCCAGCAGAAGACGAAATTGACATTCGGCTAGGCACAGTCCTCTAGCTCCGGCCTAAAGCAGCTTTCGGAAGTAGACCACGCGCCTGGTTTCGACGAAACCGAGCGCGGCATGAAAGGCATGGCTCGCAAGATTGTCGATCAGTGCATCCGAGGCAAACTCAGTGCAGCCAGCCTCCAGCCCCCATGCGGCGACAGCCTCGCAAAGCGCCCGCGCCGATCTTCGGGGCGCACATAGATGCCCTCTAGGAACAGGACCGGCGAAGTCTCGCAGCCATTGACGTAATCGTGCCGCAATGTCGCTTCGGCAAAACCGACGACATGACCGGCAGAATCGATCGCGACAAACGCAGAAGCATTTTCATCAACGCGAAATTGCGCCAGTTCTGCCCGATGATGTTCGAGCGAACTATGGGGCCAAAGCTCGAAGCGCAACCGCGCCCATGCCTCCAGATGTTCGTCTGCCGCCTGCTCTATGCGCATGTCTCGATCTCCTATCCAACTGCCTGTTGCCGGCCAATGGAAAAATTTCGCTTTCGACTCCACAATCATCGCGCTACATATCGCGCATATTCACGCGCTATTTCGCCGATCAGAATCTGAGGACGATGGAATGATATTTCAAAGCAGTTCGCGTCTTTACGCTGCTGTTTCCTCCCTGTTGTGGCCAGCCATCCTATGCGCTGGACTAACGGGAGCCTATTTCGCCTTCCGGTCGGATATGCATCTTCTCTGGTTCAATGTCGTCTATCTTTCGACGGTAGCCATCATCGCCCTCTTCGAGCGGCTGATGCCTTACGAGAAGACTTGGCAGAAGCGCGATGGCGAGACCTTCAACGATATCGCCCACACGCTGCTGACCAAGGGTGGTGTGCAGATCGCCGCCGCGATCGGCACCTCCTTTCCGATGGCGGTTGCGACCGTCGCGCAGCCCGCGCTCAGCTACCATTCTCACTTCTGGCCGGATCAATGGCCTATGGCGTTCCAGGTGGTGCTCGGCCTCGTTATCGCCGAGTTCGGCCTCTATATGGCGCATCGCCTGGCGCATGAGCATCTGTCGCTCTGGCGCTTCCATGCCCTTCACCACAGCGTCGGGCGCCTTTGGGTCATCAACACCGGCCGTTTCCACTTCATCGATACGCTCTTCAAGATCGCGCTCGGCCAGATCCCGCTTTATTTGCTCGGTGCGCCGTTGCCGGTCTTCCTCTGGATCGGCGCGGTCACGGCCTTCATTGGCCTCTTGACGCATTGCAATGTCGACATGCGCACCGGCCCGCTCGATCTCATATTCTCGACTCCCCGCCTGCATCGCTGGCATCATTCCAAGGTGCTTGCCGAAGGCAATACGAATTATGGGGAAAACCTCGTGATCTGGGATCAGCTTCTCGGCACCTTCCATAACCCGCCGCGCCCCTCCTCCACGGATATCGGCATCACCGGCAAGGTCGCCAAGGGCTTCCTCGCCCAGCTTGCGCAGCCCTTCTCCAGGAAAGGCCGCAAGGAGATCATCGGCAAGAAGCCGAAGGAATTGATCCTTCAGGAAGAACAGGCCGCAAAGGCCGCTGCGGCAAGGCGGAACGCCAACGCTAAAATCCGCAAATCAGGCTAGGATCGCTTTCGATAAACGTGCCAATCGCGCGGCGCGCCGACGGGTGCGTTTACGGGCGCGTGGCCATGGATAGAAACATCGCGAAAATTTGCAGCCTGACAATTCACCTATTTCCGTTTCAAACCGAGAAAATATTGTCATTTAACGTGTATTGAAAAAGGCAGCCTAGGGGTCTACCTAGGTCCCTTCAGCGGTTTTAGACGAAAGATTAGGAAAATCATTGAGATGGAAGGGAGGTTTACAACAGAATACCTCAAGCAACTTCACAGAATATTTTTCGTTTCCAGAGAAATAGACCGTCTTGAGCGAGAATTCATCAAGCAGGGCATAGCACATTTCCATGTTTCCGGCGCCGGACACGAGTCCACGGCGCTTCTCAACGAATTCCTTCAGGACGACGACTGGCTGCATCTGCATTATCGCGACAAAGCCCTGATGCTGGCGCGCGGCATGCCCATTCGTGAGTTCTTCTCCAGCCTGCTTGCGACAGCCAATTCCCATTCCGCCGGCCGGCAGATGAGCGCGCATCTTTCCTCCCGCGCCCTCAATATCACATCGATCGTCGGACCAGTCGGCAACAATGCTCTGCATGCCGTCGGCGTCGCAGCATCCCTGAAGCACAAGCCGGGAATGCCGATCGCCATCTGTTGCGCCGGCGACGGCACCACGCAGCAGGGCGAATTCCTCGAAGCCGTCGCCGAAGCCGTGCGCAGCCAATATCCTGTCGTCTTCGTCATCGAGGACAACAGCTTCTCCATCTCGACACGCACCGGCAAGCAGACCTTCTTCGACCTGCCTACCGGCCCCGCCTCCTCTTTCTACGGCATAGATATCATCCGCACGGATGGCGACGATCTCGCCGCATCGCGCGACGCCTTCCACAAGGCCGTGCGCCATAGCCGCAACAACCGCACGCCCAGCATCGTGCTTTTGAACGTCGAGCGCCTTTCCGATCATACCAACGCCGACGATCAGAAGACCTACCGCACCCTGCTCGAAATCGAGGCAGGCTCTTCGCGCGATCCGCTGCCGAACCTGCGGGCAATGCTGCACAAAGCCGGTGTCGACGCCGATGCGCTGCAGAAGATCGAACAGGAACTGATTGCGGAAGTGCAAGCGGAAGCCGCCCTTGCCCGCAAGGAAGACGCTCCGAAGGTGGAGCCGGAAGCCAAGACTCCCTACCCCGCATCGTTCAATGGCAAGGCGGAATATCGCGGCAACGAGAACGCATCGACACTGACGATGCGCGAGGCGCTGAATGTCGTTCTCGACAAGCAGCTGGCCGCAAATCCCGAGGTCGTCCTGTTCGGCCAGGATATCGAGGATCCGAAGGGCGACGTTTTCGGCGTCACTCGCGGCCTCAGCACGAAATATCCCGACCGCGTGCGCAACGCCGCCCTCACCGAATCGACAATCGTCGGCACCGCCGTCGGCCGCGCATTGGCCGGCCAGCGCCCTGTCGCCTTCCTGCAGTTCGCAGATTTCCTGCCGCTTGCCTATAACCAGATCGTCTCGGAAATGGGCAGCATGTTCTGGCGCAGCAATGGCGCCTGGGAAGCACCCGTCATCCTGATGGTGAGCTGCGGCGGCTACAAGCCCGGTCTCGGCCCCTTCCACGCCCAGAGCTTCGAGGGAATGCTGGCGCATACGCCCGGTATCGATGTCGTCATGCCCTCCAGCGCCGGGGATGCCGCCGGTCTGCTGAATGCCGCCTTCGAGTCGCGACGTCCGACGGTCTTCCTCTATCCGAAGGCCGTGCTCAACAATTCCGACGGCCGTACCTCCGAGGATCTGCACAAGCATTTCGTCCATCCCGGCCTGTCGCGCCATGTTACCCGCGGTCGCGACATTACCCTCGTCAGCTACGGCAACACCGTTTCGCTCTGCGCCAATGCCGCCAGCGCTTTCGAGGCTCAGGGCTTCTCCGTCGAGGTGATCGATCTGCGCTCGATCTCGCCCTGGGACGAGAAGGAAGTGCTGGCGAGCGCGCGGCGCACCCGCCGCCTGATCGTCGTGCATGAAGACAATCGTACCGTCGGCATGGGCGCGGAAATCATCGCGACCGTCACCGAAAAGACCGATGTCCCGGTCGTCGTGCGCAGGCTCGCCCGCTCGGACGCTCACATTCCCTTCAATTTCCGCAATCAGCTCGAGACCCTGCCGTCTTATCGCAAGCTGGTGGACCTGATGGCAGAGGTTCTCGAATGCGAGGTAACCTGGCACGAAGAGGATGACAGCGGCCCGACGGCAGCGATCAAGGCGATCGGCTCCGGCCCCGCCGACGAGAACGTCCTCGTGACCGATATGCTCGTGAAGCCCGGCGACAAGATCGAAGTCGGCCAGCTGGTGGCCGTCGTCGAGGCGACGAAAGCCTCGGTCGAGATCTGCGCCAATATCGGCGGCGTCGTGCAGGAAGTCTTCGCCAAGGTCGGCGACCAGATCGCGACCGACAGTCCGCTGCTGACCGTCGACGCCAATCGCGATCTGAGCGAGCAGAACTTCGCGCTCGCCTCTGAAATCCAAAACAAATTCGTGCTGCGGCGCTTGAAGTCGCATGTCATCCCGGCGCTGCGCCGCCATACCGGCAGCTTCTCGGAAGTCGTCATCAATGGCATTGGCATCGCGACCGGCGCCCGCCGCGTCACCAACGAAGAAATCATCCACAATTGGCCGAACCGCCGGGCCGACGAAATCCTCGCGCTGACGGGCATCAAGAGCCGCTTCTGGATCGGACCGGACGAAGGCACGTTGAGCCTTGCCACGAAGGCCGCGCGCGATCTCCTCAAGCAGAACAAGATGTCGATCCACGATGTCGATCTGGTGATCGCCGCCACCGGCACGCCCGACATCGCCACGCCGTCGCTCGCAAGCCGCGTGGCGGTTGCCGTCGCCGAAGACGGCGTGCGGCCTTCGCTGGCGGCCTATGACATGGGTGCGGCCTGCTCCGGCTATCTCTACGCGCTGCAGCAAGCCTATGATTTCATTGCCCAGCAGAACGACGCCAAGGTGCTCATTATCACCTCGGAAGTCTTGTCGCCGCTGCTCGACATGAATGATTTCTCCACCGCGATCCTCTTCGGCGACGCCGCGACCGCCAGCCTCGTGACCAGCCGCGATATGGCGCGCAATCCGCTCTTCACCGCAAGCCGTCCGATCGTCAGCGGCCGTCCGGAGCCGGGCGACCTGCTCTATGTTCCGCTGCCGGACGATGGCGTCATTGCCATGAACGGCCGCTCGGTCTTCACCGAAGCCGTACATTCGATGACCCGCTCGATTGAAAACGCCTGTGTCGATGCCGGCATCGAGCTTGCCAACCTCGATCTTCTGGTGCCGCACCAGGCCAACCAGCGCATCATCGATACGATCGCCAAGCGCAGCGGCCGCCCGGCCCTCAGCGTCATTGAAACCTATGGCAACACCAGCTCGTCAAGCATTCCGCTCGCCATGCTGCATGTCGCCAATGAGCGCTCCGAGCCACTCAACCTCGGTCTCGTGGCCTTCGGTGGCGGCATGACGGCAGGCGCTGCAATCGTACGAACGGTGAAGTAGGCAGGGTTCACTCTCTGGACCCCTCCCTGCGGCTGCGCGTGACTGAATAAAACAAAACCCCGGCCTCCCTCAGAGAGACCGGGGTTTATGAAGCTAACCAGTCGATGCGATCAGGGCTTCGGGCGGTTTCTGAACGCCTCGGCTTCGGCGTAGAACTTCTTTTCCCATTCCTTGTGATTATCGAGACCTTCCTTGATGAAGGGCGTGAAGATCGCCAGGTTCATCAAGGCCCAGTTGACGAAACGGGCCGGGGATTTCAGCGGTTTGACGAAATCGACGAAAAGCACCACGCGGGTCTTGTCGGTGTGGTTCCAGGCTTCGTGCTCATAGGCGTCGTCGAAAATCAGCGCCTTGCCTTCCTGCCAGTGGCAAACCTGATTGTCGACGCGGATGGCAAGCTTGTCATTCGGCTCCGGCACGATGAGGCCGAGATGCAGGCGCAGCACGCCATTATAGGGGCCGCGATGCGCGGGAAGATGCTTGCCCGGCTCGAAGATCGAGAACATCGCCGTCGTCAGCCCCGGAATCTTCTGCACGGCCGCCCAGGTATTCGGGCACGCCTTGATGTTCTGCTCGGATTTCACGCCGAAACCGAGGAGGAAGAAGGTCTTCCAGCGGGTGTCGGTGGAAATGGTCTTCACGTCGGTGGAGATGTCCTGGAAAGTCGGCAGCTCGCTCTGGCGCAGCAGAACCTTTTCGAGCTCGGCGCGGATGGCCGGATAATCTTTCTCGATCTCGGCCGCCCAGGGGAAAGTCGCGGTGTCATAGACCGGCGGATTGCCGAGCTTGGCATATTTCAGATTGAGGCTTTCGGCCCAGGCAACGATGCTCATGAAGAAGCGCGTCATGGCGCTCGGGCGATCCATCGGCGCGATACCGGCCGTGCCGAAGGTCTGTTCCGGAGCAGGAGATTGGTTGGAAGTGGGAGCAGGTGCGCTCAAGGGACTCTCCGTCATGTCTGTCTTTTGGGGCGGTGCGGTCCGGGAGGAAGTTGCCCGGGGAATCCGCATGCGAATCCCGGAGCGAGAACAGGCTTGTCATTGGGAATGCTTTGCCGGTGCTTATCCTGATCGACGCCCGACTCCTTGTGTTATGCGGTGATCTTAATAGGCGATTATATGAGTTGATTAGTCGAATTTCGCAAGAGAGTCCGTTCGCAACGAGCGGTGGTTTGCCGTGGAATAAATCTCCGCGATTCTCGAGAGGGATTCACCTCAGAATCGGCAAAAATGCGGCGAAATCTGCCGATCTCCAATCACTATGCCGTTTGAGCCTGAATTATTAGCCGGACAATTGCAAGTCCTGCCATCGGAGCGTCGATCGACAGGAAAACGGACAGGCCGAACTAGGCGGTGGCTGGCATCCATTGGCCGCGCTCCCAGAGGGAGAACGACAACCGCCAGCCGTCCTTGCATCAAACCTCTTCGGCCTTATTGGCATTTCCCCGCCGCTTCTTCACACGGTGTTCGCGAATATGGCGAATCGGCGTGTCGGCTGGGATATTATCGGAAGCACTTTTGGCGATGCCGAGCCGCTGGGACAGATAGATGCTGGTATGGCCGCTGCAGATATAGGCAAGGAAGCACGCGACAGCGAGGTAGACCGTGTGCGTCGCGCCGAAGAGCTCGATGCCCATGATCATGCAGGCAAGCGGCGTATTGGTCGCGCCAGCAAAAACGGCGACAAAGCCCAACGCGGCAAAAAGATCGGCCGGCGCTCCGAAAATGGCGGCAAGCGCATTGCCGAGCGCGGCACCGATGAAGAACAAGGGCGTCACCTCGCCGCCCTTGAAGCCGGCGCTCAGCGTTACAATGGTGAAGACCGCCTTCCAGAGCCAACTCCAGTAATCGACACGGGCGGGATCGAAGAAGCCGAGGATCGTCGCATCGTCTGGGTTGGGCGACCAGACGCCAAGCCCGAGATATTGCCGGGTGCCGAGCAGGTAAACGAGACCGATCAGGACCGCGCTGGCGATGACCGGCCGCAACGGCGCGTAGGCGCAGAACCGTTTGAACGCCGCCGACGCAGCATGCGAGAGCTCGCTGAAGCAACGTGCGGCCAAGCCGAAGATGACGCCGGCAAGTCCGACCTTGGCGAGCAGCAGCGCATCGAGATGGAAGGTGCTGGCCGGAATGCCGGTGAGATAGCCGATGTGGTAATGAATATGCTCGATGCCCCAGGCATGGCAGGTCCAGTCGGCCGCGATTGCCGCAGCGAGGCTCGGGATCAGCGCCTCATATTGCATGCGCCCGATCGTCAGCACTTCGAGAGCAAAGACGGCGCCAGCGATCGGTGTGCCGAAGACCGCACCGAAGCCGGCGGCAATGCCTGCCATGAGGAGAATGCGGATCTCGCCATGGCCGAGCCGGGAAACTCTCGCAAAGGCGCTGGCAACGCTGCCGCCAAGCTGCACCGCCGTCCCTTCGCGTCCCGCCGAGCCACCGACCAGATGCGTCAGAACCGTCGATACCAGGATGAAGGGCGCCATGCGCAGCGGCACGCCGCCACCGGGTTCATGGATCTGGTCGACGATCAGATTGTTGCCGCCCTCCGAACCCCGACCGAAGTGCTGGTAGACCAGCACCATCAGGAAACCGGCAACGGGCATAAGAAAGATCAGCCAGGGATGATCGAAGCGCGCGGCTGTCGCCTTGTCCAGGCTCCAGAGGAATAGCGCGCAGAGCGAGCCGACGACCACAGCCATCGGCACCACGAGAACGATCCATTTGAACAGGCTGCGGAATTGCTGAAAACGATGATGAAAATAGGCGGATACGGACATCAGTTTGCCCCTCCCGCGAAGCCAGCATACGGTCTTCCCGAGACAGTGAATAAGAAACAGTGGGATAACGGTAAGATAACAGGCATGACTCTACTCCTTCGCCTTTCAGGCGTATTGAGTAGGAGTCATCAGCTTCTCTGGAAAAATCAGAGCAGCGGTTCGGCCACCATAGCCCGGCAGAAATCCATTACCGTTGTATTTTCCATACAGAAACAGGCCCGCGGCTGTCAACGGGCAGCAGCCGTCACACCGCCCGGGCAATCATCTCGATCGGCGCAAGCAGGCCGCCCTCGACCGACACGTTGACGTTGCTCATGCGCTCGCCGGCCCGCGGTCCCATCAGCGTACGGACACCCTGGTCTCGCACCTCGCCCGCCGCAGCGGCCCTGGCGCGCGCTTCATGCGCCAGCCGGATTACGAGAGCACTGCGGTCCTGCTCAAGCTCAACCGTGAAGCCGGCTTCGGCGAGCAGATGGCGATAGACATCGGGGCTGCGGACGAAGCTCGTCTCCTGCTCCATAGCCCAGGGCATGGGAAAGGGGAGCGTGCCGTCACGCATCTGCATGATTTCATAGAGACCGAAACGGCCGCCCGGCTTGAGAATGCGCCTGACCTCGGAAAACAGCCTCGCCTTGTCCTCTATATTCATGCCAACGTGAATGAGCGTCGCCCGATCGAAACTGCCGCTCTCGAAGGGCAATGCCAAGGCGCTGCCCTGCCGGAAGGCGACTTGGTCCGCCAGACCACAGCGAACCGTCAGCGAATTAGCGACCTGAACGAATTCTTCGGTGAGATCGACGCCCGACACGATGCATCCGTAAGAGTCTGCAAAATGGCGGGCAGGCCCGCCGAGCCCGGAGCCGATATCGGCGAGGCGCAGGCCGGCGGAAAGATCCAGATCCCTCGCGAAATCCACCGTCGCCGCGTGTCGCCCGAGATGGAATTCATCGATATCAGCCAGATCGCGGATGCGAAGATTGTCGATATCCTTGCCGTCGGCCGCAAGCGTTTGCAGGATCGCCGTTTCCAGCGATCCGTGCGTATAGTGGCTGGCCACTTTTTCCTCGGTAGACATGCATGCACTCCCAAGGCTTGGCCCGAAGATGGTCTATTGCATATAAAGTACTACAGCATCAGACCTTCAGTTCGCGCCGTTCAACTTCCGTCACCATGGCAAGATCCAGCACGCGCTGCAAGTTGGCTGCGTGGCGGAAGCTTGGGTCCTGGCTGCTGCCGGTCATCACAGCCTCGGCGAAGCGCTGGTAGTTGGTCGGCACCGGAGGCACTTCAAGAACACGCCAGGTCGCCGTTTCCGTATCATCGCCCAGGCAACCCCGCAGTTCGGAACCGTTCGGGCTATGGTTCACTTCCAGGCCGCCGCGCTCGCCATAGATGCGGAGCTTCAGCTCGTTCAAATGTCCCGTCGCCCAGCGGCTCGCATGCACGACGCCAAGCGCGCCGTTGGCGAAATCGACCGACATCGAGAAGCTGTCATTCGCATCGAGCGTATATTCGCCGATGCGCTCGCCCGGCGCCTTGGCGAAGGTCTTGAGACGGGCAAAAACGTGATCGATATCGGTCGCGGCGCCATAGGCGGCGAAATCGAGGATATGGATGCCGATATCGCCGAGAACGCCGTTCGAGCCATGACCGGTCGACAGACGCCACAGCCACTTGGATTCGCTGCGCCAGTCACCCCAGGCCTTGGACACGAGCCAACTCTGGAGGTAGGACGCCTCCACATGCTTGACCGTGCCGATCTCGCCTGAGATCACCATCTCGCGCGCCTTCTGCAGCTGCGCGACATTGCGATAGGTCAGGTTGACCATGTTGACGACCCCTGCCCTTTCGGCAGCTTCCGTCATCTCGAGCGCCTTTTCGTAATTCTCCGCAAGCGGCTTCTCGCACAGAACATGCTTGCCGGCGGCAAGCAGCGGCAGGGTCGTCGGATGGTGCGCCTTGTCGGGCGTGACATTCGTCGCCGCATCGAACTCGCCCCAGGTGAGCGCCTCGTCGAGCGACGAGAAGCGCTTCTTGATATCGAACGTGTCGCAGAAGGCGGTGAGCCTCGTCGCATCCGTATCGACGGCGCCGATGATTTCGACGCCAGGAATGCGGGCGAAATGCTCCACATGGTTCTTCGCCATGCCGCCCGTGCCAACTACTATGAGACGCATCTGATACCTCAGCGATAACCGGCTTCGCCGGCCTGGTGCAGTTTCGGGCCACGTTCGACGATCGGCTCCAGTGCCTTTTCGACCGGCACGTTCGGCGCATCATGGATGCTGGCCTGAGTGCCGAGCGGGTTGTGGGCCCACTTCACGGAATTGATCAGGACCTTCTGAACGGTGTCGTTGTGGTAGGTCGGATAGGTCTCGTGGCCTGGACGGAAATAGAAGATGTTGCCGGCGCCGCGGCGCCAGGTCATGCCCGACCGGAAGACCTCGCCACCCTGGAACCAGGAGATGAACACGGTTTCCAGCGGCTCCGGAACGGAAAACTGTTCGCCGTACATTTCCTCGTTTTCAAGCTCGAAATGCTCGCCGAGGCCGGCTGCGATCGGGTGACGCGGATTGATGACCCACAGGCGCTCGCGCTCGCCGGCTTCGCGCCACTTCAGCGCGCAGGGCGTTCCCATCAGCCGCTTGAAGATCTTGGAGAAATGGCCGGAATGCAGGACGATGAGGCCCATGCCTTCCCACACGCGCCTTGCCACGCGCTCGACGATTTCGTCCTTGACGGCGCCATGGTCCTTGTGACCCCACCATAACAGGACGTCAGTATCCTTCAGACGGGCTTCGCTGAGACCGTGCTCCGGCTCCTGCAGCGTTGCCGTGGTCGCCTCGATACCCGCATCGGCATTCAGCGCCTTGGCGATGGTATTGTGCATGCCTTCCGGATAGATCTCGGCGACGACCTTGTTTGTCTGCTCATGAATGTTCTCGCCCCAAACGACGGCACGAATAGTCATTACGGCACTCCTCTTATACCATTGAAATTGAGTGGGTTATGCGATCCAAAGCGCTTTGGGAAAGCGCCGTACTTCAAGCCTTCATCAGTCCGTTCGGGGCAAGAAATAAAGCCTCCCCGCGAATTTGACAAAGACAAAAACGACCATAGACAACACCTGTGTTTTCAGTGCGACACGGATTTTGAAAAGAGATTGACGACGAGCACGCCGGCAATGATCAGACCCAGACCGATGACGGCAGCAAGGTCGAGTTTCTGGCGGAAAAGCACGACCCCCACCATCGAAATCAGCACGATGCCGAGCGCGCTCCAGATAGCATAGGCGATGCCCACCGGGATGACCCGCAATGTCACCGAAAGACAATAGAAGGCGGCCGTATAGCAGATCACCAAAACCACTGTCGGGCCGAGGCGGGTGAACTGCTGAGACATCTGCAACGCCGTCGTGCCGATCACTTCCAGCACGATCGCAACCAACAGCATTGCATAGATCGATGCGTTCGCCATTCCATTGTCTCCGATAAGGTTAGAGCTGCGTCAGCCCGATCAACCGGTCGATCAGCCTTTGGCGGGCGCTCTCGTCCAACTCGTGGCTGCCGAGCAGGTCGGCAAGCCATATCCCGTCGGCCGCCAACCTGACGATTGCCGCATCCACCGAGGAGTCCGTACCGACATATTCCTCGCTGCGCTCGCGCACCCACTCGTGCCACCGCTGCCGCAATTGCGGTTCGGTGAGCAGCACCATCGTCACCTGTGCCCAATCCTTGGCGCCCTGCGGCTGGTCCCGCAGCGCCAGACAGGCATGCAGATAAGCGCGGGTAAAGCGGCCATGCGGCAGCGGATCGGCGCGCATCGCTTCCTCGATCGCAGCATCCAGCCGCTCCAGCAGGCTGTCAAACAGCGCTTCCAGCAGCATGTGCTTGCTTGGGAAGTGATGCAGCAATCCACCCTTGCTGACACCGGAGGCGCCGGAAACGGCATCCAGCGTCACCGCCGTCATCCCCTTTTCGGAAGCAAGACGCGCCGCGACCTCCAGCAACTGCTGGCGGACAAACAATGGCTGCTTCTTTCTATGGTGCGCAGTGGACATGGTGGCATAACATACCAGTTGGACGGTTTCGTCAACGACCTACTTGATCGCCTCTGAAGCTTATCGAAAATGGCTGATCTTTGTGTCCTCCCTCCTTAGTTTACGGAATGATGGGCGGCATCATTCTCATCGAAGATGCTGACCTTCGTTGCATCGACAGTGAAGGCGATCGGCGAGCCGGTCGTGATCGTCGTCATGCCGGGATCCGTGCCGATGATCTTCGAGCCGTCCTTGAGCCGGACGTGAACGAGCGAACGGTCGCCCAAACGTTCGATGGTCTCGACCTGACCGCCGATATCGCCCTTCTCCGCCGATGTAACGACCAGATGCTCCGGACGGATGCCAAGCGTCAGTCCGGAATTCGCAAGGCCATTGAGCGCGACCGCCGTTTTGATGACAGAGCCGTCCGGCAGCGTTGCCGTCGCCAGCCCGCCTGCCTCGCCAACACCAGCTATGTTGATAAAGTTCATACCGGGTGAGCCGACGAACTGGGCGACGTACCGGGTCGCAGGGCGGGTATAGATCTCGACTGGGGTCGCCACTTGCTCGATCTTTTTGTTGTTCAAGAGCACGATACGGTCCGCGAGCGTCATCGCCTCCACCTGGTCGTGGGTGACGAAGACCATCGTCGCACCCAGCCGCTCATGCAACTGCGCCAGCTCGACGCGCGTGCGGGTGCGCAGGCCGGCATCGAGGTTGGAGAGCGGCTCGTCGAAAAGGAAGACGTCGGGCTCTCGCACGATGGCGCGGCCGATCGCGACACGCTGGCGCTGACCGCCGGAGAGAGCCGAAGGTTTGCGATCCAAGAGATGCGGCATTTCGAGGATCTTTGCGGCTTCTTCGATGCGCCTGGCAATCTCGTGCTTGGGCGTTTTGATATTTTTCAGGCCGAAGGACATGTTGTCGCGAACCGTCATGTGCGGATAGAGCGCATAGGATTGGAAGACCATCGACACGCCGCGCTCGCCGGGGGGCAATTGATCGACCCGCTTTCCGCCGATCCAGATCTCGCCGCTGGTGATCGTCTCGAGACCCGCAATCATGCGCAGCAAGGTCGACTTGCCGCAGCCAGAGCCCCCGAGGAAGACGACGAACTCGCCGCGCTCAATCGTCAGATCGATGTCGTTCAGAACCTGCACGGCACCGAAATGCTTGGTGAGGGATTTGATATTGATACCTGCCACTTTACGCCTCCTGCGGAAAAATCGAATTGATCGAACTTGCCATTCGTCGCGCCCCGCCCGGCGGCTTTCGCCGAACGGGGCTTCCGCATTGGTTATTTGACCGCACCGACCGCGACACCGCGCGTCAGGGTCCGTTGGAAAATCAGGAAGAAGATGATCGTCGGCGTTATGCCAAGCAGAGAGGCCGCGGCAATTGCCGTCGGGTCCTGGGTATTGGCACCCGACAGCACGCCCATGGCGACCGAGACCGTCTGATTGTTGTTGGAAACGAGGAATACCAGCGGGATCAGGAATTCGTTCCACGTCCAGATGAAGAAGAAGGTCGCCAGCACCGCGAGTGTCGGGCGCAGGACCGGCACGATCACCATCAAGAGAATCTGCCACCGCGTCGCATTGTCGATCTGCGCCGCCTCGATGATCTCACGTGGGAAGGTCGCCATCACCGAAGATAGAAGATAGGTGCCGAATGCGGTATGCAGCACACCGATGATCAGGATAACCGAGAGCATCGAGTCGAACAGGCCGACCTGCTTCGACATATAATAGAGCGGATAGACCAAAGCTTCCTGCGGCGCCATGATGGATATCAGCAGCAGGACGAGAAGCCCTTGCCCGCCACGCACGCGGCCTATGCCGATGGCATAAGCATTCAGCAGGCTAAGAACGACAGCCAGAATGGCGGTGCATCCGCTGATAAGAACGCTGTTGAAGAGCTTGCGGGGGAAATCGACAGTCGCCCAGAAATTCTTGAGCGCCGTCAGATCGAAACTGTGCGGAAGAGCAAGCGGACCATTGGCGGCATAGTCTGAGGGCGTCTTGATAGCGTTGACTGCCGCGAGAAAGAACGGAAACAGCGTGCCTGCAAGGAAAACCAGCAGGATGCCCAGAACGACCCAGCGGCCGAAACCCCTTCTTGCGCGATGTTCCGTCGAAACGATGTGTGTGGAAATCGAGGATGCCGTTGCCATCTCAATGCCCTCCTTCGGCCTGCTTCGACTGCATACGCAGGAAGAGGATGCCGAGTATGATGGTCATGACCGTCTGCAGCGTCGCGATGGCTGCCGCGTATCCGACGCGGTTTGTCGTGAAGAAATGATAGTATGACAGATAGGATGGAACCGTCGTTGCATTATCCGGTCCGCCCGATGTCAGAACATAGATCGGCGCGAAGACCTTGAGCGCCGCAATCAGCGTCGTCAGCGCGACGACGAAAATTTCAGGCATCAGCATCGGAATGGTGATGGCGCGGAAACGCGCGAACCAGCTCGCATTGTCGAGCTCCGCGGCCTCGTAAAGCGAAGGATCGACGCGCGCCAATCCGGACATGAACACGACCAAGCAATAGCCCACCTGCACCCAGACGATGACGGCCGAAACCGCCCATAGCGCATAGGTGGCATCCCCGAGCCAGTTCTTGGCCATGAAATCGAGGCCGATCGCCTTCAGCACCGCATTGATGATGCCGATGGGGTTGAGAATCCACGCCCATAATACGCCCGCTGCGGTCAGCGGCAGGATCTGCGGCAGGTAGAAGCCTGCGCGAAAGAAGCTCGACCATGTCTGGCTGAATTGCGCGCTGATATAGTCGAACAGCACGGCCGCCAGCACCAGCCCCAATATGATGGGCACGATCGTCATCGAGATGATGAACAGCAGCGTATGCTGAATGGAACCCCAGAAAGCCGCATCGTGAAGCAGCCGCTGATAATTCTCAAAGCCAACATATCGCGGCGGAATGACGCCGCCCTTCCATGTCGTGAAGCTGATGACGAAATTGGCAATCAGCGGAACGAGCACGACGAGAACAAACCCGAGCACGCCGGGGATCATGTAGAAATAGTACCCCGCCCTGCCGGCGCTCTTCGACTTATCCATCGAAATCCTCCAGTCCGATACGGCAAGACGGCATCAAAGCCGTCTTGCCGTTGTGATTGTCGCCGATGGTGTTACTGCGCTGCCTGCACGTCGTCGTAGGCCTTCTTCAGGCGCGCCGCGAACTGATCAGGCGTGGTCGAACCGTTGACAAGACCCGTGGTCGCCTGGATCAGCAGTTCGTAGTAACCAGGCACCGGCCAGTCCGGGTAGAAGCCGAGGCCGCCCTTGCTGGAGATCTGGTTGAAGAGCTCGACGTTGCGCTTGCCGACTTCGTCAGTGACTGAGGCCGGATCGGCGGCGATGGCAACGCCACCAAGATTGGCCTGCTGGTTCTGGTTTTCCTTGCTCAGAACAAGATCGATGAACTCGTAGGAGAGATCCTTGTTCTTCGCGCTCTTCGGCACCATGAACAGGTTGCCGGTCGAACCCACGCTGTACTTCGTGGTCGGGAAGATGAACTGGCTCCACTTGAAGTTCTTGATCGAGCTCGCGAAGTTGCCGTTGTTCCAGGTGCCGCTGACAAACATCGGAGCTGTGCCCGACGAGAAGAGATTGTCGGCGCCGCCCGTACCCTTCAGGCCGGTCGAATCCTTCGAAATATAACCCTTGCTCACCCAGTCGGCGATCTTCTGGGCGGCGAACAGGAAGGGTTTGGTATCAAGCGGTGCCTTCAGCCCCTGATAGTTCTTGACCCAGGTGTCGTCAGCCTGTGTCAGAGCAAGCGTATAGACCAGGTGCTGTGCGTTGGAATCCACCGTACCATAGGCGAGCGGCGTAATGCCCTTCTTCTTGAAAGTGTCGAGCGCAGCTTCGAACTCGTCGAGCGTGGTCGGCACTTTCACGCCATTGGCCT
The DNA here is from genome assembly GCF_000330885.1 of Rhizobium tropici CIAT 899. NCBI lineage: Bacteria > Pseudomonadati > Pseudomonadota > Alphaproteobacteria > Hyphomicrobiales > Rhizobiaceae > Martinezella > Martinezella tropici. Next base: position 2,740,695 of record NC_020059.1, read on the forward strand.
GGAACATGTCGATATTGTAGAAAACCGAAACGAATTCGCCATAGACGGGAATACCGATAATCGGACCGGAACCGTAGATGCCGTTCCCATCGTATTTGCTGAGCTGGCTATTCGTTTCGTTGAGAATCTTGTCCCATCCGCGCGATTTGAATTGATCGTCGAGCGGCGTCAACAGGCCCTGCGAGGCAACGAGGCCAGCCGTGGCGTTGCCCTTGTTGTACTCCAGAACATCCGGGGCCTGATCCGAATTGAGGATGAGGCTGCCTGCCTTCTGCAATTGCTCGAAGGTCTTCTGCTCGAAATTGATGGTAACGTCAGGATGCTTGGCTTTCAGCTCGTCGAGCGCCTTGGTCCATGCCTTGGCCTGCGAAGTGTCCGGCAGTTCGAACCACCAGACGTTAAATGTCTTGCCCTGCGCTTGCGCCACACCGGCGGCAAGTAGAAGCGACATGCCGGCGGAGATCGCCAGCTTCGAAAAAATATTCATACATTCTCCTCCACCATGCGAACCGTGACGGTATCTGTCCGATGACATGGCCCGCGCTGCCATCGGCGTTTTCCTCTTACCTGCGCCAAGCGCCCGCCTGTCCCATGGGAAGGTTCGGACGCTCGGGTTCCTCCGTTCGGGTATCCGTCATGCCCTAAGCGTCGATCACTCAGGGCGTTTCATTAACGCACAACTTGCCTCCTAAATCGATGCAGTTCTGCAAATGCATGTATTACTCGACGAAGTCCCCACCCCGGCTTGCCTTGAGATAGTTCAGGCCATGAACCTGGCCAGTCATTTCGAGTGCATCGCGATAGACCGGGTCATGCCAGCCTTCAATGTCGATGGAGCCAGACCAGCCGGCCAAGCGCAACTCGGAGATGATGTCGGTCCAGTTGCTGTCGCCGAAGCCCGGCGTGCGCATGAAGACGAACTTCTCCTTGCCGAAGATGCCGTGCTCCTTGATGACATCCCAGCGGATTGTCGCATCCTTGCCGTGGACGTGGAAAATCTTTTTCGCCCATTTGCGGATCTGTGGCAGCGGCTCGATCAGATACACCATCTGATGGCACGGCTCCCATTCCAGGCCGAGATTGTCATCCGGGGTCTCATTGAACATCAGCTCCCAGGCATCGGGGTTATGTGCGATGTTCCAATCGCCGGTCGCCCAATTGCCGTCCATGGCGCAATTTTCGAAGGCGATCTTGATGCCCTTGTCGGCGGCACGCTTGGCAAGCTCGCTCCAGATCTGCTTGTAGCGCGGCAGGCTATCGGTGAGCGGCCGGTTGCGGATACGGCCGGTGAAGCCGGCAACGCAGGTCGCGCCAAAATGATGGGCGTTGTCGATGCAATCCTTCCAGCCCTGCAGCGTCTGCAGGTCCATCTCGCGCTCTTCAAGCGGATTGCCGAACATGCCGAGGGTCGAGATCGTGATGTCGCGGTCACCGATGGCCTCGCGGCAGCGCTTGCCGAGTTCTACAAGGTTCTGACCGTTGGTGCTCTGCCAGAAGAAGGGCTCGAAGCTCTCGAAGCCAAGATCGGCGATCTTGGCGATGTTCTGGGCAGCATCCTCGTTCGTCGCCCTGATCATCGTGCCGATGCGGATGGCCTTTGCCGGATTTGTCATGATGTCATTGTCCTTGTGCTGAAATGTCGACGCGCCGGCCGGTCTTGGCGCTCTCGATGGCGCCTAGAACCATGGCAAGGCTGCGAATGTTGTCAGAGCTCGCTGTCTCGGGCGGCTTGCCGGTTTTGATCGCTTCGATGAAGGATGCGATGACGCTGGCGTGGCCGTGCGTCTCCTCTTCATGTTTCGGCTCGGGGACCTCGATCGGCATGAAACCATGCAGCAGGCCCGGCTCGTTGCCGGCGACAGCGGCTTCGAAACTATCTTCGCCGTCCCAGGTCAGCATGCCCTTGCTGCCGGTGAGCCGCCACTCACTTTCCCAGCTCGTGCGACGACCCTCGGCGCACCAGGAACCGCGATAGCTGAAGACGACGTCATCGGAAAAGTCGAAGAGCGCATGCGCTGATGCACCATGCTTGTACCAGGAGCCTACAGGGTTCTTTTCAAGGCAATAAACCGAGAGCGGCACCTTGCCGGACACGAAGCGAGCGGCATCGAAGGTGTGGATTGCCATGTCGAGCAGCAGCACATTGTCCATCTCCTCGCGGAAGCCGCCGAAATGCGGGCCAAGGAAGAAATCGCAATGGACACCCGTAAGGTCGCCGATCGCCCCCTCTTCCACCAAACGTCGCATGCGGCGGATGCCGGAGATGAAGCGGCGGTTCTGGATGATGGCATGGACCTTGCCAGTTTTAGCGGCTAGCTCGATCAGCGCAGCGCCCTCGGCGAGCGACGTCGCCATCGGTTTTTCGCTCAAAACATGGCAGCCGGCCTTCAGCGCCGTCGAAACCACGCCGAAACGCGCGGCGGGAATGACGATATCGAAGACGAGATCCGCTTTGGTCGCCGCAATGACCTCGGCAAGATCGGAGCCGATGACGGCACCGTCGAGAGAGAATTCCTGCGCAAGGCTTTCGGCGGTCGCCCGATTGAGATCGACCAGACCGACAATCTGAATGGATTCGGCAAGCGTCGGCGTCGAGGTGATGGCCCTGAGCCAGCCCTTGGACATAGCTCCGCACCCGCACAAAATGGCATTAAATTTCACGATGTCCTCCAGCGGGCGGTGCGTAAACCCCTCATGACACGCGCTCCGTAAACGTTTACGATACTATGCGAAAAGATTTTCCTGTGTCAATAGAGGAGGACTACGGAAAATGGCGCATGGAGGAAAACTGCGGCCGATGAAGGGAATTCGTCAGCTTGCCGAGCATCTCGATATTTCGATCGGCACGGTATCACGCGCATTGAACGGCAAGCCTGATGTCAACGAGGAGACCCGCAAGCGCGTTCTCGCCGCTGCCGAGCAACTCGGCTATGTCGCCAACCAATCCGGCCGCAGCCTGCGACAGGGCACCACCAACGTCATCGGCCTGATGATCCAATCCAGCCGCGAAACGGTTGAAAACAGCGACAATTTCTTCCTGACGGTGACGGGCGGGCTGCAGAGCGTGTTCTCACGCCACAAGCTCGATCTCGTCATGCTCCCCTGCCCGCATGACGAGGACCCTTATGAATATCTGAAGCGCATGGTGGCGAGACGGATCGTCGATGCGCTGATCATCTCGGAGACGCAGCGCGTCGACAAGCGTTTCGACTTGCTTGCCAAGGCGAAAATCCCCTTTGCAGCGCTTGGCCGCAGCCTGTCAGGCACCCAGCACCCCTGGGCCGATCTTGATTTTGACGGCGTCGCCAATGCTGCCGTCGACCGGCTGGTCGCGCATGGACATCGCCGCATCGCGGTGAGCGCACCCTCAAGCGACATCAATCTCGGCTTCATCTTCGTTGACGGCTATCGCCGGGCGCTGGAGCGGCATGGCATCGCCTATGATCCCGCGCTCGTCATTCGCGCCAAATCGAGCGAACAAGGCGGCTATCAGGTCGCCGACGAGTTGCTGGGCCTCGAAAACGGGCCGACGGCTGTGATCCTGATCTACGAATTGATGGCGATCGGCTTCTATCGGCGCGTGATGGAAGCCGGCATCATCCCTGGGCGCGATATAGCGGTCGTCAGCTTCCGCGAGGCGCCGCGCGCCAAATTCCTGCAGCCGGCGCTGACCTGCTTTCGCACGTCGGTACACGATCTTGGCGTCGAACTTGCGGAAATCCTGCTTTCCAGCATGCCCGCCTACAGCCACGAGTATCCAAGAAAGACGCGTCAGACCGTTTGGCCGCTCGATCTTATCCCCGGTGAAAGCGATGCTTTCCAGCTGACTGCCAAAAAATAGTCGCGCCGAAACGCCGCACCGGCCGCTTGGACAGTTGCGACGACGCCCCTGAGTTGCCATGTAGGACATCGCAAACAGGGGCCTGGGCTTGAGCGAAGAAACCATCACACTCTACGAAGCGATCGGCGGCGACCGAGCTGTGCGGGCGCTGACATCACGCTTTTACGAATTGATGGATACGCTGCCGGAGGCCGCAAATTGCCGCGCCGTGCACCCGCCGAGCCTCGAAGGCTCGCAGGAGAAATTCTACGAATATCTGACCGGCTATCTCGGTGGGCCGCAGCTCTACATCGAAAAGCGCGGCCATCCTCGTCTGCGCAGCCGGCATTTCGTCGCCGCCATCGGCCCGAAGGAGCGTGACGAATGGCTGCTATGCTTCCGCCGCGCCATGGATGAAACCATTGAAAACGAGAAACTGCGGGCCATCATCTGGGAGCCGGTGGAGCGTCTGGCCTTCCATATGCAGAACAGGGAATGAGGAAGATATGACCATCGGTGCAGCAATCCGTCCGACCACCCTGTTTGTCGCCGGCATCCTCGGCGGCGGCGGTGTCGCGCTGGCTGCGGCCGCAACCCATGGCGGCGACACGCATTTCCTCGGCGCAGCCTCTACCATGAGCCTCGCCCACGCCCCTGCCCTCCTGGCGCTCTATGCCGGCTATGACCGGATCCGCACAGCGCCTATTGCTGCAATCTTGCTCGGATTGGGAACGCTGATCTTTGCCGGTGATCTCATCAACAGGCATTTCGGCGGCGGCTCGCTCTTTCCGATGGCCGCTCCGACGGGCGGAATGGGCATGATTGCCGGCTGGGCGGCGATAGCGCTCGGCGCCTTTTTCAGAACCGGTACGGCCAAGGCCTGAGAGAAAGCTATTTACCAAGGTAAGGGACGCTGCTTCAAATCCCCGGAACGACAGCGAAACCCTCGAATTGCGGCGGCCCCCAATGGAGCCGCTTGTTCTCGCCGGCATTGCGATGCGCCAGGCGAAAATGCTCGGATTTCGTCCAGTTGATGAAATCATCTTCGCTGTGCCAGGTCGTGTGCGAGGAAAACAGCGTATAGCCCTCCTCCACGCTCGATTTTCCGCGCAGAAGGCGGAATTCGAGAAAACCGGGCACGTCCGATAGGCGGGAATCGCGCCCGCGCCAAACCTCTTCGAATTCGCCCTCCAAACCGATGACGACCTTGAAGCGGTTCATGGCGATATACATGGCAACCTCGTTCGACGATCAAACCTTTTTACGACGGGCGACAGTCTTATCCGCGTCGGGCGCAAAGGCAACGACATTTGCGCCATTGCGGCTCGCTGCGTCGAATGGTTGCTCCGGCGCCTCTCTCGGCTGCCGCGTCTTCCAGGCGGGAAACGTCGCGACATTTGCCGCCCGTCGTTGATCATCGGCGCGACGCATCAGCAATTCGTAGAGTTCGGGCACAAGCCCATCGCCATTCTGTGCGGCCAGCTTGTGCAGGCCGATCAGCATAAACCCCTCGGGGCCATTATCGATCATCTGGAAGCGTCTCGTTCTTTCATCGTCTGCAGTGCCCGTTCGAGGCTGGACTTGCTGCCATTGCGCAAGGGGATGAAGGCCTTGCCAAACTTCTTGCAGCCCGTCTTCACGCGCAGGCAGGCATCATGGCTGATGCAATCGATCGGGCAGAAGACACAGTCGACCGAGGGCAGTACCGTGTCGATGCGCGAAACCGCTTCACGAAGACCGCCATCATGGTGGATCAGTTCGGCACCGAAATTGCTGGCGATCTGGCGAAGATGCGCCACCTGGCAATCGCGGCCGCCCACATAGAGGAAGCTGCGCACATCGAGAGTGGATTTCCCGGAAACCTGCGCCGTTGTCTGCGCTTCGCGGCTCTCGCGGCCCAAATCCTTCTTCCCCTTACGCGCCATACATCACCCGTTTGCTGGTTGCTCTTGCACGCTCGATTCCACCAAGCGTGAGGCGACCTTAATAAACATGAGTTTTATAGTAAAGTATAAAGTTGAGAGTTTTCATCATATTTTAGACGAGAGAAGCGGCTATTATCGCCCTCCGACCTGAACCGCCTGCGTGAACGGCCAAGTCGGCTTACCCCATTCGGAAGGCAGCGAGGGAAATGGGGCGGCCTTCCGCACTTGCTCGATCACAGCCTGATCCAAGTCGGAATCTCCGGAACTGCGCGCCACGGAAAGAGACCGAAGTTCGCCGTTCGAACCAATCGTCAAACGCACGACGAGTGTCAGGCCCTTTTCATACTTCGACGGTACGCGTTGCACGTAGCGTTTAATGCGGGCCTGCACTTTGCCGGTATAATTCGCAATTGCCGCATCGCCGGAGCCTGTCTTACGCGCATTCAACTGAGAATTTTGATCGGATTGCGCTGCCTCGGTGCCATCGACGGACCCCCGCTTGGAATCCTGCTCGCTCTCACCACGCGATCCAGATTTCACCTTCGCGATTTTAGCGACGGGCTTCTTCACTTCCTTCGGCCGCTCAACCGGTTTCGGCTTTTCGACGGGCGTTACGATCTTTGGCGGCGGCTCGGTCGGCTGAACTTCCGCGACCTGTGTATCCACAGGCTGCACCGGTTCGGCAGGCTGGATGACCGTCGTCTCGGCCGGCGCCTGCGTCGCCAAAATCTGCGGCTGCTCAGGCGCGACTGCGGTGGGCTGGGTCTGCTCCACGGGCTCAACGGGCTCCGCCGTTTGCATCTGTTGCGTCTCTACTGTCTGCGGCTGAACGACATCAGGCTGCGGCGGCTGCGACTGTTCGGCGGGCGTGACTTCGGTCGGCTGAACCGTCTGCGGCGGCACGGCCTCCGCAGTTACCTGCTCCGGTTCGGGTTGCGGATTGTCCTCGCCAGCAGCCATCTGATCGGCATCGGAATTGCCGATCATGATAACGCTGACAGTATCGCCCGCCTCCTCCTGCGCATCTTCCGGCGTGGCGACAAAGGTAAACAGCAGCACGATAACGATAACGGCATGGAACAGGCAGGATCCCACGCCGGAAAGAAGCAGCGACATCTTGCGCCCAGCAACGGCTTCACCCGACCTTTCGGGCAGCGCGTCCATCGGCAGGTGCTCCGCCGTCTCATCGGGGGCAGCCTCGCTTGGATGATCTGGATAGGAACTGATCTGCGCGAAACGACTGTAATGCACTACAGCCTCGCCGGCCGGCGGTCGCGGCACGCCCTCGAGGCCGGCCAGTTCGTGGCCGGGCAGCACGCTCGGATAGTTGTCATTCAAGCCGCCGTTGGCGCGGCGGTCCATGGAAACTTTCGCCGAGCGTATTGCCATGGCTTCAGCCCTCGAAGGGAACTGCGGTCTGCGAGCGGGTCGTCAATGCGGCCTTGCATTCGCCGGCGGCCGGACCATCACAGACCGGCGTGTCATTGATGATGATGCGGGACACCGTTTCGCATTTGACCCCCGGCATGTCGAATTGCCGCACACGTTTCTTGCTGAGCGGCAGGTCGCGGAAGTCGAGCACCGTAACCCGGTCGACGGCATTCTTGTCATTGAAGAAGGCAAGCTCGAACGAGATCTTGGTGATCGGTGTCGCCATATCGTTTTCGGCAACGAAGGTCATCATGCATCCCTTCTGCGAGGGAGCCAATGCATTGAGCTCGACGGTGAGCTTGTGCGCAGCCGATGCGGGTGCCGCGGAATTCGCATCCTGAGCGAAAGCAGAAACAGAAGATGCCGCTGCAAACAGCCCCGAGGCGGCGAGCGCCAAGATCGTTTTCGTCAGCATCGGCATGTCTCCTGTCTGTGTTTGACGCCGCTCGCCCGACCAGCGCGGCCCTGGCGTGTATCGTCGAAAATTTAAACTTGACTCTATAGGTATCCTATTGTGTGTTTATGAAACCATGAGTAAGAGAGTCAAGATAAATTTGGCCGCACAACGGTTCGGCCCCAGATGAACTTCAGGCAAAACTAAACAGGATGATTGCTGAGAAGACCCCTACGCCGCCGGTGCAATGCATGGCCGCACCACAGATACGAATTGTCGAGAGCACGGATATTTTCCGGGGCCAGACCGAAATCATGATCAAGCACGAGGGCGTCATCTACCGCATGAAGATTACGCGCCAAGGCAAACTCATACTCAACAAATAGGCATGACAGATGAATAAGACGAGCCGCCCGACCCCCGCCGAAATTCGCGCTTTCCGTGCTGAGAACCCGAAGATGCGCGAGCGCGACATCGCTGCCCGCCTCGAGATTTCCGAAGCGGCGCTGGTCGCGGCCGAAGTCGGCATTTCGGCCATCCGCATCGATGCCAGCGTCGATCGCTTCCTGGAGCGGATTGCCTCGCTCGGCGAGATCATGGCGCTGTCGCGCAACGAAAGCGCGGTGCATGAGAAAATCGGCGTCTATGAGAACATGAAATTCGGCGCGCAGGCGGCGATTGTGCTTGGCGAGAATATCGATCTGCGCATCTTCCCGAAGCGCTGGGTGCATGGCTTCGCCGTCACCAAGACGGATGGCGACCAGAAGAGGTTGAGCCTGCAATTCTTCGACAAGGCCGGTGATGCCGTCCACAAGGTGCATCTGCGCCCCGATTCGAATGTCGAGGCCTATCACGCCATGGTTGCCGAACTGCTCATCGAAGACCAGTCGCAGGAATTCGTCGAAGATCGTTCAGGTTACGACAATGGCGCGACGGACGGCGATGTCAGCCGCGACGAGCTGCGCGACCACTGGAGCCGCATGACCGATACGCACGAATTCTTCGGCATGCTGAAAAAGCTGAAGATCGGCCGCCAGGACGCGATCCGCACCGTCGGCGATGATTATGCATGGAAACTGGATGCCGGTGCCGTCGCTGAAATGATGCATGCCTGCGTGCGCGAGGGCCTGCCGATCATGTGCTTCGTAGCCAACGAAGGCACCGTGCAGATCCATTCCGGCCCGATCCACAACGTGCAGACCATGGGTCCCTGGATCAACATCATGGACCCGACCTTCCATCTGCATCTGCGTCAGGACCACATCGCCGAGGCATGGGTCGTGCGCAAGCCGACCAAGGACGGCCATGTCACCTCGCTGGAAGCCTACAATGCCAAGGGCGAGATGATCATCCAGTTCTTCGGCAAGCGTAAGGAAGGCTTCGACGAGCGTCGCGACTGGCGCGCTATCCTGGAAAACTTGACGAGATCAGGCGCCAGCATCGCCGCATAAGAGATGTTCATGACGATGTTTAAGAACTTGAAGCACATCAGGCCGTGGGAAATCGCCCTGACCATGGCGGTGATGGCCCTGCCGCTCGCGCCTGTCAATCCGATCGCCGGGCTCGGCAGCTTCGTGCGGCACGCACGCGCTGCCGAAGCGGCCAAGACGCCGGATACCTCCCGCCTTGTCTCCATCGGCGGCGATGTGACCGAAATCGTCTATGCGCTCGGTGAAGAAAAGCGGCTCATCGCCCGTGACTCCACCAGCCTTTATCCGAAGGAAGCGACCAAACTTCCTGATGTCGGCTATATGCGCGCGCTATCGCCAGAAGGCATTCTGGCCGTCAATCCCACAGCCATCATCGCGGTGGAAGGTTCCGGGCCGCCGGAAGCCTTGGCCGTGCTGCGCAATGCCAGCCTGCCTTTCGAGACTGTGCCGCAGACCTACGATCGCGACGGCATTCTGAAAAAGATTGAAGCCGTCGGCGCGCTGCTTGGCGTGCCGGACAAGGCCAAGGTCCTGGAAGACAAGGTCGCCGCCGATCTCGATGCCGCGATCAACGATTCCGCCAAGCGCCCGGAGGCCGAGCGCAAGCGCGTCCTCTTCGTGCTCAGCAACCAGAACGGCAAGATCATGGCCTCGGGCAGCGACACGGCCGCCGACGGCATCATCAAGCTGACCGGCGCCATCAATGCGATCAACGGCTTTTCCGGCTACAAGTCGGTGACGGACGAAGCGATCATCGAAGCCAAGCCTGACGTCATCCTGATCATGGATCGCGAGGGCCCGCTGTCTATGTCGAATGAAGATCTGCTCAAGCAGCCAGCCATTTCGCTGACGCCGGCCGCCAGCCACAAGGCGATCGTGCGCATGGACGGCCTGCATTTGCTCGGTTTCGGACCACGCACGGCCAGCGCCATCCGCGAGCTGAACGCGGCGATCTACGGAGGCTGACGTGGCATTCAACGATGCCATGGCAGGGCTGAAGCAGATGTCGCAAGCCACGGCACACCGCCGCCAAGGGGATCGCACCGCACTTGCGATCCTCGTCATCGCCGGCTTGGTCATGGTTTCGGCCGTTGCCTTTCTCTTTTCGATCACGACAGGCGCGTCGAATGCTTCGGTCATCGACGTGATAACGGGCATGCTGAGCGGCAGCGCGGAAAGCAGCCTCAGCATCCGCGACCGCATCGTCATTTTCGATATCCGCCTGCCCCGCGCCGTCCTCGGCTTCCTGATCGGCGGCGGGCTGGCGGTTTCGGGTGCGGTCATGCAGGGCCTTTTCCGCAATCCGCTCGCCGATCCCGGCCTGATCGGCGTGTCTGCCGGTTCCAGCCTCGGTGCGGTCGCCATGATCGTCCTCGGTGGCGGCGTGCTCGCCCCTCTCGCACATCTCTTCGGGATCTTTTCCCTGCCGATCGCCGCTTTCATCGGCGGTCTGGCAACGACGATATTGCTTTATAAGGTCGCGACCCGGTACGGGCAGACATCGATCGCAACCATGCTGCTGGCCGGCATCGCGCTCGGTTCACTCGCGCTGGCGGCAACCGGAATCCTCATCTACATGGCCGACGACCGGCAGTTGCGCGACTTGACCTTCTGGAGCATGGGATCGCTGGCGGGCTCGACCTGGAGCAAGGTCGCAGGTGCCGGCCCGATCATCGTCCTTTCGCTTCTACCCCTTCCCTTCATGGCACGCGGACTGAATGCGCTGACGCTCGGCGAAGCGGCCGCTTTCCACATGGGTATATCGGTGCAGCGGCTGAAGAATATCGCCATCGTCAGCGTGGCCGCGGCGGTCGGCGCATCGGTCGCCGTCAGTGGCGGCATCGGTTTTGTCGGCATCGTCGTCCCGCATATCCTGCGCATGGTGATTGGTCCCGACCATCGGTTCCTGCTGCCTGCCTCGGCACTCCTCGGCGGCTCCTTGCTGGTCGTAGCAGACGTGGTCGCCCGCATCCTCGTTTCTCCGGCCGAGCTGCCGATCGGCATTCTGACGGCCGGTGTCGGCGGTCCGTTCTTCCTGTGGATGCTGCTCAGGCAGCGCTCGCGCCTCAGCCTGTGAGCCTCCGATGATTGACGTTTCCAATCTGAGCGTCCGGCTTGCCGGCAAACCGGTCGTTGAGGACATATCCTTCACGGCCGAGGCTGGAACGCTGACGGCAATCTGCGGGCCGAACGGTTCCGGCAAGACCACGACCATGAAAGCCATTTCCGGCGAACTCGCCTATCGCGGCAGCGCCCGAATGAACGGCACTGAGATTGCCGGCCTCAAGGCCTGGCAACTTGCCGAAATGCGGGGCGTGCTGCCGCAGGCAAGCTCGATCTCCTTCCCCTTTGCGGTCCGCGAGATTGTCCGCATGGGCCTGACAAGCGGCCGCAACCGTTATCCGGAGCAGGCTGACCGCACCGCGACGGAGGCGCTTGCCGCCGTCGATCTCGACGGCTTCGAAGGGCGGTTCTATCAGGAGCTTTCCGGCGGCGAACAGCAACGGGTGCAGCTCGCCCGGGTGCTATGTCAGATTTCCGAGCCCGTCATAGACGGCAGGCCGTGTTGGCTGCTTCTCGACGAGCCGGTCTCCAGCCTCGACATCAGTCATCAGCTCACCATCATGACGCTTGCCCGGCAATTCTGCCGGCGTGGCGGCGGGGTCGTTGCCGTCATGCATGACCTCAACCTTACTGCACTTTTTGCCGACCGGATGGTTCTGCTGAAGAACGGCCGGCTGCAGGCCAAGGGTGCGGTCAAGGAGGTGCTGACCGATCGGCATCTTCAGGACGTATTCGGCTGCAACTTGCAGGTCAATCGCGTTCCCGCCGATGGTGCTCCATTCGTCCTCGCTCATAGCGCGCTCGATGGTTGAGAACTCCCGATCCGGCGGCTTCTGGAACCTTTTGTTGCATCCGCGCGTTGAGAGCGAGTGATCGGAAACGATGTTCCGAACGCCGTCGGTGTGTCAAAAGACCTCCGATCATAGCGAATAACAGGTGCCTTCGGGCGCCGAAGCAAAGCGAAAGGGAGCTGAACATGGCTACATCCATCCTTCATTCGGCGCGCGGTAAGCGTAATGGCAGCAGCCTGCACGATGTCGAGGCAAGCATCGAAGATCAAATCGAGTCGCTGCGCGAAGAAGTTGCAGCCTTTGCCAAGCTGATCGGTGAAAGCGGCGCGAGGCATGGTAAGAAATTGCGCGCGACCGCCGAATCCAATTTGGACGATCTGACGGTTCGCGGCGAGGAGCTGCTGCGCGATCTGCAGCGCGGCTATACGAGAGGTTCGCGCGAAGTGCGCAGGACCGTGCGTCAGCATCCCGTCGCCACCATCGGCGCGGCGGCTGCATTCGGCCTGGCCGTCGCTCTGCTTCTGTCTCGCCGCTAGGGTGGCGGGATGATCGCTCCGATTCTCGGCCTGCTCCTGTCAGGCACATTCAACCGCACCGTTGCGCGAACCAAGCGCAACGGTATTTTCATCGTGATCGCGGCTCTCCTCCTGCTGACGGCCTATGCTTTCGCGCTTATAGCGGCAGCCATCTGGCTGGCAACGATCTATGGCGGGGCGGTTTCTGCCCTGCTGATTGCCGCAGGTGCCCTTCTGCTCGGGCTGATCGTCCTCATTATTATGGCCATCATCAATCAGCAGGAGAAACGGCGCGCCCGGGAACGTATGCTGGCGATGGAATCGGTAGCGGCCGCAGCGCTCGGCCTCGTGCGCAAGCAACCGTTAATGACGGCGGCCATCGCCGCCGCTCTTCTCTTCGGAAATCTGTTCGGCGCGCGCGACGAAGACGATTGATCCGGCATTTCCAAATCGACACACGTCGCAAAGCGAAATCGTTGCCTTGCCGACAACTTGGCGCGAAGCTCGTGAAGCCATAAATAAGTTGTAACGATAAAAGGCCCGGTCGATAGCGCCGGGCCTTTTCTTCGAGCATTTCCGCCTTTCTTCGAATCGCGAAAACGCTCTATCTTCTTGTTTTTACGCAGTCCCGGATGCAAAATCGCTTGGCACTTTTGCTGGAACTGCTCTAGAAAGCGAATGCCTTTGATGTCAGCGGTGCCGAGGTGGCGTCCGGACCAAAATCTGCCTCGCCGGAAATATCCAGCAATTCCTGCAGGCGCTGGCGCGCACGATTGACGCGACTCTTGATGGTGCCGACCGCGCAGCCGCAGATCTCGGCAGCTTCCTCGTAGGAAAATCCCGACGCCCCCACAAGGATGATGGCTTCGCGCTGATCTGGCGGCAGCTGATCCAGGGCTTTGCGGAAGTCCTGCAGGTCGACGGCGCCATATTGCGAGGGATGCGTCGCCATTGATTCCGTGAACACGCCGTCACTGTCCTGCACCTCGCGGCCGCTCTTGCGCATCTGGCTATAAAGCTCATTGCGCAGGATGGTGAAAAGCCAGGCTTTCATGTTCGTGCCCATCTCGAAATGATCCTGCTTGGCCCACGCCTTCATGATCGTATCCTGGACAAGGTCATCGGCCCGGTCGTGACGGCCGGTCAGCGAAATGGCGAAGGCACGGAGGCTCGGGAGAGCCGCGAGAAGTTCGCGCTTGAAGCTCGTTTGCGTTTCCATCGCATCCACCTCCTATTCGGAGACCTTTGCGGAGGCCAAACGCTCAGCCTGATCGAGCTTTTCCAAAAGATCGAGAAAGCGGTCGGGAATGGCCTCGTCCTGCGCGGCGGCGTAGAACGAACGCAATCGGTTGCCGATCTGATTATTGGGATCGAGGATATCCACCGCACGCAGATCCGATGTCTTGTTGTCTGCGTCCTCGTGATTCTGGATAGTCATTTAACCCGCTCGCTTTTCATTTTTCTCGCGTTCATGGATAAGACGCCCTTGTCTCCGTCCGGAAGACCGATCGACCCCAATCAAAACAATGCCTAACGAATCGTAAAGGTTGAAGTCCACTGATTGTAAGCATTGTAATGCGACTGCCTAAAAAAAGTTCCGACAAAGAGGAACTTTTTTACTCAACTGACGTTTTCTTAGTTGTTGCGGCCTTTGGGCTGTATTTAATTAGAATGTTATAAAAGGCGGGAGCCATTGATGACACTTTCCACACGCATTGCGCCGCATCTTCCTTACTTGCGGCGCTATTCACGTGCCTTGACCGGAACGCAGACGTCGGGGGACGCCTATGTTGCTGCGGTTTTGGAAGCCATCATCGCCGACATATCCATCTTTCCGGACACGGACAGCGACCGTGTCGCACTCTATAAACTGTTCACCAAGCTGTTCGGTTCCGTAACACTTCAGATTACTGAACCGGCCTCTCCCTTTGCCTGGGAACAGCGCGCCACCGTGAATCTTTCCAAGGTTTCGCCGCTCGCGCGACAGGCATTCCTGCTTGCCTCCGTTGAAAGTTTCCGCCTCGGCGAGATCGCCGATATCCTCGACGTTTCGGAAAGCGACGCGATGCACCTGCTTGACACTGCTTCCCAGGAAATCTCCCGCCAGGTGGCGACTGATATCATGATCATCGAGGACGAACCGCTGATTGCGATGGATATCGAGCAGATGGTGGAAAGCCTCGGCCATCGCGTTACCGGCATCGCCCGTACACACGCGGAAGCGGTCGCGCTCTACAATGCGACGAAACCGAGCATGGTGCTTGCCGATATCCAGCTTGCCGACGGCAGCTCAGGCATCGATGCCGTCAACGACATCCTCAAGACTGCCAGCATCCCGGTGATCTTCATCACTGCCTTCCCGGAGCGGCTGCTGACGGGCGAACGGCCGGAGCCGACCTTCCTTGTGACCAAGCCTTTCAATCCAGACATGGTGAAGGCCCTCATCAGCCAGGCACTCTTCTTTAACGAAACCACAAAGGTGGCTGCCTGATTCAAGTGAAAACCTTACGGCGGAACAAAGAGCCTGACCGGGCGTTTGTGTGCGAAACGGCCGGTTTACCGACTGTTATCCGGGACGATTATATAGGTCGGTTCAAGTTGTTACGAATGGGAACACCCTATCGGCGGGGTTCCCAAAATGCGTGTGAAAGGCAAGCCGGTGAATACGTCTGAACCATTACCCGGCGCGCCTTTGAGTTTGGAAGGCAAGGCCGCTCTGATGGAGCGGGCGCTCGCGAGCGCCAGTGTGTCCGTTCTGTTTCAGGATGTAAATCTCTCGATCCGTTATGCCGACAATCTGCCGGATCATCTACAGCCGTCTGTCGTCATAGGCGGGAATGATTCACATCTCTTCGGCGAAAAGGACGGCGAGCATCTTTCCCGATTGAAGCGCGGCGTGCTCGACAGCGGCAAGCCGGCAACCGCCGAGGTCGAGATCGCCAGCGGCGACGGCATACGCATCTATGAACTTAAAATGGAGCGGGTCGGCGGGCGCAAGCCGCAAGGCGTGCTGTCGGTCATCTCGGAAATCACCGAAAGCCGCCACCGCGAAAAAGTGCTGAAGTCGCTGCTGCGCGAACTGTCGCACCGCTCCAAGAACCTGCTCGCCATCATTCAGGGTATCGCCACGCAGACGGCCCGCCACACGCTTTCGGTCGACAATTTCCTCATCAAGTTCCGCGGTCGCCTGCAATCCCTGTCGAATTCGCAGGATCTCATCACCGATTCCAGCTGGCGAGGCGCCTATCTCTTCGAACTGGCGGAAAAGCAGTTCGCGCCCTATTGGCCCGATGCCGGCGTTCCGATGCCGATCTATGGCATCAACGCCCATCTGACGCCCAATGCGGCCGTGCATCTGGGCCTTGCTCTGCATGAGCTCATCGTCAATTCCGCATCTCACGGCGCCATCTCGACCGGTGCAACCAGCATCACGCTGAACTGCAGGGAAGCCGAACTCGACGGCAAGAAGGCGATCGAAGTGGCATGGTCGGAACGATTCTACACACCCTCTGATCACGAGTTCGAAGATAACAGCTTCAGCCGAACGGTGCTCGAGCGTGTCGTACCGACATCCATGAACGGCCGCGCCGACTTCGCCATTGACGACGGAAGCATCGGCTATCGGATCACCATTCCCGAAACTGAATATGAAATCCTGAGACGCCGCTAAGGCTGATAACAGCGACAAAATAAAACAGCCAGTGCGAGGGCGGCGCACTGGCTGCTTTGCACTCATCGGGAGGGGACCGTGAGTAAAAGTCCTGAGACGTATTGGGCGTGCATCGGGAGATGCGATCATCGTCAGGACATCGACATAACGATGCTGCACGGCCTTGGTTCCATGCAGACCCAAAAAAATTCATCAGTCTTTCACATTTCAGCGCGACCGCAGAGATGACGCGTATCGGCCCAAAGGCGGGTGCTCGTCATCCTCATCGCGCCCCGATCTCTTTGGAGCCCTGCTCCAAGAAAGTAAAAGTCTATTTAAATCATATGCTTAAAGCAATGATCGGGCGCCCTCCTGAATTAGTCCTTCCATGGCTGAAGAACGCCCAGCGGCACGCTTTGCCTCCAAAATTTTACCGTTTGATAAATTTTTTAAGCTGAGTTACCGTTCCAGCACTAGCCGTTTACTATAAGAGGGAACTTCAATGGGACGACTGGAAACTGGGATTCATAAAGGCAGGCTCACGCCCGCCGAATATGATGCAAACTTTTCCGATCTTCACCCGCGCCTCACCAAGCATGAGGCGCTGGTCGCATCCGACCGCTGTTATTTCTGCTACGACGCGCCGTGCATGACGGCCTGTCCCACCTCCATCGACATTCCGATGTTCATCCGCCAGATCTCGACGGGGAATCCGATCGGCTCTGCCAAGACGATCTTCGATCAGAACATCCTCGGCGGCATGTGCGCCCGCGTCTGTCCCACCGAACAGCTCTGCGAGCAGGCTTGCGTGCGCAACACTGCCGAAGAGCGCCCGGTCGAGATCGGCCGGCTGCAGCGCTATGCGACCGACACGGCGATGGCGGAGAACAAGCAGTTCTATGCGCGCGCCGCATCCACCGGCAAGAAGATCGCGGTCATCGGCGCCGGCCCGGCCGGCCTTGCCTGCGCGCACCGTCTCGCCGTGAAGGGCCATGACGTTACCATCTTCGATGCCCGCGAAAAGGCCGGCGGCCTGAATGAATACGGCATCGCCACCTACAAGGCGGTCGACGACTTCGCCCAGAAGGAAGTCGATTATGTACTCGCCATCGGCGGCATCGAGGTGAGGAACGGCCAGGCGCTCGGCCGCGATTTCAGCCTTTCCGACCTCTCCCAGCAATATGACGCCGTTTTCCTCGGCCTCGGCCTTGCTGGCGTCAACGCGCTGCGCGCCGAAGGCGAGGATCTCGATGGTGTCGCCGATGCCGTCGCCTATATCGCCGACCTTCGCCAGGCCGGCAACAAGGCCGATATCGCCATCGGCCGCCGCGTCGTCGTTCTCGGCGGCGGCATGACCGCGATCGATGCGGCTGTACAGGCAAAACTGCTTGGCGCCGAAGAAGTGACGATCTGCTATCGCCGCGGCAAGGAGCACATGAACGCCTCGGAATTCGAGCAGGACTTGGCCGCCTCCAAGGGCGTCATCATCCGTCATTGGCTGGCCCCGAAGCGCATCCTCGACAAGGATGGCAAGGTCGCCGGTATCGAGGTCGAATATACCGAACTGCGCGACGGCAAGCTTACCGGCACAGGCGATGTCGGCGTCATCGCCGCCGACCAGATTTTCAAGGCGATCGGCCAGACCTTCGAAGCCTCGGGCCTCGGAGCCCTCCGTATGGAGGCCGGCCGCATCGCCATCGACAGCGAAGGCCGGACCTCGATTGAAGGCGTATGGGCCGGCGGCGACTGCGTGCTTGGCGGCGATGACCTGACGGTCTCGGCCGTGGCACAGGGTCGCGACGCGGCCGAATCCATCAACCGTGCGCTCGCTGCCGCCACGCCGGCCGTTGCTGTCGCCTGAAAGGAGAACCGACATGGCTGATCTCCGCAATAATTTCGTTGGCATCAAATCTCCGAACCCGTTCTGGCTGGCTTCCGCGCCGCCGACCGACAAGGCCTACAACGTCGAGCGCGCCTTCAAGGCAGGCTGGGGCGGCGTGGTCTGGAAAACGCTCGGCGAGGAAGGCCCGCCCGTCGTCAACGTCAACGGCCCGCGCTACGGCGCGATCTGGGGCGCCGACCGCCGCCTGCTCGGTCTCAACAATATCGAGCTGATCACCGACCGCGACCTCTATACCAACCTGCGCGAAATGAAGCAGGTGAAGAAGAACTGGCCGGATCGCGCCTTGATCGCCTCGATCATGGTGCCCTGCGAGGAACAGGCCTGGAAAGCCATCCTGCCGCTGGTCGAGGAAACTGAAGCCGACGGCATCGAGCTCAATTTCGGCTGTCCCCACGGCATGTCCGAACGCGGCATGGGTTCCGCAGTTGGACAGGTGCCGGAATATATCGAAATGGTCGTGCGCTGGTGCAAGCAATACACCCGCATGCCGGTCATCACCAAGCTGACGCCGAATATCACCGATATCCGCAAGCCCGCTCGCGCCGCCAAGGCCGGCGGCACGGATGCCGTGTCGCTGATCAACACGATCAACTCGATTGTCTCGGTCGACCTCGATAATTTCGCTCCGAACCCGACTGTCGGCGGCAAGGGCAGCCATGGCGGCTATTGCGGCCCGGCCGTCAAGCCGATCGCGCTGAACATGGTGGCCGAGATCGCCCGCGATCAGGAAACCTATGGCCTGCCGATATCGGGCATCGGCGGCATCACCACCTGGCGCGATGCGGCGGAATTCCTGGTGCTCGGCGCCGGCAACGTGCAGGTGTGCACGGCGGCCATGACCTACGGCTTCAAGATCGTCGAAGAGATGATCACGGGCCTTTCCGATTGGATGGACGAAAAGGGCCATCGTACTCTGGACGATGTTGTCGCTCGCGCCGTGCCGAATGTCTCCGACTGGCAGTATCTCAACCTCAACTACATCGCCAAGGCGAAGATCGACCAGGATGCCTGCATCAAGTGCGGCCGCTGTCACATCGCCTGCGAGGACACCTCGCACCAGGCGATCACCAACTTCGTCGATGGCGTCAGGCGCTTCGAGGTGATGGAAGAGGAATGCGTCGGCTGCAATCTCTGCGTCAACGTCTGCCCGGTCGAGAACTGCATCACGATGGAAGAGCTTCCGGCAGGCGCCCTCGACAAGCGCACCGGCAAGGTCGTCGACCCGAACTATGCCAACTGGACGACCCATCCGAACAATCCGATGGCGCGGCAGGCGGCGGAATAATAACAGCATTCAAAAGGCGGTCGCAGCTTGGTGCGGCCGCCTTTTTCATAGCCAAGGTCCGCACGATCGAATCAGGGAACTTTAGCTCGTTCACCTGCGATATGCACCGCTATGCTTCCGGCATCGCACCGCCGCTCAGCTATGGCGAATCCGAAGCCCGTCGACGAAAAGCTGTTCCAGATAGCGGGCGGCATCCTCGAAGCGCCCCTCACCCGAATGCTCGTCACCAAGCACGGCGCGCACCTGCACGTCGAAATCCGCGTAATGCTGCGTGGTCGACCAGATCGAAAAGATCAGGTGATAGGGATCGCATTTGGCGATCTTGCCGGCCTTTGCCCAGGCACGGATAACTTCCACCTTCTCGTCGACGAGAGCCTTCAGAGGTCCGCGCAGCTCGTCCTCCACATGCGGTGCTCCCTGCAGCATTTCATTGGCGAAAAGCCGGCTTTCGCGCGGAAAATCCCGGGCCATCTCAAGCTTGCGGCGGATATAGGAGCGGATTTCGCTTTCGGGATTGCCGTTGGCATCGAAAGCGCGCAGAGGCTCCAGCCAGGTAAACAGCACCCGGTCGATCAAGGCCCGATGCATGGCCTCCTTGGTGCGGAAATAATAAAGGAGATTGGGCTTCGACATGCCGGCGACCTCGGCGATCTGGTCGATGGTCGAGCCCCGAAAGCCGCTGACGGAAAATACGTCGAGCGCGGCTTCCAGTATGATTTCCTCTTTCTCTTCCTGGATACGGGTGCGGCGCTGCGTCCTGGCGGCTCTGGGGATGGCCATATCTGCTCTGTTTCTCCTTGAAATCCAAGCCTTTCGGCCGTTCCCTCATTCACCCTGTCGATGCGTCGGATTTCGGCAATCGCCTGAAATTTTATCGGAATTTTTCGTGCTTTTCGTCTTGAGCCGCGCCACGGAAGTTGTAATGTTTACCAATCGGTCAAATTATCCGTCAGATGTCTCCTAAAGGCAACTGGCGATTTCCGGGCAAGAAAAACAAGACGACGCTCCGGAATTTGAAATAAGACCAACGGGAACAATTTCGGGCATGCGCCTTGCGTGCCCCAGGACAAACAGGTGAGGATTGCATCATGGTGGCAGCGCCAGGAGAAAACATGCGTATCAATGGCGATCGCCTTTGGGATACGCTGATGGACATGGCGAAGATCGGCCCCGGCATTGCCGGCGGCAACAATCGCCAAACGCTGACCGATGCCGATGCCGAAGGACGCAGCCTCTTCAAGACATGGTGCGACAAAGCCGGCCTGACCGTCGGCGTCGACAAGATGGGTACGATGTTCGCCACCCGCGCCGGCACCGACCCGGCTGCGCTCCCCGTCTATGTCGGTTCGCATCTCGATACCCAGCCGACAGGCGGCAAGTATGACGGCGTCCTCGGCGTGCTCGCAGCGCTCGAAGTCGTCCGCACGATGAACGACCTCGGCATTAAGACCAAGCACCCGATCGTCGTCACCAACTGGGCCAACGAGGAAGGCGCACGCTTCGCACCCGCGATGCTCGCCTCCGGCGTCTTTGCCGGCGTGCACACACTGGACTATGCCTATGGCCGCAAGGACCCGGACGGCAAGACCTACGGCGCAGAGCTGAAGCGCATCGGCTGGCTTGGCGACGAAGAGGTCGGCGCCCGCAAGATGCATGCCTATTTCGAATATCACATCGAGCAGGGCCCGATCCTGGAAGCCGAGGACAAGACCATCGGCGTCGTCACGCACTGTCAGGGCCTGTGGTGGCTGGAATTCACGCTGACCGGCAAGGAAGCCCATACCGGCTCGACGCCGATGAATCTGCGCGTCAATGCCGGCCTTGCCATGTCGCGGATCATCGAGATGGTGCAGAGCGTTGCGATGGAGAATCAGCCGGGGGCCGTCGGCGGCGTCGGCCAGGTCTTCCTCTCGCCGAATTCGCGCAACGTCCTGCCGGGCAAGGTGGTCTTCACCGTCGATATCCGGACGCCCGACAAGGAAAAGCTCGATCGCATGCGTGCCAAGATCGAAGCCGAAGGCAAAAAGATCGCCGATGCCCTCGGCGTCGGCTGCTCGGTCGAAGCCATCGGCCATTTCGAACCGGTCACCTTCGATCCGAAGCTCGTCACTTCCGTGCGCAACGCGGCCGAGAAACTCGGCTACAGCCATATGAACATCATCTCCGGCGCCGGTCACGATGCCTGCTGGGCTGCCAAGGTCGCCCCCGCCACCATGGTCATGTGCCCCTGCGTCGGCGGCCTCTCCCACAACGAGGCGGAAGAAATCTCCAAGGAATGGGCGACCGCCGGCGCGGACGTGCTGTTCCACGCAGTCGTCGAGACGGCGGAGATCGTGGCCTGACGGCCACGGCTCCCAGCATCGGAACCTAACACATCTGGAGCATGCGCCATGAGCACAGTCATCAAGGGTGGAACCATCGTCACGGCCGACCTGACCTATAAGGCGGACGTGAAGGTCGAAGGCGGCAAGATCGTCGAAATCGGGCAGAATCTCTCGGGCAACGAAGTACTCGATGCCTCTGGCTGTTACGTCATGCCCGGCGGCATCGATCCGCACACGCATCTCGAAATGCCGTTCATGGGAACCTATTCCTCCGACGATTTCGAGAGCGGCACCCGCGCTGCCCTTGCCGGCGGCACGACCATGGTGGTGGATTTTGCACTTCCCTCACCCGGCCAGTCGCTGCTCGAGGCGCTGACCATGTGGGACAACAAGTCCACCCGCGCCACCTGCGACTATTCCTTCCACATGGCGATCACCTGGTGGGGCGAGCAGGTCTTCAACGAGATGGAAGCCATCGTCCGCGACAAGGGCATCAACACCTTCAAGCACTTCATGGCCTATAAGGGCGCGCTGATGGTGGACGACGACGAGATGTTCTCTTCCTTCCAGCGCTGCGCCGAACTTGGCGCATTGCCGCTCGTTCACGCCGAAAACGGCGATGTGGTCGCGCAGATGCAAGCAAAGCTGCTGGCCGAAGGCAATAACGGCCCAGAAGCGCATGCCTATTCCCGCCCGGCCGAGGTCGAAGGCGAGGCAACGAACCGCGCCATCATGATCGCCGACATGGCCGGTTCGCCCGTCTATATCGTCCACACGTCCTGCGAACAGGCGCACGAAGCCATCCGCCGCGCCCGTCAGAAGGGCATGCGCGTCTATGGCGAGCCGCTGATCCAGCACCTGACGCTCGACGAAAGCGAATATGCCAATCCGGATTGGGACCATGCCGCCCGCCGCGTCATGTCGCCGCCCTTCCGCAACAAGCAGCATCAGGACAGCCTCTGGGCCGGCCTTGCCTCCGGCTCGCTGCAAGTGGTCGCGACCGACCACTGCGCTTTTACCACCGAGCAGAAGCGCTTCGGCCTCAACGACTTCACCAAGATCCCGAACGGCACCGGCGGCCTTGAGGATCGCCTGCCGATGCTCTGGACCTACGGCGTCAACACCGGCCGCCTGACGATGAACGAATTCGTCGCCGTCACATCGACCAACATCGCCAAGATCCTCAACGTCTATCCGAAGAAGGGCGCGATCCTCGTCGGCGCCGATGCCGATATCGTCGTCTGGGATCCGAAGCGCTCGAAGACCATCGCCGCCAAGACGCAGCAATCGGCGATCGACTACAATGTCTTCGAGGGCAAGGAAGTCACCGGCCTGCCGCGCTATACGCTGACGCGGGGCGTGGTCGCCATCGAGGAAGGCACGGTGAAGACGAAGGAGGGCCATGGCGAGTTCGTCAGGCGCGATCCCTTCACCGCCGTCAACCGCGCGCTTTCGACCTGGAAAGAAGTCACTGCGCCGCGCAAGGTGCAGCGCAGCGGCATCCCCGCCAGCGGGGTATGACGCTTGGGCACGGCGCTTCGGCTCATCGGCCGCCTAGAGCAATTCCAGGAAAAATGCGCAGCGGTTTGCCGTCCGGAATTGCGTAAAGACAAAAAGATAGAGCATTTTCGCGATTCGAAGAAAAGCGAAACGGCTCTAGCGCGGCACATACCGCTCCAGATCCGGCAGCAGGACGACGCTTTCCTGCTCGTTCGGGTCGGTGCGGGCGATGACCGCTGTCGCCGGCCGGTCGCTGAGATTGGCGGGAAGATGCGGGACGCCGGCCGGAATATAGAACATTTCGCCTTCGCGGACGATGACGTGTTCTTCCAACCGGTCGCCGAACCAGCAATGCGTCTCGCCGGAAATCGCATAGATCGCCGTCTCATGCGAAGCGTGAAGATGCGCCTTGGCGCGGGCGCCGGGCGGGATCGTCAAAAGATGCATGCAGATCCCCGTCGAACCCACTGTCTCGGCGGCAATCCCTTCGAAATAGCTGAGGCCCTGTTTTCCGGCATAGGCGCTGCCGGGCCGCACGACACGGCAGGTGGGCTTCGATGAGACATTCATGGCATTGCTCCCCTCGGTCCAGCAGCCACAAGGCGCTCTCGCCTCTCCGGACTGCGGCAATGCCAGACAGGATAACACGCAATCCGCCCCAACCATGCGGCGAAAACAGGACTGGTAGGTGTTAATGACGTCATCCGCTTCCTCCGTCGTCTCCGCGCGGAATCTCTGTCTCACCTACGATACGAACGATGGGCCGGTTCATGCGCTGAGCAATGTCGATCTCGATGTTCGCAAGGGCGATTTCGTCTCCTTCATCGGTCCCTCGGGCTGCGGCAAGACCACCTTTCTGCGCGTCATTGCCGATCTCGAGCGCAAGACATCAGGCGATATCAGCGTCAACGGCATGTCGCCGGAAGATGCCCGCAAGGCCCGCGCCTACGGTTATGTCTTCCAGGCCGCAGCCCTCTATCCCTGGCGCACGATCGAGAAGAACATCGCTTTGCCGCTCGAAATCATGGGCTACGACAGGCAAGAGCAAGCCAAGCGCATCGCGCGGACCCTCGACCTCGTCAATCTCAACGGCTTCGAGCACAAGTTCCCTTGGCAACTATCTGGCGGCATGCAACAGCGTGCCTCGATCGCCCGCGCGCTGGCCTTCGATGCCGATTTGCTATTGATGGATGAGCCCTTCGGTGCGCTGGACGAAATCGTCCGCGATCACCTGAACGAGCAACTTCTGAAACTCTGGAAGCAGACGAACAAGACCATCTGCTTCGTCACCCACTCCATTCCGGAAGCGGTTTATCTCTCGACGAAGATCGTGGTCATGTCGCCGCGGCCGGGCCGCGTCACCGATGTCATCGAATCGACGCTTCCGGCAGAGCGGCCGCTCGACATTCGCGAAACGCCGGAATTCCTGGAAATCGCTCACCGCGTCCGGGAAGGACTGAGAGCGGGGCACAGTTATGAGGAATAGGATGATGGATAGCTCCGTCGCGCGATGGCCCCTCACCCTAGCCCTCCCCCGATGCATGGGGGCGGAATGAGCATGGAAAAGGAACAGTTCTTCAAGCACAAGTTCCTGCCGGTCACGACGATCGTCCTGGCGATCATCCTGCTCTGGTATGTCTTCGCCGCCGCTCTTAATGCACCGTTCCAGCGCGATCTGGACCGGCGCGGCAATGTCACGCCGACGGCGCTGGAATTCATCGGCAAGACGCTGTCGCAGCCGAAGCCGACCCTGCCGGCACCGCATCAGGTTGCGCAGAATGTCTTCGAAAACACTTTCCTGCGAGTGCCGACAAGCAACCGCAGCCTCGTCTACAATGCGTGGATAACGCTGGCGCCGACTGCGGTCGGCTTCGCATTCGGCACGATCCTCGGCGTTCTCTTCGCCGTCGGCATCGTTCACCTCGTCGCACTCGACCGCAGTCTGATGCCATGGATCATCGCGTCGCAGACGATTCCGATCCTCGCCATCGCGCCGACGATCATCGTCGTCTTCAGTGCCCTTGGCATAGACGGACTGATCCCGAAAGCACTGATTTCCACCTATCTGTCGTTCTTCCCGGTCACCGTCGGCATGACAAAGGGCCTGCGCTCGCCGGAAATCATGCATCTCGACCTGATGCGCACCTATAATGCCAGCAGCTGGCAGACCTTCTGGAAGTTGCGCGTGCCGGCTTCGGTCCCCTTCCTCTTCACCTCCATGAAGGTTGCGATTGCCGCAAGCCTGGTCGGAACGATCGTCGGCGAGCTGCCGACGGGCGCGGTCGCCGGCATCGGCGCAAAACTGCTCGCCGGCTCCTATTACAGCCAGACGATCGATATATGGGCCGCTCTCGTCGCAGGCTCCGTCCTCGCGGCGGTCCTCGTCGGTATCGTCAGCATCGCTGCCCGCATCGTCGACCGTTCGATGGGAGGCAGAACGGCATGAGATCCTTTCATTTCTCCTGGCAAGGCATGCTTGCCATTCTTTTCTGTCTGTTGGCGATCCCCGCCTTGCCGCTGCTTGCGGCGGATGCCGCGGCACCCGTCAGCAGCGGAACGACCTTCGTCATCTTCATTCTGATTGTCGCAGCGGCCGCCCTCTCCTTCATGCGCCTATCCGCAGATCTGAGCGCGGCGACACTCTTCTTCGGCGCGCATGCGGCGGGATGGCTGCTGATTGCCGGAATTTCCGGCAATGAAGGCAAGGCGCAAGCGTCCTTCTTCATTTTGATTGCCGCCGCCTGGTTGCTGGCCTGGCGTTGCGTTTCCGTCCTGTCGTCGATGCGTTCGCATTCGACCGCCGGCAATTATACGCTGCGGCTGCTGATCCCGGCGATCTTCGGCATATGGATACTGATCATCTGGGAAGCCGTCACACGCGGCGCCGGTGTTTCTTTAGTCCTTTTACCGCCGCCGAGCGCCATCGGCGCCAGAATCGCCAATTCGATTCCGACATTGTGGATCGATGTCCGCCAGACGATCCTTACCGCTGTCCTGATCGGCTACATCATCGGCTGCGCGAGCGGCTTCGTCGTCGCCATTCTCGCGGACCGCTTCGCCTTCCTGCGCCGCGGTCTGCTGCCCATCGGCAATTTCGTCTCGGCCCTGCCGATCATCGGTGTCGCGCCGATCATGGTCATGTGGTTCGGCTTCGACTGGCAATCGAAAGCCGCCGTCGTCGTCATCATGACCTTCTTCCCAATGCTGGTGAACACCGTGACGGGCCTCGCCGCCGCCGGCAATATGGAACGCGACCTGATGCGGACCTACGCGTCGAGCTACTGGCAGACGCTCTTCAAGCTGCGGCTTCCGGCCGCCGCTCCCTTTATTTTCAATGCGCTGAAGATCAACTCGACCCTGGCGATGATTGGTGCCATCGTGGCGGAGTTCTTCGGCACGCCCATGTCGGGCATGGGCTTTCGCATTTCAACCGAAAATGGCCGGTTGAATCTCGATATGGTCTGGGCCGAGATCGCGGTTGCCGCGATCGCCGGCTCGGTCTTTTACGGTATCGTCGCCATCATCGAACGAATGGTGACGTTCTGGCATCCGTCTATCCGTGGTGGGCAGGCGTAATCCAGGATCTCTTCAAAGGGATCGAGGCATAACTTCAGAGGGAAAGGGTGAAGACATGAAAAAAATAATGTTTGCATTGATGGCAAGTGCCATGACGCTTGCCGCCACCCAGGGCGCGATGGCGGCGGATAAATTGACGCTGCAGCTGAAATGGGTAGCCCAGGCTCAGTTCGGCGGCTATTTCGTCGCCAAGGACAAAGGCTTCTATAAGGAAGAAGGTCTCGATGTCGATATCAAGGCGGGCGGCCCTGATATCGCTCCGGAACAGGTGATCGCCGGCGGCGGCGCCGATGTCATCGTCGACTGGATGGGCGGTGCGCTGGTTGCCCGCGAAAAGGGCGTGCCGCTCATCAACATCGCCCAGCCCTTCGAAAAATCCGGTCTGGAGCTGATCTGCCCGAAGGATGGCCCGGTCAAGACGGAGAAGGATTTCAAGGGGCACACCCTCGGCGTCTGGTTCTATGGCAACGAATATCCCTTCTTCGCCTGGATGCACAAACTCGGCCTGAAGACCGACGGCGGCAAGGATGGCGTCAACGTTCTGAAGCAGAGTTTCGACGTCCAGCCCCTCGTCCAGAAGCAGGCCGACTGCATCTCCGTCATGACCTATAACGAGTACTGGCAGGCGATCGATGCCGGCTTCAAGGCCGAAGACCTGACCGTCTTCAACTACACCAAGCTCGGCAACGACCTTCTGGAGGACGGCCTCTATGTCAAGGAAGACAAGCTGAAGGATGCGAAATTCAAGGCCGATATGGTGAAATTCGTCCGTGCGTCGATGAAGGGCTGGAAATATGCCGTCGAGCATCCGGACGAAGCCGCCGAAATCGTCATGGACAATGGCGGCCAGGATGAAAACCACCAGAAGCGCATGGCCGGCGAAGTCGCCAAGCTTATCGGCAACGGCAAGCTCGACATGAAGACCTATGACCGCACGGCCGAAGCCTTGCTCGACCAGAAGATCATCAACAAGAAGCCGTCGGGCGCCTATACGCATGAGATCACGGACGCTGCTCTGAAGTAGGCTGAAGCAATCACAGAGTCTAAAACGCGCGAGGATTGCGGCCTCGCGCGTTTTTTTCATTTTGTAACAGCAGCCACAAAAGGCTGGCTTTCTCGCAGGAATTGCCTGAAAAGCCTCGCCTATCAATTATTCGAATGCTGACATCACAATGCCGTGATTGCTTCGCATGGTTGTAGACGATAGAAATGCCCGCGAAATCATTTTCTCGTGATCTTGCGAGAATTGAAAACCGCTCCCATCTACAAGGGCGATTTTAGGATGAGGACCTGCAAGGCATGACAGACGGATATGACAGCGCCGCGCGTCAAATATGACGCACAAAGGTCGCTGTAACACTTTAAATCTGCTGCATAATTTTATCCTTGGATCGATTCGATTTAGGGAATTATGCAGTCATCCGCCGGGGAAGCCGGCTCGCATGCAGTGATCTCCCGTGCTCGCGACGGAAAACAGCGAAATCCCTTTGACCAATGCCGAACTGGAACCGGACGCATGGCCTTCACGCCGTTTAGACTTCTGAGCACGACCGCCATTCTGCTTTCCCTGCTGGCCGCTACCGCTGCCATGGCAGAGCAGGCCGCCGTTACCACGCCGAAGCAAAATCTCCCCGCAATCGTCATCACCACAGCCGCAATGCGCCACCTGACCGACAAGGTCGTCGCGACCGGCACGGTGAAGGCCGTCGAAGAGGTTTATATCCAGCCACAGGTGGATGGCCTCTCCATCCGTTCGCTCAATGCAGATGTCGGCGACAAGGTGACGGCGAACAGCACGCTTGCCACGCTGAACGACGACGCGCTGATCCTGCAGAAGAGCCAGATGCAGGCGACGCGGGCCAAGGGAGAGGCAAGCCTGGCGCAATTGCACGCTCAGCTAACAGAAGCCCGCGCCAATGCCGAAGAAGCCGAATTGCAGCGCGTGCGCGCCGTTGCCATGGGCGCCAAGGGCACCATGTCGACCTCCTCGGTGGAGCAGGCCAATGCTTCGGCTGCCGCCAACAAGGCGCGCGTGGTTTCCGCCGAACAGGCGATCGCCGTTGCGGAGGCCGATCTCAAGGTCACAGATAGCCAGATCGCCGATACGGATCTGAAACTTGCCCGCACCGGCATCAAGACCCCGGTGGCAGGCACCGTCGCATCGCGCAATGCCCGCGTCGGGGCTATTGCAAACGGCAATGGCGATCCGCTCTTCACCATCATCCGCGACAGCCAGCTGGAACTGGTGGTCGATGTCTCCGAGAGTGATATCACCAAGATCACGATCGGTCAGAAGGCGTCCATCGCGCTCTCCGGCAGCCGCGAGAAGCTTACCGGAACTGTCCGTCTCGTCGCCCCGATCGTTGACCCCGTCACCCGCCTCGGCGCGGTGCATATCACGATCGACGATGGCGAGAAGGCGCGCGCCGGCATGTATGGCAGCGCCGAGATCATCATTCGCCAGGAAGATGGCGTCGCCCTGCCGTTGACGGCCGTCAACAGCGAGGAAAACGGCTCGTCCGTCCGCAAGGTCGAGAATGGCGTGGTCAAGTTCGTGACTGTCGAGACAGGCATTCAGGACGCTGGCTATGTCGAGATTCTCAAAGGCCTGAAAGCGGGCGATGACGTCGTCGCCAAGGCCGGTGCCTATGTTCGCGACGGCGACCATATCACGCCTGTGCGCGACGCGTCGCAAGCCTCCAACTGAGCGAGAACGGCAAGATGAACTTCTCCGCCTGGTCCATTCGAAATCCGGTCGCCCCGCTCCTCGGCTTCTTCCTGCTGATGGTGGTGGGCGCGCACGCCTTCTTCAATCTGCCCATCACCCGCTTCCCGAACATCGACGTGCCGATCGTCAATGTCACCGTGACGCAGAGCGGCGCCTCGCCGGCCGAGCTCGAAATGCAGGTAACGAAGGAGATCGAAGACGCCGTCGCCAGCATCAACGGCATCGACGAAATCCAGTCGACCGTCACGGACGGCCAATCGCAGACCGTCGTCGTCTTCCGGCTGGAAGTGCCGACCGAGCAGGCCGTTCAGGATACCAAGGATGCGATCGACCGCATCCGCGGCAATCTGCCGTCGACCATCGACGAGCCGATCGTCTCCAAGGTCGATGTCGTCGGCCAGGCGATCCAGAGCTTTGCCGTGTCCTCGCCGAACATGACGCTCGAAGAGTTGTCCTGGTATGTGGACGATACGGTCAAGCGCGCGCTTCAGGGCAAGGCAGGCATTGGCCGCGTTGACCGCTATGGCGGCGCCGACCGTGAAGTGCGCATCGAGCTCGATCCGAACAAGCTGAACGCCTATGGCATAACGGCGCTTTCGGTGAGCCAGCAGCTTCGCAGCACCAATATCGATCTCGGCTCCGGCCGCGGCCAGGTTGCCGGCAGCGAGCAGGCAATCCGCGTGCTCGGCGACGCCCGCAACGTCGCCCAGCTCGCCGATACGACGATCGCTCTGACCAACGGCCGCTTCGTCAAGCTCTCCGATCTCGGCGCCATCAAGGACACCTATCAGGAACCGAAGTCCTTTTCGCGCTTCAACAGCGCCCCCGTCGTCACCTTCGGCGTATTCCGCGCCAAGGGCGCCAGCGAGGTGACGGTCGCCAAGACGGTTGCCGACACGCTCGACAAGGTGCGCGCAGAGAATCCGAACGTCTCGATCGAGATGATCGACGACTCCGTCTACTACACCTATGGCAACTACGAATCCGCGATGCACACGCTGATCGAAGGCGCCATACTGGCCGTCATCGTGGTGTTCCTGTTCCTGCGGAACTGGCGTGCGACGCTGATATCGGCAGTTGCTCTGCCGCTCTCCGCGATCCCGACATTCTGGATCATGAACCAGATCGGCTTCTCGCTGAACCTTGTCAGCTTCCTGGCATTGACGCTGGCGACCGGTATTCTCGTCGATGATGCCATCGTCGAGATCGAGAACATCGCCCGCCACATCAAGATGGGCAAGACGCCCTATCGCGCCGCCATCGATGCTGCAGACGAAATTGGTCTCGCCGTTATCGCGACGACCTTCACCATCATCGCGGTCTTTGTGCCAGTCTCCTTCATGCCGGGCATTCCGGGCCAGTACTTCATTCAGTTCGGCCTGACGGTCGCCTTCTCGGTGTTCTTCTCGCTGCTTGTAGCGCGTCTGATCACGCCGATGATGGCCGCCTATCTGATGCGCGCCGAAGATGGCGTCGACGATCATCACGACAATGACGGCCGCTTCATGCGCGGCTATAGCTGGCTGGTGCGGCTGACGACGAAGAAGTGGTACACGCGTTATCCGACGCTGCTTGCCGCTTTCGCCTTCTCGATCGCATCGGTCTTCGCTCTCATCATGTTCGTTCCCGGCAGCTTCATCCCGCCGGAAGACGCCTCGCGCATCGTTCTGTCGGCAGAACTGCCGCCGAACGCCCGGCTCGATGATACTGAACAGGCGACCAACGAAATCTATCGGCGCGTGAAAAGCATAGATGGTGTCGAAAGCGTCTTCGTGCTCGGCGGCGCCTCGCCGAAGGGCGATCTGGAACTGCGCCGCGCTACCGTGACGCTGACGCTCGGCAAGCTCGATCAGTCGCTGGCGAAAAAGCTGGTGAACGACGTCCTCGGTTCGCTCCCCGTCATCGGCCCTCACCTGCCGAAGGTCACCGTCCACGGGCGCGTACGCCCGCAATGGGACATCGAGAAGGAAGTCTTTGCAAAGCTGAGCTCCATTCCCGACGTCCGCATCACCAAGCTGAACGACCGCGGCGATCGCGACCTGACCTATAACTTCCTCTCGCGCAGCGAGAAGGATCTCAACCAGGCCGTCGGCATCCTGGAAGCCAAGCTGCGTACCGACCCGGCGCTCGCCAATGTCAGCGCCGACGGCGCCCTGCCGCGGCCGGAACTGCAGATCTATCCGCGCAAAGACGAGGCCGCGCGCCTCGGCATCACGCCGCAGATGATTTCCGACACGATCCGCGTTGCGACCATCGGCGACATCGACGCTTCGCTTGCGAAGATCTCGCTCGACGACCGCCAGATTCCGATCCGCGTTCAGGCCTCGCTCGGCATGCGCCGAGACCTGGCGGCGATCCGCGCCTTGCGTATCAAGACTGCCACCGGCAATACCGTGCCGCTGTCGAGCGTGGCTGACATCGACTATTCCGAAGGCCTGTCGTCCATCAAGCGCAACAATCGCTTCCGCGTGGTCGCCATCGGCGCCGACCTGCCGCAAGGTGTGGCATTGGATACGGCATCCGAGCATTTCCTCGAAATCGTCAACAACGCCAAGATTCCCGCAACCGTGCATCTGGCCGAAAGCGGCGATACCAAGGTCCAGAAGGAAATGCAGCAGAGCTTCGGCAATGCCATGCTGCTCGGCCTCATGCTTGTTCTGACCGTGCTGATCCTGCTGTTCAAGGATGTGATCCAGCCTTTCACCATTCTGCTCTCGCTGCCACTAGCGATCGGCGGCGTGGCATTGGCCTTGATCATGACCGGCAACGCGCTGTCCATGCCCGTCATGATCGGCATTCTGATGCTGATGGGTATCGTGACGAAGAACGCTATTCTGCTGGTCGATTTCGCCATCGAGATGATGCATCAGGGCATGCCGAGGCTGGAAGCGGTGGTCGAAGCCGGCCGCAAGCGTGCCCGTCCGATTATCATGACCTCAATCGCCATGTCGGCCGGCATGCTGCCATCAGCTCTCGGCGTCGGCGAAGGCGGCTCCTTCCGCGCACCAATGGCGATTGCGGTGATCGGCGGCATCATCGTCTCGACGGTACTCAGCCTGGTGGTCGTGCCGTCCTTCTTCCTCATCATGGACGACCTGTCCCGTCTGCTCGGCTATCTCTTCGGCAGGCTTGTCGGAAGGAAGGATGTGGATGACGAGGTCATCACCAAGGAAGGCTTGGCCGTCGCCGTCAACGAAAACCGCCAGTCGCTCACCAGCCTGGAAGAGCGGCTTGAAGCCATCGAGAACAAGGATGGCAGAAGCAGATCCGTGGGTACGAATGTCCTAAAGCTGCCGCCCTTCGCGGCAGAATAAATCAGTCTCAGCGGATATGGAAATAAAGACGGGGCGGCTCAAAGGCCGCCCTGTTCCTTTAGGAAATCGACGATCTTGCTGACGCCCTCGCCGCGCTTCATGTCGGAAAACACGAAGGGACGCGCCTGGCGCATCCGGGTCGCATCACGGTCCATCACCTCAAGATCGACATCGACGAAGGGCGCCAGATCCTTCTTGTTGATGACCAGAAGGTCGGATTTGGTGATGCCGGGGCCGCCCTTGCGCGGGATTTCCTCCCCCTGGCACACCGAGATGACGTAGATAGTGATATCGGCAAGATCGGGCGAAAAGGTTGCAGCCAGATTGTCGCCGCCGGATTCGATGAAGACGACGTCGAGATCAGGAAGCCGCTCGTTCAGGCCGGCGATGGCCTGCAGATTGATCGTCGCATCCTCGCGAATAGCGGTATGAGGACATCCGCCCGTTTCGACGCCGACGATGCGATCCGAAGGCAGCGCCTGCATCCGCACCAGCGCCTCGGCATCCTCCGTCGTATAGATGTCGTTGGTAACGACGGCGACGGAATAGTCCTCGCGCATCGCCTTGCACAACTTCTCTGTCAGCGCCGTCTTGCCGGAACCGACGGGGCCGCCGATCCCGACGCGCAAGGGTCCATGTCTCGATTTCATGCTCGCAACTCCGATAAAGTGATAGCATAGCCAAGCGCCGGGCGGCCGCACAGCGGCGAATGACGTAGGCGATGCCTCAATTTCAATATCTTCCTGGTGACGCCGATCATGACCTGAAGAGCCTCGTGCCCTGGGTTTCGTGCCTCAGGCTCGCAATATCGGCCTGCATGGCCGCAGCTCCGAGATCGTCGAGGCTGGATTGGGTGGCGCGTCGCGCGACATCCGCAAAGAGACCTTCAAGTCGCGCCAGAATAGCAACTCCATCTTTCTGCCCGCTGACGCCAAGCCGAATGCCGGCAGATACCATCTGCGATGCCAGCGCATGCAGGAAGGCGGCAACCGCCTTCTCGGCGGCGATGCCATGCGCACCTGCGACGGCGCCAACCGCAACCGGATAGGCCGTCTTTGCCGGGAGCATGGAAAAGATCGCATGCGGCCAGGCAGCGGCGGCCGAAAGAAAGGCATCTCCCAGCAGCATGGTCTCGTTATGGCGCTCCTTCGAACCGGCCAGTGCCTCGGCAAGTTCCGCAACGGCCACAAGCCGCGGCCCATCCGCGTCAGCCCGATGCGCCTCGACCAGCAGCACCGCATCGTTCCACGATGAGCCGTGCTGAATGAGAACGGCAATCCAATCGTTGAGACCGGAGCTGTCGCGCACCAGGCCATCATGCACCGCACGCTCCAGCCCGCCGGAATAGGCGAACGATCCTACGGGAAACGCCGGCGACAGCCATGCCATCAGCCGCAGCAGCGCCTGCAGGTCGCCATCGTCCGAAACAGCAGCATTGGTCATCACGGTTCAATCGTGCGAATGGTGGTGATGATCCTGGCCAGGATGATGGTGGTCGTGGCCATGCGAATGGCTGCCATGGGAGTGATAGGCGCCGCGTGCCGGCTGGAAAGGCTCGCTGACTTCCGTCACAGTCGCACCCAACCCTTCGAGCATAGCGCGGATCACATGATCGCGCAGGATCAGGATACGCTCTTCCTCGATCTGGGCGGAAAGATGCCGGTTGCCGAGATGCCAGGCAAGTTCGATCAGATGCAGGCGGTCGCGTGGGCGGATTTCGAAAAGCTTTTCGTCCGCGGCGACGATCTCGATCAACTCGCCATCCTCGCGCACCAGCAGATCGCCGCTCGCAAACAGCACCGGCTCCTTGAGGTCGAGCATGACCATCTCGCCATTTTCAAGATGCAGGAGCTTCCGGCGCAGATGCCTGAGATCATGCGGCAGGACGACACGATCGATCGGATTGGAGGAAGAGGTGCCGGCCGGCAGATAGGAAGTGACGCGTAGCATGGCTGTTCCAATTTATACTTTCGCAGACCATGCAAAATTGTCGCCGCCCGCGCAAGCATCAATGACGTGTGGAAGCCTCACATCTGCTGCACATAGCGTTGCAGTTCCCTGACATCCGTCGTTGCCTCCTGCTCCTGCTCGGAGCCGCAACGATTCCAGACCTGCGATAGACGCTCGCGCTCGTGCATGACACGGTTGCGGCCAAGCGTCTTGGCAAGATAAAGCGCCTTGTCGGCGGCGGCGTAGACGGCCTCCGTCTTGCGGTCCCCGCCGATGTCGGCAATCCCGGCGGAAATGGTGATCTTCACCGACCCGCCTTCAATGGCGATCGACTGTTCGGCGATCTGCTCCTTGATCTCCTCAACGCGCGCGACACGCTCGGCCATATCGCCGCCGTGGATAATGACGCCGAACTCCTCACCGCCAAGTCGCGCAATCACGTCTTCTCCGGTGAAGGCACCCGAAAATAGCCGCGACACCGCAACGATCACCGCATCACCGGATGCATGCCCGAAACGATCGTTGATCGCCTTGAACCGATCGAGATCGAAGATCGCCAGCGAGGCGCCATCTCCGGCCATATTCAACGCCTCGGTAAAGGCACGGCGGTTGAGCAGACCGGACAGCATGTCGGTGCGGCTCAACCGCTCGAATTCGGCATGGGAGACGGCGAGCCTATGGATGGAAAAACCTGCCAGGACCGCAAGCGCGCCGGACACGGTGCCGCCGATGATCCATGCCAGCAAAACACCAAAGCGCATCGCCTCGAAAATCGGCACAGGCAGAAGATCAAGCCATTGCATCACGAAAAGCAGCACCAGGATGATGGCAAGCGACATGATGACCGCGACAAAACTCATCTTAAGCGCGAAAATAAAAATCGCACGCCGCTGCTGAAAGTTACCGGGTTCGGCCTGCAGCGAAATCCATTGTTTCATGCGATTCACCTTCCTCAGCCCACTATTTCCATCATGTGAGATAGGGGTGAAGACGCTTCCAGGTCTTTAATGGAATGATTAAAAAGCGGTATATTTCCCAAGTTGTGAACAGCCGGAGACTACATCCGTAAAATCCAGCTTGCCGAGAAAAATGCGCGATGGCAGCACCACCACGTCATGTCATTGATATTGCTGCGCCCATTACGCAGCATATGAAAACCCCGGAAAACCGGGGCTTTCATATCTGCCCGATGATCGGCGTCCGAAATATCCTCAGAAAAGGAAATATCGCTGCGCCATCGGCAGCACGGTTGCCGGTTCGCAGGTCAGAAGCTCGCCATCGGCACGCACTTCATAGGTTTCCGGGTCCACCTCGATATGCGGCGTCAGGCTGTTATGGATCATCGATGCCTTGGAAATGCCGCCGCGCGTGTTCCGAACGGGCAGCAGCGTCTTGGCGACACCAAGCTTGGCGGCAAGTCCCGCATCGAACGCAGCCTGAGAAACGAAGGTCACCGACGAATTCGTGCGATTCTTGCCATAAGCGCCGAACATCGGCCGGTAGTGCATCGGTTGCGGCGTCGGAATAGAGGCATTCGGGTCGCCCATCGGTGCTGCGGCGATCGAGCCGCCGATCAGCACCATCTCCGGCTTCACGCCGAAGAAAGCCGGGTTCCAGAGCACCAGATCGGCGCGCTTGCCGACCTCGATCGAACCGACCTCATGGCTGACGCCATGCGCGATCGCCGGGTTGATCGTATATTTGGCGATGTAGCGCTTCGCGCGGAAATTATCGTTGTCGCCTACCTCCTGTGCCAGGCGGCCGCGCTGGCGTTTCATCTTGTCGGCAGTCTGCCAGGTACGGATCGCCACTTCGCCGACACGGCCCATCGCCTGGCTGTCGGAGGAAATGATCGAAAAGGCGCCGATATCGTGGAGAATATCTTCGGCTGCGATCGTTTCCTTGCGGATACGGCTTTCGGCAAAGGCGATATCCTCCGGGATCGACGGCGACAGGTGATGGCAGACCATCAGCATGTCCAGATGCTCGGCGATCGTATTAACCGTATAGGGCCGCGTCGGGTTAGTCGAGGACGGGATGACGTTCGACTGGCCGCAGATCTTGATGATATCTGGCGCATGGCCGCCGCCCGCGCCTTCCGTGTGGAAGGCGTGAATGGTGCGACCCTTGATGGCACCGATCGTATCCTCCACGAAGCCGCTTTCATTCAATGTATCCGTGTGGATCATCACCTGCACATCATACTCGTCCGCAACGCTGAGGCAGCAATCGATCGCCGCCGGCGTCGTGCCCCAATCCTCATGCAGCTTGAGCGCGCAGGCGCCGCCAAGCACCATTTCCTCCAGTGCGGCCGGCACGGAGGCATTGCCCTTGGCGGAAAGGCCGATATTCATCGGAAAGGCGTCGAAGGATTCGATCATCCGCGCCAGATGCCACGGTCCCGGCGTGCAGGTCGTTGCCAGCGTGCCATGCGCCGGCCCGGTGCCGCCTCCAAGCATGGTGGTGACGCCCGACATCAGGGCTTCCTCGATCTGCTGCGGGCAGATGAAGTGAATATGGCTGTCCATGCCACCGGCGGTGACGATCTTCCCCTCACCCGCAATCGCCTCCGTGCCGGGTCCGACGATGATATTGACATTGGGCTGCATATCCGGATTTCCGGCCTTGCCGATTGCGACAATGCGGCCGTCCCTCAGGCCGATATCCGCCTTGACGATTCCCCAATGATCAAGGATGAGCGCATTCGTAATGACTGTATCGACGGCGCCGCCGGCGCGCGTCACCTGGCTCTGTCCCATGCCGTCACGGATGACCTTGCCGCCGCCGAACTTCACCTCCTCGCCATAGGTGGTGAAATCCTTCTCCACTTCGATGAACAATTCGGTATCTGCCAGACGAACCTTGTCGCCGACAGTCGGTCCGAACATGTTGGCATAGGCGGCACGAGAAATCTTGTAGGGCATGGATCAGTCTCCTTCGGAGGCAGAGATGAGGTTCGTGGCAGCAAGGCGCCTGAGGCGACCGAGGGAAACATAAGCATCCACCAGCTGCTTCTCGACGGCAAACGGATGTTCCTCCCAGCCTGTGTGGCTGAAACCGGTAATGGCAATATCGTCGTCGGGATGGCGTGACATCACATCGGCGATCACGATCATACCGCTGCTCGGCACGATGTAGGAGCCGGGATCGTAATCCGCCAGCGCCGCATCGACGCCTTCGTGAATGGCTCGGTCGATCACCACATGCTGTTTACCTGTGGCCTGGCAAAACGCGGTGAACTGATCTGTATAATCATCGCAGAAATCGTCGAGCTCGGGATGCGAGATCGCCAAAGATGCGCGCAGCTCAGAGAATTTGTCTGGATCACGCACGCTCCAGATTTCCGATGCGGCAGCGACGGCAGGGCTCTTGCGCCACTCCGCCGAGCCGAGCATGGCGCGGGCCGGCCGGCCTGTGTTGCAGACAGCGACGACATCGGTTCGCCTGCCACCGGCTCCCATCGATCGACAATCGTTGAAACGGATCACGAGATCTGCGGCATCGATGACGGCGCCTGCACCGGCCGCAATCTCACCATTGCCGACGATCATCACGTGGCGCCTGGAATTCACTGACTAGCCTCCGGCCCATCAGCAAGATCCTTCAATTCCTTGGTCCGCGTCTTGGTCAGCTCCGCCTTGCAGCCGGAGACGAGCATGGGCTCCATCGAGCCGCCGCGGGCCTGAAAGCCTTGCGCCTCACATTGCCCATCGCGATAATCCACCCAGGCACGTTGCGCCTTGATGAGCGCCTTTTCAGCGCCCTTCATGTCGTTATCGAGATCAGCATCGATCGCGACCATCGCGGCGCGCGTTTTCTTATATTGCGCGTTCAACGCCTTGTCGGCCGTGTCGAACTCGAGAGCGGCGCAAATGTTGAGGTCCGTCTGCGCCTCGGCTTTGGCGCAATCGATCTTCGGCTCGTCCAGATTGTTCTGCGCAAAGGCAGGACCGCAGATCAGGGCTGCAGCAAGAGCGACAGCGGCGGGCGCAAGCAATTTCATCGACACCCCCGGAAGCTAGAGCTTGCCCATGACCTGCTGACGGAAGCCATAGACTTCACGCTTGCCCGACAGCGGGATCAGAGTGACCGAGCGTGTCTGCCCAGGCTCGAAGCGCACGGCGGTACCGGCGGGAATATCGAGCCGCATGCCCCTTGCCTTGTCGCGGTCGAAAGACAGTCCGCCATTGGTCTCGGCGAAATGATAATGGCTGCCGACCTGAACCGGCCGGTCGCCCGTATTGGAAACCTCAAGCGTTGTGGTCGGCGCTCCGACGTTGAGTTCGATGTCGCCGCTTGCGGCAATAATTTCACCTGGAATCATGGTTCTCTCCTCATGCGGCATGGACGGGCGCGCATCCCTCAGCTTTCAGAACACGTTTTGTCGAAGCGGGATATTTGGCGAGCAAGGCCGCCGGGCGGATTGGACGCTGCGCGAAGTCACCGCCGCAGTTCGGGCAGACACCGCCCAATACGGTATCGACGCACTCGACACAGAAGGTGCACTCGAAGGTGCAGATCATAGCCTCCTGGCTTTCCGGCGGCAGATCCCTGTCGCAGCATTCGCAATTTGGCCTCAGCTCCAGCATGGCAACCTCATCGGATGGGTTCGTGGACCGTGACGAGCTTGGTGCCGTCGGGGAAAGTCGCCTCGACCTGAACGTCATGGATCATCTCGGCAACGCCTTCCATCACCTGATCGCGCGTGATGACATGGGCGCCGGTCTCCATCAACTCAGCGACCGGGCGGCCATCGCGTGCGCCTTCGACCACGAAATCGGTAATCAGCGCAATGGCTTCGGGATGATTGAGCTTCACGCCGCGCTCAAGCCGCCGCCGCGCCACCATCGCCGCCATCGAAATCAGCAGCTTGTCTTTTTCTCTCGGAGTGAGGTTCATCGCCTACCTATGTGATTGCTGTTTGCTCAATTTACAGATTCCAGACTTTCGGCACAGGCGCTCCGTCGCGCAAGGCGGAAATGATCGGGATGAGGATTTTTCTGAGCGCGAAACCATCGGCGGCGGCGAGCCGCACGACGAGCTTCTCGCCCCAGTGGCTGGCGCCCCCCTTATGGGTTTCGAGGAGCGGCCTGATACGGCCGAGATAGGTCTCGGCCAGTGGCCCGACATAAAGCAAGGTCGCAAAGGCCACCTGACCGTCAAGCACGGCCATCTTCGCCGTCAACGCGGCGATATCGCCATCCAGCCGCAGCTCCTCGGCATGAACCAGCCGTCCGCCGCGGCGGATGCGCCAGCGATCGCGGAACAGCCCCTGCTCCATCGTCTCGCCCATGGCTTTGCGCCCAAGCAGGATCGCCTCGACGGCAAGGAATTCGGCCGCATCGTCAAGTTCGACATTCAGCACACGCGAAAGCGAGGCGCGGTCGAACAGGATGGTCTCCTGCGGCAACCAATCGACACGGGCGCCATGGCCAACCTTAATGGACGTTTCGACCTCTGCCGTATCGGCCGAAGCCTTGTAGATCTTCTCGCAGGCCTGCGTGGTCACATCGATGCGTGTACCCGGCGCGGCGGAAATGCTCCAATCCATGCGGTCGCCGCCGGTCAGGCCGCCGGCCGTATTGATAACGACGGCCTCCATGGAATGATCGAAAGTTTCCGGCAGCCTGATCTTGGCCGCGCCCTCCTGAAAGAGCTCGGAAAGGCGCGTGCGGCCGCCAAGCGACTTCGCCGCAAGATGGCCGCGACCCCGCGCCCTCTGCGGTCTCGTCCCTGCCACCGTCATTGCCATCAGCCTCTCCACGCATCGCACATGCCAAGCCCGGCCATTGAAGCCCGGCGAGCAATAAACGCAAGCAATTCCTGTGCCTTATTCGACGCCGTGCAATATTGGCCTTATATCAGCCGCATTAGCTGCATTTTTCGCCAAACGCTCAAAAGAAAGGCAACCTCTGCAACGGATATGTTTGATCCTTGGCGCGAAGACGATGCGCGTCAGTCTGGAGCAGTTCCAGCAAAAGTGCGAAGCGGTTTGCGTCCGGAACTGCATAAACAAGATAGAGCGCTTCCGCGATTCGGAGGAAAGCGGAAATACTCTAGATCACACGATCCGGTGGCTCGCGCCCGGCAAAGAAGGCGGTGACATTGTCCACCACCTTCATCCCCATGGCGGTGCGCGTCTCTTCCGTGGCGCTGCCGAGATGCGGCAGAAGCACGACGTTGTTCATCGCCCTCAACCGCTCGGGAACATGCGGTTCAGCTTCATAAACGTCGAGGCCCGCGCCGCGGATCGTCCCCCGCTCCAGTGCCGAAATCAGCGCTGCCTCGTCGACGACATCGCCTCTTGCGGTGTTGATCAGGAAGGCCTCCGGTTTCATGGCCGCGAAACGGGCCGCATTCATCAGGTGCCGGTTCTCGGCACCGCCTGGACAATGCAGGGAGACGAAATCGGAGACTTCCAGAACATCGTCTACGGTCTGCAACTGGACAGCGCCATAGCGAGCCGCCTCCATGGGATCGATGGCGGAACGATTGTAGAAGACGACATCCATACCGAAACCGAAATGGCAGCGCTGCGCGAAGGCACGGCCAATGCGGCCGAAGCCGATAATGCCGACAGTCTTGCCGGTGACCTTGGTGCCGACCAGATGTGTCGGCCGCCAGCCGCTCCAGGCGCCGGCCCTGACTTCACGCTCGCCTTCGCCGCCACGACGCGCAACGGAAAGAAGCAGCAGCATGGCGATATCGGCCGTGCAATCAGTCAGCACACCGGGCGTGTTGGTGACGACCACGCCCTTCTGTTTTGCCGCGGCAATATCGATATGATTGAAGCCGACGCCGAAATTGCCGAGGATCTTCGTCCTGATCGCCTGACCTTCGAAAAGCGCTGCAGGAAGCCTATCGGAAACGGTCGGCAGGACTGCATCATTGGCGAGCAGCGCCTCGCGCAGCTGCCCCGCATCGAGCGCGATGTCATCCTTGTTCAACGTCGTGTCGAAACGCTCGGAAAGCACGGATTCGACCGCGGCCGGCCAGCGTCGGGTCACAAGAATACGGGGTTTGTTCATGCGGTCATCCTCCTGCCGATATCAGGCAGATTTAAAGCAGCCTTGGCTTGAAGAAAATGGCGAACCGATATCGCGAATATGAAAAAGCCCGGCCAGTGGCCGGGCTTCTCAGATCTTGCCTATGCCGGAAAACCGGCATCACAAAGCTTACTTCGAGATTTCGTCGTAGTTGTACTTGCCGTCGGAACCCTTGGACCACTTGTACATGACGTAGTCCGGACGGGTGATGTCGCCCTTGGCGTTGAAGCCCAGATCGCCGATAGCGGTCTTGAACGGACCCTTTGCCTTCAGCGCATCGGCAACAGCCATCGGATCGTTGGAACCGGCAGCCTTGGCGGCGGCGGCGATAACCTGCAGAGCCGAGTAGGAGTAGAGCGTGTAGCCTTCCGGCTCGTAGCCGGCAGCGCGGAACTTGGCCACGAGATCGGCGGAAGCCGGGTTCTTGCGCGGATCCGGTGCGAAGGTCATCAACGTGCCGTCGACGGCGTCGCCGGCGATCGATGCCAGCTCGTTCGAAACGATACCGTCACCCGACATGAAGTGAGCCTTTACACCCTGGTCGGCCATCTGGCGCATGATGAGGCCAGCTTCCGTGTGCAGACCACCGTAGTAGACGAAATCGACGCCAGCCTGCTTCATCTTGGCGATCAGGGCCGAGTAGTCCTTGTCGCCGGGGGTGATGCCTTCATAAACGACTTCCGTCACGCCGGCGGCGTTGAGGTTCTTCTTGGTTTCATCGGCTAGACCCTGACCATAAGGGGTCTTGTCGTGAACGACGGCAACCTTGGCGCCCTTGAAATTGTCGGCGATGTACTTGCCGGCAACTTCGCCCTGCTGGTCGTCACGGCCGCAAGTACGGAACGTGTTCCACAGGCCGCGTTCGGTGAACTTCGGGTTCGTCGAAGCGGGAGTGATCTGCAGGATGCCGTTTTCAGCGTAGACTTCCGAAGCCGGAATGGAAACGCCCGAGTTGAAGTGACCGACGACGAACTTCACGCCGTCAGCAACGAACTTGTTGGCGACTGAAACGCCCTGCTTGGCGTCGGAGACGTCGTCGCCGAGTTCGATCTTGATCTTTTCCCCGTTGATGCCGCCTGCAGCATTGATGTCGGCTGC
Source organism: Rhizobium tropici CIAT 899 (assembly GCF_000330885.1). Classification (NCBI taxonomy): domain Bacteria; kingdom Pseudomonadati; phylum Pseudomonadota; class Alphaproteobacteria; order Hyphomicrobiales; family Rhizobiaceae; genus Martinezella; species Martinezella tropici. The sequence continues at coordinate 2,783,438 of NC_020059.1, forward strand.
TGCCTGTTCCGCACCCTTCTGAAGCTGCGCGCCAAACGCAGCATTCGGGCCCGTCAACGGACCGCCAACGCCAACAATGATGTCGGCCTTCGCAGCGCCGCCGAAAGCGATCATCGCCGACAAAGCCACCGCCGACAGAAGATACTTCTTCATATTATTACTCCCAATTTTTAAGCGGGTTCCGTTTAATCTGCCCTGCGCGATACCCACCAATCATCACGCCGGTAACGCTTGCATTTCGAACTCTGGAAGCATGATCCTGCCCGTTCCCGTCTGTTTTTATGGGGCTGGATGACGCTCTTGGTTGTACGCAGACTGTGCCTAGTTTAGGCCCAGTGTCAATTCTTCTTCTTCCAAGAAAAGGCCGAGGTCTTTTCATAGAGCCAATAGTAATTATTCACCATCTGATCGGTACGGCGATACCGGTATCCCGCAGTCGCGAAAACGAGCAGAAGCACGACGTCGATGATGTAGATGGTGAGGTCGAATACCGGCCCGTTGAACAGCGCATGGTGCAGAAACTGCAGCCCGAGGCCGATCAGAAAGCTGTAGACGACGACAATCGGATAGTTTTCCCAGCTGGAAGCGACGGCACGGCCTGCGCGCCACGCGGTCCAGAAACCCAGGATGACGATAACGGCACGGATGACCATGCGGCCGCCGGTATCGCTGTCGAAGAGAAGTCCCTGCATCTCAAATTCCCCGCGAAACGAAACTCAATGATGTCCGCCTTCGAGATAGGCGGCGCGCACTTCCGGATTGGCGAGCAGCTCCTTGCCCGAACCGCTCATCGTCACCCGGCCGTTGACCATCACATAGGCGCGGTCGGAAAGCTTCAGCGCTGCAAAGGCATTTTGCTCGACGAGGAAGACGGTCAGCCCCTGGCTCTGGTTCAGAACCTTGATCGCTTCGAAAATGCCCTTGACGATCAGCGGTGCCAGGCCAAGCGAGGGCTCGTCCAGCAGCAGCAGCTTCGGGCGCGCCATCAGCGCACGGCCAATCGACAGCATCTGCTGCTCGCCGCCGGAAAGCGTGCCGCCGCGCTGCGACTGACGCTCCTTCAGGCGCGGGAAGAGCGTGAAGATCTTCTCGACGTCCTCATTGAAGTATTTGAGCTTGTCGAGGCTCGCACCCATCTGCAGGTTTTCGTAGACGGTCATGCGCGGAAAGATGCGCCGCCCCTCCGGCGATTGCGCGATGCGAAGCCGCGCGATCTCGTGCGTCGGCATGCGCGTAATATCCTGGCCGTCGAAAATGACCGATCCGGTACGAGCCTGAGGGCTGCCGCAGATCGTCATCATCAGCGTCGACTTGCCGGCGCCGTTGGCGCCGATCAGGCTGACGATCTCGCCACGGTTGACTTCGATGTCGACCCCGGCAAGGGCGCGGATATTGCCGTAATAGGTTTCCACGCCCGCAACTTTGAGAAGTGGCTGCCCCGTCATCAATGTTCACCTTCCTGGAGGTGTTCGACTTCGGCAATCACCTCTTCCACTTCCTCATCCTCAACGCCCAGATAGGCAGCGATCACGCGAGGATCGTTCTTCACCTCTTCCGGCGTGCCATCGGCAATCTTCTGCCCATATTCGAGGACGATGACATGGTCGGAAATCTCCATGACCACCGACATATCGTGCTCGATCAACAGGATAGACGTGCCGGTATCCTTGCGGATACTGCGCAGGAATTCGTTGAGAACCAGGGATTCGCGAGGATTGAGACCGGCAGCCGGCTCGTCCAGGCAAAGCAGCTCCGGCCCCGTGCACATTGCGCGAGCGATTTCCAGGCGACGTTGCGCGCCGTAGGGAAGATCGCCGGCCGGATCGTCGGCGCGATCGATGAGATCGGCCTTCTCGAGCCAGAAGCGCGCGAGTTCGATCGCATTCTTGGCTTCGGAACGATACGGCCCGATGCCGAGCAGACCGAGGATCGTATAGCCGGAGGCGCGCATCAGCTTGTTGTGCTGCGCCACCAGCAGGTTTTCCAACACGGTGAGGCCCGAAAACAGGCGGATATTCTGGAAGGTGCGCGCCACCTTGGCTTCACGCGTGATCCGGAAATCCGGAAGCCGTTCCAGGAGATATTCCTTACCGGTCTTCTGATGCAGGCTGATCATACCCATCGTCGGCTTGTAGAAACCGGTGATGCAATTGAACACTGTCGTCTTACCGGCGCCGTTCGGGCCGATGAGGGCGGTGATGTCGCCTCGCTTCGCCTCGAAGGAGAAGTCGTTGATCGCCATCAGGCCGCCGAACTTCATCGACAGATGATCGACCTTCAGCAGAACGTCATTGGGGTTTGCGGTCACAGCGTTCATCAGCCGTGGCCCTCCTTGGTAAAGCTGCCGGAGACCGCTTTTCGCTCTTTGAGGAAGGCGGTCGGCTCACGCGTGCCGACGAAGCCGCGCGGCTTGAAGATCATGACGACCACCATGGCGAGACCGAAGATCAGCATGCGGTAGAGTTCCGGGGTGAAATCCGGGCCGAAGCCGGGAATAATTGTCGTGTCGCCCCAAACCAGGCCAGTCTTCAGGAAGCTCATATTACGCAGCGCTTCCGTGCCGCCGATCATGGCGATCGCCGCGATAGCGATACCCTTCAACGACCCCATGCCGCCCAGGACCACGATCGCCAAAATGATCGCGGATTCCAGGAAGACGAAGGATTCCGGTGAGACGAAGCCCTGACGCGCGGCGAAAAAGGAGCCGGCAAAGCCGCCGAACATGGCGCCGGTGGCAAAAGCCGTGAGCTTCGTCGTTACGGTATTGATTCCGAGTGAACGGCAGGCGATTTCATCCTCGCGCAACGCTTCCCACGCACGTCCGATCGGCATGCGGCGCAGCCTGATGGTGACATAGGCCGTCAGCATGCAGAGCAGCAGGATCACATAGAACAGGAAAATCTTATACCAGGCAGACGAGATCGGCAGACCGAAACTACGCACGAAGTTGTGCGGGTCCTTCATATCGAAAGTATATAGGCCAAAGAGCGATGCCTTGGTGACGTTGGAGATGCCGAAGCTTCCCTGCGTCACATCGGTCCAGTTGGTCAGCACGATACGGATGATTTCCCCAAAGGCGAGCGTCACGATCGCCAGGTAATCGCCCCTCAGGCGCAGCACCGGAAAGCCGAGGATCATGCCCCAAAGTGCGGCAAGAATGCCCGACAGCGGCAGCAGCAGCCAGAAGGATAGGCCAAAATGCATCGATAACAGTGCATAGGAATAGGCGCCGACGGCATAGAAGGCGACATATCCGAGGTCAAGCAGGCCGGCGAGGCCGACGACGATGTTCAGGCCCCAGGCAAGCATCACATAGATGAGGATCTGGATGCCGAAGTTATCGACATAGGTCAGCGATCCCTGCGGACCGAGGATCGCCACCGCCGCCAGCGGATAGATGAGCAGCAGCAGGAGCGCAATCTTGTTGAAATGCCTGGCGGCGAAGCTTTGTTCGCCTTCTACCTGGACGACCTTGGCCTTGGCGGCCTTTCGCGCTGCCAGATAAGGCTGGACGAAGACCGTCATGACGAAGCGGCCAACGGTAGCGATCGCGACGATGGTCGCCAAAAGACCCCAGCGCTGCACGATGATCAGCTTGTTGTCCATATTCTGATCGGTCTTGAGACCGATATAGAGGACGAACATGCCGAAGGATATGACGGCGGTCCAGAGGGCGTCCGTAATCCCCTTCTGGACAAGGCCGGGTGCGGTCTTGCCTGCAACGAAGTTTGAATTTGCCATGGCGTTATACCTTTTCGACTTCCGGCCGGCCGAGAATACCCGTCGGCTTGAAGATCAGCACGTAGGCCAGGATACCGTATGTCGCGACATCCTTATACGCGATGGGGAAATTGCCCGACCAGAACGACTCGATGAAGCCGATCATCAAACCGCCGAGAAAACAGCCCGGCAGCGAGCCGATGCCGCCCAGAACCGCGGCGGTGAAGGCCTTGACACCAGGCACGAAGCCATCCGTGAAGTTCGCGACGCCATAATACATCAGATACATCGTGCCGGCGACGGCAGCGAGCGCCGCACCCATGATGAAGGTAATGGAAATGGTCCGGTCGACATTGATGCCGAGCAGCGCCGCCATCTTGCGGTCCTGCTCGGTGGCGCGCTGCGCGCGCCCAAGCGCCGTCTTGTTGACGATGTACCAGAAGGCGGCCAGCAGCACGACGGTGATGATGAAGATGATGATCTGCTTCAGCGACAGCGAGACGCCGCCGAAATTGTAGACATCTCCCACCAGTGTCGGGATCGGCTTGTTGCGCGGGCCCTGTGCGACCTGGATGAAGTTCGACAGAACGATCGACATGCCGATTGCCGTGATCAGCGGCGCGAGACGGAACGACCCGCGCAAGGGCCGATAGGCGACGCGCTCGATCACCCAGTTCCAGAGGCTCGTCATCAGCATGGCGACAATCAGCATCACCAAAAGCAAGATGGCAACCGGGAGGCCGGCAAACAGCGAAATGAGAACGAGATAGGTGATAAGAGCGGCAAAACCGCCAAGCATGAAGACATCACCGTGGGCAAAATTGATCATGCCGATGATGCCGTAGACCATGGTGTAACCAATGGCGATCAGGCCGTAGATCGACCCGAGAGTCAGCCCGTTTAAGAGCTGCTGGATAAAATAATCCATATATCATTTCCCCTGGATGCGGCGTCATACGATCGCATCTCTTATTACTTTTTTAGGTTCCTTCTGGAGGCCTATGGCCGCGATTCCATACTGGTTTCGAAAGAAATGTGAAGCCAAAAAGGCAAGAAATTGACAAATTCTTTTCAAATCGCGGTGCGTTGATGCGAATTCGACCAAAAATGACACGAAAGCGGCAGCCTCTGGCTCAAAATTAGCCAAAGCCGGCTGCTGCCGCTCCCAAATTGAAAAGCTCTCGTCAGCGGCATGTATGGACGGCCTCCGCGTGGCAAGGGGCAATTTACTGTTTCCGGCAGATTGGTCGGGTGCAGGCATGTATTCGGCCTTTGATTGCGGCTTGTTCATGCCGCTGGCCCTGATGTAGTCCGCTGATCGGATCCCAGACAGGTCAACGCGCTTTCAAGCGGCACCCACTGATCGGGTTTGTCCGATCCCGGCTCGACCGTTCGCCATCACACCATTTGCACCTCACCAATTCCAGCAGCCTCGTGACTTGTCAAAGATTGGCGGCGGCCTCAAATCGCCTGCCTGTCGTCATCAACGCCCAGACGATCCGCGCCATCTTGTTGGCCAGAGCAACAGCGACGACGTTGTACGGCTTCTTCGCCAAAAGCTCGGCCGCCCACTGCGTCGGTGGAACTCTGGCCTTGCGGCTGAAGCGAAGTACCGCATGCGCCCCAACGACAAGAAGCCTACGGAGATAGGGATCGCCTTGTTTGCTTATCCTCCCGAGCCGGTCTTTGCCACCCGATGAATTCTGCCGAGGTACCAAGCCTATCCATGCCGCCAGTTGTCGGCCGGATTTGAAGAGCGACGCGTCTGTCACGGTCGCGGCGATTGCGCTGGCAGTGATCGGGCCAATTCCAGGTATTGTCTCAAGGCGACGGCTCAGCTCGTTGGAGCGATGCCAAGCATGAATTTGGCAATCCATCTCGCCGACCCTCTCGTGCACCTCCCGCAACTGCCCGATCAGCGAAAGAAGCGCGGAACGCGCAAGCGGAGGGATGAGATTCTGGCCATCGTCTTCTACCAATGCGATCAGCATTCCGACGCCGACAATGCCCTGACGCGTTACGATGCCGAACTCCGCCAGGTGGCCGCGCAAGGCGTTCACCAGCATTGTCCGCTGCCGGATCAAAAGTTCACGGACGCGATGCAGCATCAGGACACTCTGTTGCTCCTCGCTCTTCACCGGGACGAAGCGCATCGTCGGTCGCGCCACCGCCTCGCAGATCGCTTCGGCATCCGTCGCGTCATTCTTTTGCCGCTTCACGTATGGCTTGACGTAAGACGCCGGCATTAGCCGAACCTCGTGACCCAGCGCCAGGAGGACCCGAGCCCAGTGGTGCCCGGTCGCACACGCCTCGATTCCGATCAGGCACGGCGGCAATTTCCTGAAGAAAGCGGCGACATCCTCACGTCGCAGCTTTCGCCGGACCACTACCGCGCCCACCGCGTCTACGCCATGCACCTGAAAGACGTGCTTGGCGATATCCAATCCGATTGTGCTAACCTGTTCCATGGACGGCTCTCCCTCATGTGGACTTTCGACAGCCACACTTTGGCACACTGCGATGCCGGGAGCGGAGACCGTCCACCACATCAGGTCATGCGTGATCCACCGCTGCCTTGTGAAGGCGCTCTTCAGGCACGCATGCGGCCGCCATCTGCGTCGAACAGCGGCTCGACCTGAAGCCTTGCCGGTAGAAGCTCGCCGAGCAATTCGATCGCCCAGCCTTGCGTCTCGTCGGCAATTTCCTTCGGCACGTAGCCGACTGCAACGGAAAGACCGGAAGCGTGCGCATATCCGCCCGAGGTCACCCAGCCGCAAACCGCGCCCTTGTGATAAATGGGCTCGTCGCCGATGACGTCGGCATCCTTTGCGCTCAGAATGAACGTGCACAGCCGCAAGGTTCCGCCTTCCGCCTTTTCCTTGGCAGCCGCAGCCTTGCCAATGAAATCAGCTTCCTTGGATAGCGCGACGAACCGGTTGAGCCCGGCCTCGAGCGGACCGTAGAGCGGCCGGTATTCGCGCGCCCAACTGCCGTAGGATTTGTCGAGACGCAGTGCATTCAGCGCTCTCAACCCAAAGAGCCGGATGTCGAACTCTGCGCCCTCCTGCATCAGAAGATCGAAAATATAGCGCTGGTATTCCGGCTTCATCCAGATCTCATAGCCGAGATCACCCGTATAGGAGACGCGGCCGACGATGGCAGGCGCCATGCCGATATCCATGCGGCGGATCGACATGAAGGGGAAAGCGGCCGTGGAAAGATCCTGATGGGTCAGCTTCTGCAGCAGTTTACGAGCATTCGGGCCGGCGATCGAAAGGCCGAGAAGCGAAAGACCGAGTGCGTTCAGTTCGACCGAACCGTCCTTGGGCAGGAGGCTTTCGAACCAGCGCATGTGATAGGCTTCGGCAATGCCGGAGCCGATGAGAAGGAAATCTTCCTCACCGAGCTTGGCAAGCGTGAAATCGCCGATCAGCTTGCCGTCATGTTTCAACATCGGCGCCAGTGTCATTCGGCCCACGGCCGGAATGCGGCAGGTCAGCAGCGTGTCGAGGAAAGCTTCCGCTCCCGGCCCCTTGACTGAATATTTGGCAAAACCCGACGTTTCCATCAGGCCGACGCTTTCGCGCACCGCCTTCGCTTCCGCGGCGACGACGTCAAAATCGTTGGAACGCCGCCACGAGAATTGATCCACTTCGCCCTGCGGAGCAAACCACAGCGCCTGCTCAAGGCCATAGTAAGCGCCGAAGACGCCCCCGGCTTGCTTTAGCTTGTCGTAGATCGGCGTCGTCAGCAGCGGGCGTGCAGCCGGCAGCTCCTCGTTCGGATAGCGGATCGAGAAGCGGCGGGCATAGTTCTCGCGCACCTTGGCATTGGTATAGGCGAGCGTCGCGTAGTCGCCATAGCGGGAGACATCCATGGCGAAGACGTCGAAGCCCGGATCGCCGTAGATCATCCAGTTGGCCAGCGCCAATCCGACGCCGCCGCCCTGGCTGAAGCCGGCCATGACGGCGCAGGCCGACCAGTAGTTCCTTAACCCACGGACAGGGCCGACAAGCGGGTTGCCGTCGGGCGAGAAGGTGAACGGACCGTTGATGATCTTCTTGATGCCCGCATTGTTGAAGGCCGGGAAGTGGCGGAAGCCGACCTCCAGCTCCGGCGTGATGCGCTCGATATCCTCGGCCAGCAGTTCGTGACCGAAGTCCCAAGGGGTCGTTAGCGGCGACCATGGGCGGCAGGCCTTTTCATAGGTGCCCATCAGCATGCCCTGCCGCTCCTGGCGCAGATAGATCTCGCCGTCGAAGTCGACGCAGTGCATCAGCTCCTTGCCCGTCGTCTTGTTGAAGTCGATGACCTCGGGCATGTCCTCGGTGATCAGATACATGTGCTCCATCGCGAGCACCGGCAGCTCCAGCCCCACCATACGGCCGACTTCGCGCGCCCAGAGACCGGCGGCGTTGACCACATGCTCGGCGACAATCTCACCCTGATTGGTGATAACTAGCCAGGAACCATCCTCACGCTGCACCAGCTCTTCCACCTTTGTATGCAGATAGATTTCAGCACCGTTCTTCTTGGCCGAACGGGCATAGGCATGCGTGGTGCCATAGGGGTCGAGGTGGCCTTCGACGGGATCGTAAAGCGCGCCGACGAACTGATCGGGATCGAGGAGCGGCATCATCTCATGCGCTTCCTTCGGCGTCAGCAGCGTCGCTTCCAGGCCGTTGTAGCGCCCCTTCGCGAGAATGGATTTCAGCCAGTCGAAGCGCTGCGGGGTTGCCGCCAGCATCAGGCCGGAGGTGAGGTGCAGGCCGATGTCCTGGCCGGAATATTCCTCGATCTCCTTATAGAGCTCGACCGTATATTTCTGCAGCTTGGCGACGTTCGGATCGCCGTTGATCGTATGCATGCCGCCGGCGGCATGCCAGGTCGATCCGGATGTCAGCTCGGAACGCTCGAGTAGCACCACATCCGTCCAGCCGAATTTCGTCAGGTGATAGAGCACCGAACATCCGACGACACCGCCACCGATGACGACGACCTTGGCATGGCTTTTCATTGGGGATCCCCTGTTTTCGGCACGAAGCCGCCGGGTGTCTTCCCGCGCGACCGACCGTATTTGAGAGGAACCCTAGAGGCTATCCGATAGCCCAAATAGCCCGAACTGCGAAACCGATATGTCTGTTTGCGCCATCGCAATTGTTCGGATCGCGCCATCGGCTATGGGCAGCGCAAGCCGGCTGACACGTCATCCGACATCAGACGATATAAGGATTTTCAATCGGCGAAACCGGCCGTGAGCGCGAACTCCCGTCCCATCTCCATAATCTCTTCGAAGACGCTGCCGGCATAGGAGCGCGGCACGATGACTTCGAAACGATCGGGGCCGGTGCGGGCAACATTGGCGCTGACATGGCAGCACAGCATGTTGGCAGACTGCCCCTCGGCAAAGACCTGCAGATGCAGATCAACGGCCACGCATTTGGCGAGGATGCGGCGGACGCAGGGGCCGGAAATGCGTAGCAGCACGCGGCCATCGCTCTGCTCGAAGAAGGAGGCACGAGCCGGATCGAGCGTGAAGAGCTCCCGCGCCAGGCTATCGGCGCCGAGCGTGTCCGACACAACGAACCATTCCCTCGGCCCGACATCGCGAACCGATACATCCTTCAGCACTTTCAGGCTCTCCAGAACACCATTCTGATCGCCGGCCTTCGCGAGTACGGAGAAGATGGCGGGACGGCGCACGACGGCGAGATGATTCGGATTGGCGGCAGCCTCGAAGCCGGAAATGTGATCTTCCAGCACATGCCTGTTCTGAAACGCGACGCTCATCGATCCCTCACCCCAAAAGCTTCTTGTTGTCGGGATCGACGAAGATGGGGCTGCAGACCTCTGCCGCCACTTCCTCACCCCGCAATCCGTCCCAGACGACCACATGCTCGCCGATGCGCTCCCGGCCGGATTTCAGGAAAGCCAGCGCAATGGAATGGCCAAGGACGGGCGAGAAGCAGGCCGAGGAGACATGCCCCTGATCGTTCACGGTCGAGGGTCGGGCCCCCTCTTTCAAAATATGCGCGCCGGCGTGAATTTCCTTGGCCGTGTCGATCGGCTTCAAGCCCACAAGCTGGCCGCGGTCGGCGGCCGTCAGGCCGAAACGTGTAGAGAGCCTTTTGCCGATGAAGTCCGGCTTCTGAGCCGACATCATGCGGCCAAGGCCGACATCGTCAGGTGTTGTGCGGCCATCGAGCTCGTTATGGGTGACATGCCCCTTCTCGATACGCAGCACGTTGAGCGCTTCGACGCCATAGGGGCAGATGCCATGTGCTTTGCCGGCCTCCATGATGGCATCGGCGACCGCCTCTCCATAGCCGGCCGGTACCGCGAGTTCATAAGCGAGCTCGCCTGAGAAGGAGATGCGGAACAGGCGTGCCCTGAGCCCACCCTTCAGCATCACTTCGGCAGCCGCAAGGAACGGGAAGAACGCGTCGGAAATATCGTCCTCGACGATCTGCTCCAGCACCAGCCGCGCCTTCGGACCGGCGATCGCCATCTGTGCCCATTGATCGGACGAGGAGACGAAGCGAACGTCGAGTTGCGGCCAGAGCGTCTGCGCTGCGAATTCCATATGCGTCATCACCTCGCCGGCCATCGCCGTCGTGGTCGTCATGAAGAAATGATCAGGCGTCAGCCGGCTCGTCGTGCCGTCATCGAAGACCATGCCATCCTCGCGCAGCATCAAGCCGTAGCGCGCCTTGCCGATTGGCAGCTTAAGGAAGGCATTGGAATAGAGGCGGTTGAGAAACTCCGCCGCGTCCTTGCCGAAAATCTCGATCTTGCCGAGCGTCGACACGTCGCACAGCCCGACATTGTTGCGCACGGTCAGAACCTCACGGTCGACGCTATCGCGCCAGCCCTTTTCGCCCGGCCGGGCAAACCAGGACGAACGATACCAAAGACCGGCCTCGACGAAGGTCGCACCATTTTTCTTTGCCCAGCCATGCAGCGGCGATTCCCTCACCGGCTGCGCATGCTTGTCGCGCGCCGTACCCGCCAATGCGCCAAAGGAGACGGGCGTGTAGAACGGCCGGAACGTCGTCGTGCCGACGGCGGCGGGGCTGACGCCGCGCATGCCGGCGATAATGCCGGCGGCATTCACATTGCCGAGCTTGCCCTGGTCCGTGGCCATGCCGCTCGTCGTATAGCGCTTGGCATGTTCCACATGGCCGAAGCCTTCGCGCAAAGCGAGGCCGAGATCCTTGGTGTGGACGTCGTTCTGGAAGTCGACGAATGCCTTGTCTTTTGCGCCCGGCACATGCCAGATGGCCGCGAAGGACGGATCATATTCGCCCTCCACTTCGGGCAGTTCGGCCCCATGAGCCTTGCGGCCGAAACCTTCAACGATTTTCCGCGCTTTTTCGGCCCCGTCGGCAAGACAGCCGGAAACGCTCTCGATGCCCGCAGCCGAGCCGGCAATCTCCAGCTCGCCGGAGACGATCGGCGCCATGAAGGCCTGCTTCTCGTCCGACCAGACCGGCTTGGCGCCCCGCTGGCAGGCAAGGTGGATGATTGGCGACCATCCGCCCGACATCGCCAGCGCATCGCAGGCGATCAACTCATCCAGGCCGCCGCGGTCTGCAATGACGCCGCTGATGCGATATTTGCCTTTGGTCGCGTGGACGCTTGCCGCATGAACCACGCGCACCCCTTGCGGGGCAGCATCGGCCGATGCGCCGCGCGTATCGAGGATTGCCGTAATCTCGACGCCTGCAGCGGCGAGGTCAGCCGCAGTTCGGTAGCCGGAGCCGCCATTGGTAAAGACCGCTATCTTCTGCCCAGCAACCACGCCATAGCGGTTGAGGTAGCTGCGCATGGCGCCCGCCATCATCACGCCGGGACGATCGTTACCGCCGAACACCAGCGGCCGCTCTTCGGCGCCGGAGGCGAGGATGGCGCGCTTGGCGGCGATGCGCCACAGACGCTCGACCGGCAAGTCGGCCGATGGCATCGCCACATGTTTCTGCACCTTCTCGACGGCGCCGAAGACATTGTCGTCATACCAGCCGAACACGGTGGTGCGCGGCATCAAGGTGACGTTCTCGAAGCCCTGCAATTCCTCAAGCGTTGCCTGCACGAAAACGTCGGCAGAAGCGCCGCCGATCGTCAGCTTTTCCGACAAGAGCGAGCCGCCAAGTCGAAAACCTTCGTCGGCCAATACGACACGCAGGCCTGCGCGGGCAGCGGTCAGAGCCGCCATGAGCCCCGCCGGACCGGAGCCGATCACAAGCAGATCGCAATGAGCCCAGGCCTTCTCGTAACGGTCCGGATCCGCCTGCATGACCGCCTTGCCGAGGCCGGCAGCGCGCCGGATCAGCGGCTCATAGACCTTCTCCCAGAAGGCAGCCGGCCACATGAAGGTCTTGTAGTAGAAGCCCGCGCCGAGGAAGGGCGAAAGCAGGCTGTTGACCGAGCCCAAGTCGTATTTCAGCGATGGCCAGCGATTCTGACTCACCGCACTCATGCCCTGATAAAGCTCGGCGACAGTGGCGCGCGTATTCGGCTCTGTACGCCCGTCTTTGCCGATGGTGACGAGCGCGTTCGGCTCGGCCGAGCCCGCCGTCAGAATGCCGCGCGGCCGGTGATATTTGAAACTGCGCCCGACCAGCAGCTGGTCATTGGCAAGCAGAGCCGCGGCAAGCGTATCGCCTTCCAGCCCCTTCATTTCCTTGCCATCGAACTGAAAGGAAAGCGGGCGGCTGCGATTGACGAGGCCGCCGGTCGACAGACGATAGGCCGTCATCGCGCCGCCTCCTTCGCCTTGTTCTCGGCGTCGGTAACGGAAAAGACCTCATGGGTGACATTGCTGCGCTCGACGACCAGCCAACGGCGACACCCGGCACTGTGATGCCAATATTCCTCAATCCGGCCGCGCTCGTTGTCGCGGATGAAGACATAGCGATTCCAGTCCTCATCCGGCGCCGTCGGCGCGGGACGGGCGACGGAGGCGCCGCGAATGGAGAATTCTTCCTTGGGTCGCACGCCGCAATGCGGGCAGTTGATCAAGCTTGCCATTGGTATTGTGCCCTCAATGCAGATTCGGCTGCGGACCCTTGCCGCCTTCGTCGATCGCAAAGCCGCGCTCGAAGCGGTCAAGACGCAGAAGGCGGCTGACATCGTGGCTTTCGCCCTTGGCAATCAGATGCGCAAAGCAGAAGCCCGAGGCCGGCGTCGCTTTGAAGCCGCCATAGTTCCAGCCGCAGTTCAGATAAAGATTTTCGATGGGCGTGCGATCGATGATTGGCGAACCGTCCATGCTCATATCCATGACGCCGCCCCAGGTACGCAGCACGCGGACGCGCGACAGGCCGGGAATGAGCGCCACCCCCTCCTCCATCGTGTGCTCGACGGTGGCGAGGTTTCCACGCTGGGCGTAGGAGCTGTAATAGTCGATATCGGCGCCGAAGACCAAGCCGCCCTTGTCGGATTGCGAGATATAGAAGTGGCCGGCACCGTAGGTGATGACATTGTCGATGACAGGCTTCAGCCCTTCGGAAACGAAGGCCTGCAGCACATGCGTTTCGATCGGCAGTTCCAGATCGGCCATATTGCCGAGGATCGATGTATGGCCGGCGGCCGCAAGCGCCAGCTTGTTGCAGCCGATGAAGCCGCGATTGGTCTCAACGCCGGTGACGATGCCGTTTTCGCGGCGGATGCCGATCACCTCGCATTGCTGGATGAGATCGACGCCGCGGCTGTCGGCGCCGCGCGCATAACCCCAGGCGACCGCATCGTGCCGCGCCGTGCCGCCGCGCCGCTGCAGGAGGCCTCCGAGGATCGGGAAGCGCGCATGATCGAAGTTGAGGTAAGGCATCATCCGGCGGACCTGCTCGCGGTTGAGCAGTTCCGCATCGACGCCGTGCATGCGCATGGCATTGCCGCGCCGGGCATAGGCATCGCGCTGGCCATCGGAATGGAACAGGTTGACGATACCGCGCTGGGATACCATGGCGTTATAATTGAAATCTTGCTCCAGCCCTTCCCAGAGCTTCATCGAAAACTCGTAGAAGGGTTCGTTGCCGGGTAGCAGATAGTTGGAGCGGATGATCGTCGTGTTGCGGCCGACATTGCCGGAGCCGATGTAGCTCTTTTCCAGCACGGCGACATTGGTAATGCCGAATTCCTTGGCGAGGTAATAGGCCGTTGCCAGCCCATGCCCGCCGCCGCCGACGATGATCACGTCATAATGTGGTTTCGGCTCCGGCGTCCGCCACACCGGCTGCCAATGGCGATTGCCTGAAAACGCCTGTTTTAGAAGCTGATAAGCCGAATAACGCATGCATTCATCCCGATACTACCCGGCGGCACATTCGCATATGCAATAAAAACGACAAGACCCGAAAGAACGAAAAAGCTTCGCAAACAGAACATGTTCTTTTCCGAATGCGCAGTGATGGACGGTGTCTGCTCTGAGAGGAACGCACTGCCAACCCGCGAAAAAGCCTGCATGTGAAACCCGCCACATGGAGCGCTGTTGCTAAGCACTCGCGCAAGCGCTAAGGCAAACGAGCCGGCGCATCGGAAATCTAAACTTCGCAATCGCAACTTCCTATATATAATGTCCGGAGAATTGAGGCGCGGATCGCGCGCGGAAGACGAAGAAGCACATGCTTGCAACATTCGAAAAGGCAGCGCTCGAAGCAGGAAAGGCCATTCTGGAGGTCTATCGTGCCGGCTATGCCGTTGCCTTGAAGCAGGACATGAGCCCCGTCACTCTGGCCGACGAACGCGCCGAAAACATCATCCTCAGGCACCTCGAACGCGATTTCCCCCATATCCCCGCCATTGCCGAGGAGCAGGTTTCAGCCGGCAAGATTCCGGACGTACGCGGCCGCGCCTTCTTTCTGGTCGACCCGCTCGACGGCACCAGGGAATTCATCGAACATCGTGATGAGTTCACCGTCAACATCGCCTATGTCGAGGATGGTATCCCCATCATCGGCATCGTCTACGCGCCGGCGCTCGGCGTCGCTTTTACCGGCGAGCCCGGCCGTGCCCGCAAACTGATCGTCGACGAGCAATTTTCCATTGCCGACCGCCTGACCATCGCCGTGCGCGAACCTCCGGCCAACCTGACCGCGCTCGCCAGCCGCTGCAACAGCAACGCCAAGACCGAAGGCTTCCTCACCGACAATGCGGTTTCCGGCTGCACATCGATCGGTTCGTCGCTGAAATTCTGCCTCCTCGCCGAGGGCAAGGCCGATGTCTATCCGCGCTTCGGCCGGACCATGGAATGGGATACGGCAGCCGGCGATGCCGTGTTACGGGCAGCGGGCGGCAGGACGGTCACGATCGAGGGCCGCCTTTTGACCTACGGTAAGACTGACCAGAGCGAGGATGCCGATTTCGCCAATCCGCACTTCATCTGCTGGGGCGGACAGAAGCACAGCGTCTCGGCTTAAGTTTATTTTTGCAAGTAAAAACAGTTCCCGTGCCTGCTTCCGAGCTGGAGAGCAGTAGAGCGCCTGCCGAGATTTCGGCCCAAAAGCGTAAGTTTTCACTGACGAAAAATCATAGAATGAATGCAATTTTCCCTGAAATAACAGGGGCTTTTGCCCGTTTTGCTCGGGCGCAACATACGCAAATCAGCACTTCGCCACATTCATTAAAATTATTAGCAAAGTCTTACCATGTGCTTAGGCAATTTTTAAATGTGGCAAGCTAGAGTGCCACACGTGGTCTTGAGTGTGTGTAGAGAGTCCAATGACCGAAATGATACGTCCCCGAGTGAAGTATGTCATCGGCCCCGATGGCAGCCCGCTGACGATAGCAGACCTGCCGCCGCCGAATACGCGCCGCTGGGTCATTCGTCGTAAGGCAGAGGTTGTCGCCGCCGTGCGTGGTGGTCTGCTCAGCTTGGAAGAAGCCTGCGAACGTTATACGTTGACCGTCGAAGAGTTCCTCTCCTGGCAGTCGTCCATCAATACCCATGGCCTAGCTGGCCTCCGGACGACCCGCATACAGCAGTATCGCCACTGACAGCAGCGACAGCACCACCTTAATTTGACTTTGTGTTCGGGCCTCTTTTCTTGTGAAAGAGGCCCGAATTATTTGCTGGCGGGCGCCCGTAGCGTCCAGCCCGCGTAGCGGTAACGGCCTTGGCCGGTCCGTATTTCTGACATCGAGTTAAACGGAGACGATCCGTTAACAATCTCGAAGGTTGGCAGATGTCGGAGCACATGCAATCCTTATTGCATAAGACGCAACAAGGGAGAAAATCATGGATATCCGCAACGAAAACAATGCATCCGGCGGCCGTTATGTCGCAACCGTCGAAGGCCACGAGGCGGAGATGACCTTTTCCCGCATGTCCCCCAAGCTGATCATTATCGATCACACCGGTGTACCGGATGCGCTGCGTGGCAAGGGGGTTGGCCAGGCGCTGTCGCTTCACGCCGTTGAGGAAGCGCGGCGCGGCGGCTGGAAGATCATTCCGCTCTGCCCCTTCTTCAAGGCTCAGGCACAACGCCATGAAGATTGGCGCGACGTCGTCAATCTCTGACGCACGGGCAATAATCCGTCCAATCGGCCGGATTACTCCCGAAAATGCAAAAGCTGCGCATGGCCGGCCCCGTCACGGCCAGTCATGCGCAGCTTTCAGTACCGCCGCTATACCTTTCACACTCCGAAGATGGACCCTGCACCGCAACACCTTGCTGCTTGATCCGAAGGAGCGACGGAATTGCGATCTCAGGCGCGTGCCCGTGCTGGACCGTCCCGCTCTTCGAGAGCTGCAGCCTTGGCATATTCGGCCTGCATTTCCTCGAGCGAATTTTCCAGCGCTTCTTCCTGAACCTGCAGCTCGCGGATCGACACCTGCAGATTGTCCGCACGCTGGCGAGCAGCCTTGGCAAAGGTCGGGTAGGCGAAGTGGCTCGGATCGGAAATGCCGGACTTCTTCTCCTCGACGACGATCTGGCTTTCCAGCTCCTTCGTCATGCGGTCAAATTCCGCCATCATCATCTGCAGTTGCTGCAGCTGACGGCGTTTTTCGTTCACCTGAAACTCTTTCAGGCGAACAAGGCTCTCACGTGACTTCATACGCATTACTCCCGTGATGCGAGACCCCGGCTCTCGATATTCCCGTTTGCCGAACCGCTTTGGCACGGCTTGGTTAAAAAAATTTCCAGCGATCTTAATAAAAGCCTACCGCTGGTAACCTTTCGTTTACGGGCATCGTTAATGATAGGCGCAATGATTTAAGGCTCGGTAAATGTTGTGGTCGGAATTCGGCATATCGGCATTGGTGAGTCGGATGAATCACTTGGCGTTGGTTGTTAATGCGATACTTTAGGAGTCGATTTTACTGATTGTCGTTGGAAAACAGTGCAATGGAAAAATTATTTAATAAATTCGATACGACTTGCCAGAGTGAATCAGAATTTGTTAACCATTACATGGCAGCTTCCAAATCAAGCAGTGATTTGATCGGTATCGCGTTAAGGGGCTGACGACCTTTCGGCGGCGGTAAAGGGGACAATTATGCGGGTTCTACTCATTGAAGACGATAGCGCGACAGCGCAGAGCATCGAGCTGATGCTCAAATCCGAAAGTTTCAACGTCTATACCACCGATCTCGGTGAGGAAGGCGTGGATCTCGGAAAGCTCTACGACTACGACATCATTCTTCTCGATCTCAATCTTCCCGATATGTCTGGCTACGAAGTGCTGCGCACGCTGCGCCTCTCGAAGGTCAAGACGCCGATCCTCATCCTCTCCGGCATGGCCGGCATCGAGGACAAGGTTCGCGGCCTCGGCTTCGGCGCCGACGACTACATGACCAAGCCATTCCACAAGGATGAACTGGTCGCCCGTATTCACGCCATCGTCCGCCGCTCCAAGGGCCATGCCCAGTCGGTGATCATGACCGGCGAACTCATCGTCAACCTCGACGCCAAGACCGTCGAAGTCGGCGGCCAGCGTGTGCATCTGACCGGCAAGGAATATCAGATGCTGGAGCTGCTCTCGCTCCGCAAGGGCACGACGCTCACCAAGGAAATGTTCCTCAACCACCTTTATGGCGGTATGGACGAGCCGGAACTGAAGATCATCGACGTCTTCATCTGCAAGCTCCGCAAGAAGCTCGCAAACGCCGCCGGCGGCGCCAACTACATCGAAACTGTCTGGGGCCGCGGCTATGTGCTGCGCGAGCCCGACAGCAACGATTTCGCCGAAAGCGCCTGAGCCGCCTCCCCGCCTTCACCGCCGACACACAGAAATCCCGCCTCTTCAGGCGGGATTTTTATTGGCCTCAATGGAGCGCAAAGTCATGACCTCCACCAGAGGTGGAGGTTTGAAACGCTGCGCTTGAACCGCTAGAAGCGGTATTGTTAGCGCTTAGTAGCTACGATTGAAGAGGTCGGCAAAGTCGGAAGCTTTGTCGGCCTTTTCCTGATGACGGATATATTGTCTGACGACCTGCTCATTGTAGCCCGTCGTCGATACGAAATACCCGCGCGCCCAAAAGTGATAACCTTTGTAGCGGCGCTTGCGCGCATATTTGTTCGCTACGTAAAGGGCCGTCTTACCCTTCAAGAAGCCGACAATATGCGAAACCGAGTATTTCGGCGGGATCGATATCAACATATGCACATGGTCGGGCATCAGATGACCCTCCTCGATCTGGCAGCCTTTCTGCTGTGCCAGCCGACGTAAGAGTTCTCCCAACTCACGCCGCACGTCCCCGTAGAGTCTCTTCGTGCGGTATTTGCTGCCAAAAACAACGTGATACTTGCAGTCCCACGTCGCATGCGAGAGCGTTTGCTCATCCATATAACCTCCTTGTTCGAAGTCTGGGCCACGCCAGCGGTTCAAGCAGGAGGTCTCTTAACTACCGTGTAGAACTCGTCCAGTCCTCCACCGTAGGTGGAGGTTTATTTATGGATATAAATAATAGCCGCCTCAAAGGGCGGCTATCCTTGTTTCGATAGGTCCGGTTGAAATCAGGCGGCGGCGGCGCGATTGCCGAAGATGGCCGTCAGGATCTTGCGATCGAACGGCTTCAGCAGAAAATCCGTCGCGCCCGCGCGCTTTCCGGCCATCAGCTTGCGAAGATCGGCCTCGATTACGCAGTAATAGATCTTCACATCCTTGCCGTCAGGCATGGCGCGGATGCTGGCGATGAGCTCGAGCGCCCCTTCCATGCCGGCATCGACGATCAGATAGTCAGGCATTTCGGCCTGGCAGCGCATCAGCGCTTCACGCGAATCTCCGGCTTCGCTCACGAGAAAATCCAGCTCGGATAGGATTCGTTTGCCGACCTTGCGTACGACATCCGACGTGTCCGTTATCATGAACCGCTGCATGTGTGAGCTCCCTGGCACCAGCCGCCATCACCGATGTCGGCTTCAAATTGAAACGATAGGAGCAGCAAGCTAAGGATTCGTTACCGTTACATTATCAATATCGACCCGTTTATTGCGCGGCTTGAGCAGCCATGGTCGCAACGAAGGTCAGTTCCTCCGGCGTCGCGTTGTAGGAAAGTTCCATGCCGCTCTCCTCGGCAAGAAGCACCGTGTAGTAGGGCTGGATCGAATGTGCGTCGACCGCCTCCTCCAGCGTGCCGGAGCAGATCTCGGCGAATTTCGGCGGCACGCGCATCAGGCGCCCCTTGACGGCGATCGTGAACTTGGCGTCGAACTCAGGATTTTCGAGTGTCACCTCGATATTGCCGCCGCGCGGAATGGCGCCATAGGCAACCAGGAAGAGGTTGAGCAGCAGCTTCACGCGGTTCTTGGCGATGATCGCGCGCGGACCGATCCAGGTGACTTCGGTCTTCTTCTCGGCCGCGGCGAAATCCTTGGCGGCCCGCTCCGCTTCGCCGGTGTCGATCGAGGCGCCGACCGAACCGGACGCACCGAAGGCCAGACGGGCGAATTTGAGGCGGACGGACGCGTTGAGCGCACTGGTGCGGATCAGATCCATCGCATCGGCATCGGCACCACCCTCGTCGAGCAGCTCCAGGCCATTGTTGATCGCCCCCACCGGCGAGATCACATCATGGCAGACGCGGCTGCACAGCAGCGCGGCCAGATCCGGTCCGGTCAGAGCGAGATTGGGATTTTTCGACATTCATTGTCTCCTGAATGCTGACAGGGCAAAGCGAATAGGTCCACCTTGCCACGGTAAGGTTGCTCGAGGGTTTCGCAGCCAGTGTACCGCGCGCCATAATGACACCATATTTGGTAAACCGATTGTTAAGACCATCGACGCAAAATGCATTCATCACCATCAGACTTTTTCGCACGCGAATCGTCCGGCGATGGAGGGGTGGAAAGTCTGAGATAAAGGGTGCGCAGTGCTTGGCGCAATTTTTCGAATGCGTCGTGCTTACCTGCCCCGACTACCGACCATGATGAACGGAAGACTTCCATGCGCTATGAAATCCTGAAGAGAATGCCAAGCCCCGGCACCAGAACGCTCGGCCTCGGCCTGATTCTGGCCATTGTCGCATTCGTGAGTTTCGCATTGCCGGTCCGTCAGGCTGCGGCCGCGCCCACCAATCAGTATTCGGCCCAGGAAATCGTCGATGCTGGCCACTCCTTCTTCGGCTCCACCAGCGGCGGTCTTGCCAAGGTGGTCGAGCGGGCCTTCCAGCAATATGGCCTGCCAAACGGCTACATCCTTGGCCAGGAAGGCTCAGGCGCGTTCCTGGCAGGCCTCACCTATGGCGAAGGCCAGCTCAACACCAAGAATGCGGGCGAGCATCCGCTCTACTGGCAGGGACCTTCGCTCGGCCTCGACTATGGCGGCCAGGGCACCCGCGTCATGATGCTGGTCTACGATCTGCCGAGCATCAACAGCGTTTATACGCGCTTTGGCGGCGTCAGCGGCCAGGCCTTCGTGGTTGCCGGCTTCGGAATGACGGTCCTGAAGAATAACAACATCGTGCTCGTTCCGATCCGCACCGGCCTCGGCGCACGCCTCGGCATCAACATGGGTTATCTGAAGGTTACGCCGAACCCGACCTGGAATCCCTTCTGAACCGATCCTCTGATACGATCTCCCAAGCAGCGCACGCCTTGGCCCGCTTCAGTTGCGGGCCTTTCTTTCCGCCAATCCGGCTGCGTGCCGATAAACCATATCCGCGTTAAACGCTTGCCGGCATGGCTAACCCATGATTAATCATTTTACCAAGATCGAACATAACTCCAGGATACTGGCTGCGTCGTGATTCAATTTGCTCTCTTGTTCGGATTGGGCTTTCTGACGGCCGCTCTACTGGTCTTTCTCATAGCGCCGGCAATCCATCGCCGCATCGTCTGGTTCACCGAGAAACGTCTGAAGGCGACCATGCCCTTGAGCCCGCAGGAAGTGCGCGCGCAGAAGGACATGGCACGCGCGCTCTTCGCGGCCGAAAACGCGCGGACAGAACATGCTCTGACGCAGGAACGCGATAAGACCGTTGCGCTGCAGATTCAGAACGGCAAGCTTCAGCAGGAAGCAAGCCGTCTTTCCGCCGCAACCTCGGAATTACAGACACGCATCGACGATCTGGAGGTGGAAGCAGGCGAACTGCGCTCGCGCCTGCGCCATGAAGAGAGCTATATCAGCCAGCTGAAATCGAGCATCCACGCCGCCGAGCAGGCCAGCGCGGAGAAAGAAGCGGATATCGACAGCTTGCGCAAACGGATGACGAAAATGGGTGCCGATGCCGATAATCTCAGGATCGATCTGGCAGCCCGCGAAACCGAAATCGAGAGCCTGAAGCTGCGCATCAACACATTGCGCGACGAGCGCGATACGCTGCGCCAGGATCTGAATGCAGCAAACCTGCGCGCTACGGATGCCGAACAATCGCTGCGTCAGGAAAGCGACAAGAACAAGCGTCTCGAAGAACGGCTCAACCGCGAGATCGCCGGCAATGCCGACAAGGAAACCGCGATCGAACGCCACGCGCAGGACGTCGTCCGCCTCAGAGAGCGGCTGGAAGCAGCCATCAAGGAATCGAAGGAAGCCGGCAAGGCGCTGCGTTCAGCCGGCCTCACGCCGCCGAAGAAGACGGCAAGAACACCCAAACTCGCTGCCGCATCGATAGTCGAGAGTAAGGCAGATGAACAGCGTGCCATAACCGAGCCGCCGCAGGCAATGGAACCGGAACGAACAGTGGAAGATGAAATCGCTCAGATGACAGAAGAGGTTCGCAATCGGGCCGCCGCCTTGTCGGACCGCCTGCTGAAAGCCCGCACGCCGGCCCATGACGATGCCATGCGCGAGGAAATCGCCAAGATCGCCGCCAATATGGTCGCCCTGACCGCCCTCAAGGAAGGCGATGGCTCACCGATCTTCAATCTGCTGCCCAAGGATCGGGAGCCCGCCGAACCCGGCGCCCGCATCAGCCTCGCCGACCGCGTCGCCGCCATACTGCCGAAGCACCCCTAAAGCGCGTCGCGATCTTTCAGATTCACTTCCCACGCTTTAGGTCTTGATTTTGCGCATGTCGTTGTCGCAAAACCGCTGCACACTTTTGCGCGACATGCTCTGGGCTCTAAGGAGCAACCTGCTCAGATGCGCCCGTTCTTCGCGGCCATCTCGAAAAGGGCGATACCACTCGCCGTCGCGACATTGAGGCTGTCCAATCCCGGCGCCTGCGGAATCCGCACGCTGCCGAAGGCGGAGAGAATGCTTTCGGGCAAGCCATCCCCTTCCGTGCCGACCACGAGCGCCATGCGCTCCGAAGCGGGGACATCGCGAATATCCGAGGAGCCGCGCGGCGACAGGCCCCAGATTGCAAATCCGCGCTCGGCAAGCCCCGCAAGCAGTTGAATGCTGCTTGATTGCCTGCGATAGGGCACGGTGAGGATCGAGCCGACCGAAACCCGCAAAGCCTTGCGATAGAGCGGATCGCAACAGCTTTCGTCCAGCAGCACGGCAGCCGCGCCGAAGGCTGCGGCATTGCGGAACATCGAGCCCATATTGTCATGATTGGAAATGCCGCAGCCGACGAGCACGAGCGATCGCTTTGGAAGGCGATCGAATAGACCGCTCATCCCATCTTCCGCTGTTCTACGCCCCAGCGCCAGAACACCGCGATGGAGATGGAAGCCGACAATGCCGTCGAGCACCTCGGCTTCGGCGATATAGATCGGGACGTCCGATGGGAAGGTGTCGATGATATCGCTCAAGCCTGCTACGCGGTTTTTGAGCAACAGCACTTTCTCAGCGAGGAATTCTCCGGCCGCCGCATGCACGCCGGCGAGAAGCCGCAGCACGACGGTCCCTTCCGCTATGAAGCGGTTCTCTCGACCCGTCAGATCGCGTTCGCGGATATTGCGGAATTCGGCGATACGCGGATCGTCGGGATGCGTAATCTCGATCAGCCGCTCACTCGCCATCGTGACGCCGTCAGTTGGATAGCGATATGGTCGCCACGATGCGGCCGATACCGTAATCGAAGACGATGGCCTGGCGCTGGCCGCTGGCAAGCGTGCCGTAGAACAGCACCTGATTGCCCGACAGCGCCGCGGACTGCACCGTAAAGCCCGCCGGCAATAGAGCCGTCACAGCAAGCGGGGCATCGGACGGAATGCCGGACGCCACCTGGCCTGCAGGCTTGGCCGCCGGTTTCATCGTCTTGTAGACAACGGCGCCGAAGACGGCCATAAGGCTCACCACCATGACGGCCGCAGAGACGATCTGCAGGCGGATCATCTTGCGTCGGACTTTCTCCAGGGCCGGATCGAGGGGCTTTTCCTCTTGATCGTCTGGCTCGAGATTCGTCATCGATGCGTCCTTGCTTCCAGTAGAGCGCTTTGTGCGCCGGAGAATATGTTTGAGCGACCCCTTTAAAGAAGCCGCGGACAATAGAAAAGTCCTAACCGCCGATGAAAATGCTGAAGGACGGCTCGATTCCTGGCTGACGGCCGAGATCGGCGAGGAATTTTCCCGCAGCCGCGTGCAAGGACTCATCAAGGAGGGCGCCGTTACGCTTGAGGGCGCTGCGGTGACAGACGCCAAACGCAAGGTGCGCCCCGGCGACGTCTATGAGATCACCCTACCCGAGCCGGAAGATCCGACACCGCAGGGCGAAGATATCCCGCTCGACGTGCTCTACGAGGACGACGATGTCATCGTCATCTCCAAGCCGGCAGGGTTGGTTGTTCATCCCGGCGCCGGCAATTGGAGCGGAACATTGGTCAACGCGCTGATCCATCATTGCGGCAACAGCCTTTCCGGCATCGGCGGCGTCCGCCGCCCTGGCATCGTACACCGGCTGGACAAGGATACGACCGGCGTCATGGTCGTCGCCAAGAACGATGTGGCCCACCGGCATCTCTCCCTGCAATTCGCCGATCACGGCCGCACGACCTCCCTGGAGCGTGCCTATCAGGCGATCGTCTGGGGACGTCCCCGCCAGCTCGTCGGCACTATCGATGCCCCTCTCGGCCGGTCGAGCAGCGACCGCACGCGCCGCGCCGTCAAGCGTCCGGATTCGCAGGATGCCGACGAGGCGATCACGCATTACGAGGTGCTGGAGCGCTTTCACGAGACGCCGGACGCGACCGCGCTTGCCTCACTGATCGAGTGCCATCTGGAAACCGGCCGAACGCACCAGATCCGCGTGCACATGGCGCATATCGGCCACCCGCTGCTCGGCGACGCCGTTTACGGCGGTGGCTTCAAGACCAAGGCCAATCTCCTGCCGGAAGTCGCAAAACAGGCCGTCCATCGTTTCACGCGCCAGGCACTGCATGCCTATATGCTGCAATTCGAGCATCCCCGTACCGGCGAAGTCATGCATTTCGAGGCACCTTTGCCTGAGGATATGGAAGAACTGGCGGCGGCGCTCAGAGGATAGGCGCCGAACATCACAATGACTGGACGCCCGCCCCCTTCCGCCCTATAATATCGCGTATGAAGGACCGATGTCCGAGCGCCTGTGCTGACCGAAAACGCGACTGCGTTTGGGAGGTCGACATGGTTATGCCGCATGGCGCTGGATTGTTCGGGAGGATAATCCCAAGGGCGATGTTCCGGCGAGACCTGCGGTCACGCCGAGATAACACTTGCGTGACCACATCCTTGAATCACCGTTTCGCCGTACTTATCTTTACATTGGTTAAGTGCGGGGTCCCAGGACCCGTACGCCTTGGTCCGCTTCGCAGAAGGCGTTCAAAATACGCCCCCAGAAGGAACCAAATCTCGAATAGGAGGGTGCAAGATCATGGCCCGTAATACCTTACCGTCCATCGCTGCCGGAGAAGCCGGCCTCAATCGTTATCTCGACGAGATCCGCAAGTTCCCGATGCTGGAGCCGCAGGAAGAGTATATGCTCGCCAAGCGCTACGCGGAACATGCCGACCGTCAGGCTGCGCATAAGCTCGTCACCAGCCATCTGCGCCTCGTGGCGAAGATCGCTATGGGCTATCGCGGCTATGGCCTGCCGATCGGCGAAGTCGTGTCTGAAGGCAATGTCGGCCTGATGCAGGCCGTCAAGAAGTTCGACCCGGAACGCGGTTTCCGTTTAGCAACCTATGCCATGTGGTGGATCAAGGCCTCGATCCAGGAGTATATCCTGCGCTCGTGGTCGCTGGTGAAGATGGGCACGACGGCCAACCAGAAGCGCCTGTTCTTCAACCTGCGCCGCCTGAAGGGCCGCATCCAGGCCATCGACGACGGCGATTTGAAGCCGGAGCATGTCACCGAGATCGCCACCAAGCTGAACGTCTCGGAGGAGGAGGTCGTTTCGATGAACCGCCGCCTCTCCGGCGACGCTTCGCTGAACGCACCGATCAAGGCTTCCGAAGGTGATTCCGGCCAGTGGCAGGACTGGCTCGTCGATGATCACGACAGCCAGGAAGACGTGCTGATCGAACAGGACGAGCTCGATACCCGCCGCCGTATGCTGGCCCGCGCCATGGGCGTGCTGAACGACCGTGAACGCCGGATCTTCGAGGCACGCCGCCTCGCCGAGGAGCCGGTAACGCTGGAGGACCTGTCGTCCGAGTTCGACATCAGCCGCGAACGCGTACGCCAGATCGAGGTTCGCGCCTTCGAAAAGGTACAGGAAGCCGTGCAGAAGGATGCGCTGGAACGTGCCAAGGCGCTGCGCGTTGTCGAAGCAACAGCGTAACGTTTCCTTCACAGAAGATTTTGACCGATAAAGAAAGGCGGGCCAAAAGCCCGCCTTTTCCATATCCATAGATGTCCGCCAGCTTACTGGCCGCTCGAGGCGACGCCGCCAAGCGCCTGCCACTCCGAAATCGCCTTGTTAAAGGCATCAGTTCCGGTCGGGCCTTTTTCCATAGTCAACAGCGCCCGGCGACCGTTACGATAGACCACCGGAATATCGATCCAGTTGCGGCTCTTCAACAGATCGAGATTGGTCTTGCGCGCATCCGGGAAATCGTTGAGCGCCACCATATAGACATCGTCGGTAACCTTGGCCGGAACCGCGATCAACGCATCGCCGCGATCCTGCTCGGTCGCCTTCAGTGCGACGCGCTGGACGTTGTCGATCGCCCCACCTTCGAAATTCGGCGGCACCTGGAAGGCAAGCTCGATCAGATGGCTGGCCGGCAGCGAGGAATCCGAGTTCCGCGAAACTGTGATCGTCGCGGTCAGGCCGCGATCCGGAACGGTAATGAGACCCTGCACCGAAGGCTCCGGCCGGCCATCGGCCCCCTTGCCTTCCTGCAGCGACCAGCTGACCGTGCCCTGGAAGGCCGTGGGCGACGTCTGGCCGAGGCGCTCCTCATAGAGGAAAACCTTCTGTCCGTCTGTTGCCGGAGCCGTCTGCTGCGTCACGGGCGGCGGCTGGTTGGCGGTCGCCTGTTGCTGCTGGTTGGCAGCGGGTGCCTGCTGATCCGTCGAGGCAGATGGCGTAACCGGTGCAGCGGTTGCGGGCGCCTGGGTCTGTGGAACAGCCGCGCCCGCATTGCTGGCGGCCGGCGGCGTTGCCGTCGCGGCAGGTGCCGCAGAGGCAACATTCTGTTCGGCTACGGACTTGCCTTCAACGACGCCGGGCTGCCCTGTTGGAGCGGGGCCTTTATCCTCTTCGGTACCATTCGCCAGGAGACGCTGCGTGAACTTCGTATTGACCGTATTCGGATCGCTGGCCAATGCTGCGGTATCCGTTTTGCCGGCACCGGCACCCGGCTGCTGAGCGGCCGTATTGGTCTGCTGGGGCGCGGTCGTCGGCTGGGCAGGGGCTGCAGCATTGCCGTTGTTCGGCGTATTGCTGCTGGCCGTATCCGAGGTCGAGGGTGCCGTCGCATTCATCGGTGCGGAACTGACGAGCTTCGTCACCATATTGTTGAGTGCGTCGCGGTTCAGCCAAGCTGCGTAGCCACCGCCTCCAACGACGGCAAGGCCGACGAGCGTGACGATGATACCGGTAACATTGATCCGGCGACGCTTCGGCTCCATGCGGAAGCTGCGGCCCTGCAGCTTCGCCGCCATCGCCTGATCGAGATCGGGCGGAACGGCGGGGCCATCGCCACGGTCGTCTTCAGCGCGTTTGTCGAAGCCAGCAAGCTCCTTGAGTTCGCGCCAGCCGTCATTGGTTGCATCGGCTTCGGACGCCGCTTTCCTGGACGGATGCACATCCGCAAAGAGATCGACATCATCGAAGGCATTTTCGGGCATTTGCCGAGCTGGCTGCTGCGCGGGCTTGGAAGCCGCCGATGCCGGCTGCATTTCCTCGAAAACATCCGCGTCCCAGGTAAAGCCCGTGTTGACGGCGGGTGCCTTGGAATTGACCGGACCTTCGACCGGTTGGCCAAATGGCGCTTCCGTAAAAGCTGCGGCCGGCATGACCGGGTCGGTATGACGGGCCGTCTCCGGTTCGGGCGCGGTGTGGGAGGCAGGCGCATCCACTTCCGCCCAGATCTGCTCGACCTGGCTTATGACATCGTCAACCGGCTTTGGCGGCACATGCGGCGCGGTTGCTGCAGCGACTGCCGGCGCTTCTTCCACATGGTGCGGCTCCGCATGCTGTTGCGGCTCTTCCCAGTTTCTCTGCGGCTCCTCATGGTAAACCGGCTCAGGGGCCGGTTCCTCGTGAGCCTCGGCATGATGTTCCGCGCCGGCATGCTCGGCAGCCGGAGCAAAAGGCTCGTCTGACGGCTGCGGCTCGCCCCATTCCTTGACGGGCTGGTGTTCCTGCGCATGACCCTCTTCGACGTGCGCGGCCGGTGCCTCATAAGCCGGCTCTTCCTCGACCGGACCAACGGCGTCCGGCTCCTCATGGGCATGAACCTCGGCCGATGCCGGCTCTTCCTCATGCGGCTCGGCATGGGCTTCCTCAGGCTCATGATGGTCGTGAGCGGGCTCGGAAGCGACTTCTTCGTGCAGCGCAGGCGCTTCCGCAACCGGCGGCTCCTCGCTACCCGGCAAAGCCTC
This sequence comes from Rhizobium tropici CIAT 899, assembly GCF_000330885.1. Taxonomy (NCBI): domain Bacteria; kingdom Pseudomonadati; phylum Pseudomonadota; class Alphaproteobacteria; order Hyphomicrobiales; family Rhizobiaceae; genus Martinezella; species Martinezella tropici. The sequence continues at coordinate 2,811,512 of NC_020059.1, forward strand.
GGCATGTTCGGCCTCGACCTCGACGATCGCTGCCTCAAGCTTGTCGAGCTGGCGGCGCAGCATTTCCTCGGGCGGACGCGGCTTCATGCTCTCGAGCTGCCGTTGCACGGCACCGCGAGCTCGATCGTAAACCTTGACCCGCATTTCGGGAGTATTGTCCGTCAGGCCGTCAACGGCCCGTCGAATAACTGCTACAAAATCCGCCATCAGTACTTTCTCATGATGCCCGGTGTGCAGCCGGGCCGGGATTCGTCATAGATACGCAACTCTAGCCCTCAAAGGGGTCGGTCACAAGTATGGTGTCCTCGCGCTCCGGACTGGTCGAAAGCAGCGCCACAGGCGCGCCGATCAGCTCTTCCACCTGACGGACATATTTGATCGCCTGCGCCGGCAGATCGGCCCACTTGCGGGCGCCGACAGTCGATTCCTTCCAGCCCTCGAGCGTGATGTAGACCGGTTCGACGCGGGCCTGCGCTGCCTGGCTTGCCGGCAGATAATCGATTTCCTTGCCGTCCAGCTTGTAACCAACGCAGATCTTCAGCTCGTCCAGGCCGTCGAGCACGTCGAGCTTGGTAAGCGCAATGCCGGTAATACCGGAAGTCTTGACGGTCTGGCGCACCAGTACGGCATCGAACCAACCGCAGCGGCGCGGACGGCCGGTATTGACGCCCACTTCGCGGCCGACGGTCGACAGATGCTTGCCGATCTCGTCATGCAGTTCGCAGGGGAACGGTCCCTCGCCGACGCGGGTCGTATAGGCCTTGGTGATACCAAGCACATAGCCGAGCGCCGTCGGGCCGAGGCCCGAGCCGGCAGCGGCCTGACCGGCGACCGTGTTGGACGAGGTCACGAACGGATAGGTGCCGTGATCATTGTCCAGGAGAGCACCCTGCGCGCCTTCGAAAAGGATGCGGGCACCAGCCTTGCGCTGCTCGTCGAGCAAACGCCAGACCTGATCGATATAGGGAAGAATATGCTCCGTAACAGAGCTCAGTTCCTCGTGCAGGGCGTCAAAGGAGATTTCGTCGACGCCCATGCCGCGGCGCAGCGCGTTGTGATGCGTCAGCAGCCGGTCGATCTTGGCAGGCAGCGTTTCCGGTTCGGCAAGGTCGATGACGCGAATGGCGCGGCGACCGACCTTGTCCTCATAGGCCGGGCCAATGCCGCGGCGCGTCGTGCCGATCTTCGTACCGCTATTGGAAGCAGCGTCTTCGCGCATGGCATCGAGATCGCGGTGCAGCGACAGGATCAGCGGCGCGTTTTCGGCAATACGCAGCACGTCGGGGGTAACGGCAACGCCCTGGGCGCGCAGCTTTTCGACTTCGGCGACGAAGTGATGGGGATCGACGACCACGCCGTTGCCGATGACGCTGAGCTTGCCGCGCACGAGCCCGGAGGGCAGCAGCGCAAGCTTGTAGCTGACACCGTCGACAACAAGCGTATGACCGGCATTATGACCGCCCTGAAAGCGTACAATCACATCGGCGCGTTCCGAAAGCCAGTCGACAATCTTGCCCTTGCCTTCGTCACCCCATTGCGAGCCGATCACTACAACATTCGTCATTTATCCAATCCCGCTTCCTGCGCGCGGCGGCGCGCCTTGCTCAAACCCGCGCATCTATAAAGCTTTGTTTTTGGGAAAGCGACCCTGTTGTCTCAGGAGATTCCGCTTTTTGCATGACGAATCAGCGCCTCCAACAGGATTTTTCCCCTGTCGCAGTCCCGCGGCCTTTCAACAGCCCTCTCTAGGGACGATCCTCGCTCATCAAAAACCCAGGTTACCCAGCAGGGCAACGCCATCGTTAAGGCCTCGCGCGGCGCTGGATCAAGAGCAGCTAACCAAGCTCGAGCGTGGTGACGCCGAAGACGCGATCGAGCGGAATCTCCGGCGCTTTGCCGCGATACATGCGCGCCGTCTCAAATACCGGAGACAGACCGCGATCTTCCGCAAGCCTGATCGCCTGCACATTATCGACCGGCACATCAAGATAGACCGGCTGCCCATTGGTCTTGGCAAGCAGCTTGCTCATCAATGCAAGCGCGACCTCCGGCTTGTTGGCAAACAGCGGACCGATCTTGTAACCCTCGAAACAGCGGCGGATCGTGCCGTAACCGCGAACCCTGCTACCACCACCGACGATGAATGATGCCCGCCTTTGGGGAACGCCGCACCAGGCCCGGATGAAGGAGTGTCGCAAGCCGGGGAAAATTTCCGCGTCAAAGTGCACCAGCGCCTCGAGCTTGCCGTCCGCGACGGGCATCACCTGCCTTGCCTGCGCTTCATCCACCTCAGGCACTTTGGGGATACCGCCATAGCGGAGCGTCCGATAGGCCATCTCGAAACCGTGCCGCCGGTAATTTTCCTGTTGTGCGACGACCCCATCCAGCCCGACGACGCGATTGCCGGCAAGCGTCATGCCCTTGTTCCAGAGCTGCTTGCCATATCCCCGCCCGCGAAACTCGGGATGAAGCATATAAAGACCGAGGAAAGCGAAAGCCTCGCCATAGCGGACGACGGATATGCAACCGACGGGGACCTCGCCGATGGCGCCGATCAGAAAGCCGGCGGGGTCCGCCTCCCAAAAGGCCTGTGCGTCGTCAATGCCGGGATTCCAGCCTTCTTGCCGAGCCCATTCCAGAGCAAGCTCCAGCTCGCCAGCCCGCATTGTCCGCACGGCAAAAGTCGATTTCATGCAAAAGTCCCGAACCGCCCATTATATCGCCGCCGCCCTGCCGCACGACCGCACCCAATTCATCATGTGGCAACATGCTGCCAATCACAAGCAATAGGCTATCATAGATTTAAAGTGCAAAGGCTTCGTTTCACTTGAAAAACAAGATGATCGCGCATGCAGGAGGTCGACGATGCTTCCGTGACACTTCTGTTGCAACCCTCTTAAAGCCGGCATCGCATATAGGCGCCGCCCGCGATCCTGTGTATATACGCAGATGATCGCCCATGCCGCCGTTGCGTTTCAACGCGACGCCAGGCGCCAGCAAAAGGATTGAAGTTTCATGCGCATCACGATGATCGGCTCAGGTTATGTGGGGCTTGTATCGGGTGTCTGCTTTGCCGATTTTGGACACGATGTCATTTGCGTCGACAAGGACGCCAACAAGATCGACGCGCTGCAGCGTGGCGAGATACCGATCTTCGAGCCGGGTCTAGAACAGCTCGTTGCCGACAACGTGCGCGCCGGTCGCCTCTCCTTCACTACTGATGTAGAGACGAGCGTTGCCGCAAGCGATGTCGTCTTCATTGCGGTCGGCACCCCTTCCCGGCGTGGCGACGGCCATGCCGACCTCTCCTATGTCTATGCCGCTGCTCGCGAAATTGCCGAGCACGTCAAGGACTTCACCGTCATCGTCACCAAATCGACCGTGCCGGTCGGCACCGGCGACGAAGTGGAGCGCATCGTCCGCGAAACCAATCCGCAAGCCGATGTCGCCGTCGTCTCCAATCCGGAATTCCTGCGCGAAGGTGCGGCCATCGAGGATTTCAAGCGTCCCGACCGCATCGTCATCGGGCTCAATGACGAGCGTGCCCGTGGCGTCATGACCGAAGTCTACCGCCCCCTCTATCTCAACCAGGCGCCGCTGCTCTTTACCTCCCGCCGCACGTCGGAGCTGATCAAATACGCCGCCAACGCCTTCCTCGCCATGAAGATCACCTTCATCAACGAGATGGCCGATCTCTGCGAGAAGGTCGGCGCCAATGTGCAGGAAGTCTCGCGCGGCATCGGCCTCGACGGCCGCATCGGCTCAAAATTCCTGCATGCCGGCCCAGGCTACGGCGGCTCCTGCTTCCCGAAAGATACGCTGGCGCTCGCCAAGACGGCTCAGGATTACGACAGCCCCGTGCGCCTGATCGAAACGACCGTATCGATCAACGACAACCGCAAGCGCGCCATGGGGCGCAAGGTCGTCACGGCCATGGGCGGCGATATCAGAGGCAAGTCGGTAGCCGTCCTCGGTCTGACCTTCAAGCCGAATACCGACGACATGCGTGACAGCCCGGCCATCTCGATCATCCAGACGCTGCAGGATGCGGGCGCCACGGTGACCGGCTACGATCCCGAAGGCATGGAGAATGCCCGCCAAGTGATCGACAACATCGCCTATGCCGAGGATGCCTATAGCGCCGCGCGTGGTGCCGATGCGCTCGTCATCGTGACGGAATGGAACCAGTTCCGCGCGCTGGATTTTGCCCGGCTCAAATCCATCATGAAGGCTCCGGTCCTCGTCGACCTCAGAAACATCTATCGCCATGACGAGGTCGCAAAGCACGGCTTTGCCTATACAAGTGTCGGCAGACCCTCGAGCGACGACACACTTTAGAGCATCTACGCATTCCGAACGGAAAACCCCTACGCACCTTTCCTCGAAATGCTTTAAGCAAAGGCCGATCAATGCGTTATCTCATCACCGGCACCGCCGGCTTTATCGGATTCCACCTTGCCAGACGCCTGCTTGACGAGGGACATTTCGTCGTCGGTTTCGACGGCATGACGCCCTACTACGACGTCAAGCTCAAGGAAAAGCGTACAGCCATTCTCGCCCGCTCCAACGGCTTCAAGGCCGTCACTGGCATGCTGGAAGACAAGGCGGCGCTGGATCGCGCCGCCGAACTCGCCGAACCTGATGTGATCGTCCATCTCGCCGCACAGGCCGGCGTCCGCTATAGCCTCGAAAATCCGCGTTCCTACGTCGATTCCAACCTCGTCGGCTCGTTCAACATCCTGGAACTGGCGAGAAACCTGCAGCCGAAGCACCTGCTCCTTGCCTCCACCTCGTCGGTCTACGGCGCCAACGAAAAGATCCCCTTTGCCGAAAGCGACAAGGCCGACGAGCAGATGACGATCTATGCGGCGACCAAGAAGAGCATGGAGCTGATGGCGCACAGCTACGCCCATCTCTTCAACGTGCCGACGACCGCTTTCCGTTTCTTCACGGTCTATGGCCCCTGGGGCCGTCCGGACATGGCGCTGTTCAAGTTCGTGGACGCCATCAAGAACGACAGGCCGATCGAGATCTACGGCGAAGGCAAGATGAGCCGCGATTTCACCTATATCGACGATCTCGTCGAAGGCATCGTTCGTCTCATCGGCGTTATACCGTCGGAGGAAAACCGGATCGTGTCGGAGACGGTCATCGACACGCTCTCGAGGAACGCCCCTTTCCGCGTCGTCAATGTCGGCGGCGGCCAGCCCGTCGGCCTGATGACCTTCGTTGAGACGATCGAGACGATGCTCGGCAAGAGGGCGATCCGCAAGATGCTGCCGATGCAGCCGGGAGACGTACACAACACCTATGCCGTGCCGGACCTCTTGGTAGCGCTGACGGGCTTCAAGCCGCAAATCGAAGTCGATGAGGGGGTGAAGCGCTTCGTCGAGTGGTATCAGGAAAACTATTGAGCGAAATGGCAGGCATCGTCGAAACGGAACACTGGATCGAAAGCCCCGGCGGGCGCCTCTATGCCAAATCGTGGACACCGCATACCGAGACCTTCCTGCCACCGATCATCCTGTTTCATGATTCCCTCGGATGCATCACGCTCTGGAGGGATTTCCCGCGACAGCTCGCCCTTTCCCTCCGCCGTCAGGTGATCGCCTATGATCGCTTAGGCTTCGGCCGCTCCGATGCTCGCATCGACATTTTGCAGCAGAATTTCGTGGCCCTGGAGGCGGAGCAGGCCGTTCCGTTGCTATGCGAGCAGTTTTCCATTCAAGAATTCGTTGCCTGCGGGCATAGCGTCGGCGGCGCCATGGCGGTGGAAGCAGGAGCACGCTTCGGCGACCGCTGCCGGGCCATCATCACCATCTCAGCGCAGGCTTTCGTGGAAGAGAGAACCCTGCAAGGCATCAGGATCGCACAGCAGGATTTCAGATCGGCCGAGACCTTCGCCCGGCTTGAAAAATATCACGGCAGTAAGACCGATTGGGTGCTGCATGCATGGATCGATACGTGGCTTACTCCCGAACGTGCCGGCTGGTCGCTCGATCCGGCCCTCGAAAAACTCCGTTGCCCGGTGCTTGCCATTCACGGCGAGCGTGACGAGTATGGCTCCGAGGCTCATCCCCACCGGATCGCAGCCGGACGCGGATCGGCTTATATCCTGCCGGACACCGGACATTCGCCGCATCGCGAACACCCCGCCCAGGTCCTGCAGGCGATCGAAAACTTTCTGGCGTGAAACAACAAGAAAATCGGCTTACTCGGCTCGACCCGCAGAATGATAGGTCCGGTCGAAGTAGATAAGCCCCTGCCCCTCATCACGTTGACGGATAGCATCGACTTCACAGAGCAGGATATCATGCGTTCCGCCGTCGGCCTGGCGGACGATACGGCAATCGAAGGAAACAAGAGCATCCTCAAGCACCGGCGCGCCTGTCGATAGTTCCGACCAGGAGGCACCGGCGAAGCGTTCGACAACCGGGGTCTTGCCGCCGAAAAGCCGCGACAGGTCCTGATGCGCTTCCGACAGCACATTGACGCAGAGCACGCCGTTTTGCGTGACGGCGGGATGAACGGAAGCGCCACGATTGAGGCAAACGAGCAGGGTCGGCGGGTTATCGGTAACGCTACAGACGGCAGTCGCCGCAAAGCCGGCGATCCCCGCAGGGCCATTGGTCGTGACAATGTTCACTGCCGCCGCCATCCGCGCCATGGCATTGCGAAACTCGGTGCGCGCAATGTCGGGATCGGCGACAGGCACCGCCTTCTCGATTGCCACGGAAGTTTTCATGTTCATCGCACTCTTCCTTAACTCGCGCAGACAGCCTCACATTATCGATGGGGAGCATGCGCCTCAAGAAACGACATTTTGCGGAAGTAGCCCTTCGCGAGCAATTAATTTTCTATAAAATCTATCAACAAAAAGAAAAACAGATCGCCTCGGGCTTCGACGCTGCGGCGGCATGCCGGGGATGCCTTAGGTCCGAGTGGAAATCAGGAGAAACATCGGCCGCTCGCGCTCGATTGCCCATTCCGGATGGGCTGCAAGATCCTCATCGCTCGGCGACCATTCTTCGACATGACGGCTATAGCCTTCGAAAAAGCCCGGATTATCGTAGATGTTCTGCGTCATATTTGTCTTCCATGCCTCTCCGCAACCTGTAATTGGATCGGCAATATCGGTGGCATCTCTTCACATAGACAATACGGAGGCAGGCGAAAGGCCAATCACGAGGAAGCCTCACCAGTGCCTATCATGCTAACGGTTTCGGCCGCGACAACCATTCCGAATACGGCTTTACACCGAAATCCGGATCGGCCGCCGCCTCAAGCACATGGATGAATTCGATCGAATGTCCGTCGGGATCCGAAAAATATTGCGAGACGGCCGGCATCCAACCGAGGACGACCGGCTCATCGAGCGGCTCGCCATTGAAACCTTTCGGCTGAACACCATGAGCCTTCAATGCGGCGGCGGAGCCCACTACATCGGCGAGAGAGGTTCTGAAGGCAATATGGAGACGCATCTTGAGAGGGGAGCTGCCCGTTTCCCAGAGGCCGAGCATGCCCATCCGTTTATCGTCGATCCAGAGGAAAGCAACATTCCTGCTCTCGATGACCGTCCCGACTTCGAGCTTCAGGACATCGCGATAGAAGGCGATCGAGCGCTGGAGATTGGCAACCGTCAAATGCGTCTCGTAAAGTCCTAGAATACGCGGCATCGACGGATCGGCCGAACGCTCGGCATAACCGATCGTCATCACATCACCTTCGCCGCCGTAACCTCGACCTCGACCAGAAACTCGGACCGCGTAAACCCGCCGACGATCAGCAGCGTGGAGACCGGTGCGGGATTTTGGACATAGCGATCGCGCACGGCCATATAGGCGGGAAAATCCTCGCGCGTAGTCACAAAGCCGCCGATGCGGATGACGTCGGCAAACCCCATGCCCGCTTCTTCGAGGATAGCGCCGATCGCCTTGAAACACAGTTCGGCCTGGCCTGTAACGTCAGGCGGAATGCGATCGTCGATACCGATGCCGAGCTGGCCGGACGTGACCAGCAGGCTCGCGCCCGGCGGCACCAGCAGACCGTGATTGTAGTTGCCGAAAGGGCGGCGGACAGATGCGGGATTGAAGACCTTTTTCATCGATTCCGACTCCTGATGACCGTGCCGATATCAGCATTTTGTGATGAAAGGGGCAAGGCGGTCAGTGGGCCTGAGCCGATGTCACCGCTCGATTCCGCCGCACTTCCAACAGGATATGTCCGAAAAGCGCTGCAAGCACGATCGGCCCGCCGATAAGCGTCGCCGTCGAAGGGCGCTCGGCAAAGATCATCCAGACCCAGAGCGGCGTCAGCGGCACTTCGAGCGCTGTCAGCAGGGCGGCATCCGACGCCGGAACCAGCCGCGAGCCGAAGGTATAGAGGCTGAGGCCCATGGCGTTCTGGATAATGCCGAAGGCGATGATCAGCCCGAGATCCTGTCCGGAGATCGAAAGCGGCGAGGCGAACCAGAAGGTGATGGAGGAACACAACCAGGCGGAAAGCGCCATGGCAGGCAGCATCGGCACGTTGCGATGCTGTCGCATGACGACGGCAAGGCAGGCGACGGTCAGCGTCATGACGGCGGCAAGCCCCTTGCCGAGCCAGCTGCCGCCATCGCTTGCATGGCCGGAAAGCATGACGAGCACGCCGATGAAGGCAACGCCGCTGGCAATCAGCGTCCTCATGTTGGGACGTTCGCGGATGAAGAGAAAAGCAACGCCCGCGGTGACAAAGGGCACGGTCGCATAGATGACCATGGCATCGGCGACCGACGTATAATAGATCGAGCCGATGCCGCTGATCATCGACGCGGTGGAAAAGATCGTCGCCGCCAGTGAAGGACCACCCATGGAGCGCAGGATGCGAAAGGCGTTGCGGCGCTCGATATAGAAGAACAGCGCGAAAACGCCGAGGCCGGAGACGATGCCGCGGCAGAACAGAATGGTCATGAGATCGGCATGGATCGCCCGCACGAAAAGGCCGGAGGTCGACCAGGCGAGCGCCGAAAGCGCCACATAGACCACGCCCAGCCTGTATTGCTGCTGTTCCGCCAACGTCACGATGAAATCCCCTGCCCCGTCGAGGCAGATCATTAGCGGGTGGCCATGATGCCTACAAGCTAAGCTTGCGTCGCAGCGTGTCGCTGACGCGGGAAGATGACGATGGTTGCAGGAACGCCACGCCACACCCTGCCGTGAGCAAGCAAGAGGCGCCGTCCCAGCGTTATTACTGGCAGGATCGCTTTGATCTTGCACATCTTTGCGATCGCTCTACGGTTCTGGCGGCTTCATCGAAGGAGAATCAATTGCGCCTGCTGTCGGCCACCTTGTTTGCGTGCGGCTGCGTCAGCCTGGTCGACGGTCCGCTATGGCCGCCGGCGCAAACCTATGTCGACAAGACGGTACAATGCAGCCAAAGCGGCAATCCCGCCCGCTGCGAACACACGCGCGACAGCTGGAAAGCCGATTATGAGGAAGCCATCGCAGGTGGGTATCGGGCGCAGAAGCATGTTGCCCTATGCCTCAGCACCGGCTGCGACGAGGCGATCCAACCCGACAAGATGCTCGGCTGTGCCTGGCGCATGGTCATTGCCGAATCACAACATGCTCTGCCTGACAGCATGGATGTCGCAAATCTCAACCGCTTCTGCGGAACAGGCTATCTCGACAAGAACGGAAAACTCGCAGCCGCCTCGCAAGCTAAGGCGATGCTGCGCCTCATCGGCAAATAGCAGGCCACGCGGCAGGAGCTGTCTGCCGCGCGGCTTGGTCATTTTTCGAGCTTACGCGTAGGGCACAAGGAATTTGCCAATAGCCTCGATCTCGTTGGGGCGAATATCGTGGCCGCCCGGATGCCATTCGAGCGTAACCTCGGCATCCTGTCGCGCAAAATAATCGGCGAGCGCCTTGGTGACCGGCGCCGGCGCGATCGGATCGCGCTCACCCGCGGTGATCAGCACGCGGTTGCCAGCCAACCTGGCATTGTCCTTCGGCTGGAAGGGGATCAACGGATGCATCAACACGGCCGCATCGAACAGATCGCCATGCTCGATAAGCACGTTGGCAAGGATGTTGGCGCCATTGGAAAAGCCGAGACCCAGCACCTGCGATGCGCCATATTCGGCCGCTAGTTCCGAGACATACTTCGCCATCTTTTCCGTCGCCCTGGCAAGATCGGCCATGTCATAGACGCCCTCACCCGTCCGACGGAAGAAACGCGCCGCGCCATATTCCGAGACATCGCCGCGCGGCGAGATGATGGTGGCGTCCGGCAACAGGCGGGTGGCGAAATCGAAGAACTGGTTCTCGTCGCCGCCTGTACCATGGAAGGTAAAGAAGATGGGCTTCCCGGGTGCACCGGCCTTCAGCCGGCGCACATAAATCTTATCGGTCATGATACCTCTCCTGGATTAGCCTTCCAGCGGTTCGAGATGCTGCTCGATCAGGCCGCGCAGATGCGCATGCTGCTCGGGCAGTTTCAGCGCCTCGCCGAGATGGGCCGTATCCTCGTCGCGGTTAAAGCCGGGTTCGTTGGTGGCGACTTCGAACAGCACGCCGCCCGGCGTGCGGAAATAGATCGCCCAGAAGTAATCGCGGTCGATGACCGGGGTCACCTGATAGCCCGTATCCATCAGCGCCTTGCGCACTTCGAGCTGCTTTGCGCGGTTATCGACGGCAAAGGCGACATGGTGGACGGAGCCGGCACCTGGGAGAGCGCGATTGATGTTCGGCATCGTCTCAAGGTCGACATAGTCGGCACCGTTGCCGCCGGGAATGGCAAGCCGCTTGATGCCATCATGGGTATCGACAACTTCGTAGCCCATGTACTTCAAAAGCTCGACCGTAGCGCCTTCGTCCCTGAGCCGCATGGCAACGGAATGGAAGCCTCTGATGGCATGCTCGGCATCGACCCCGTTATGCGTCCAGGGCTGACGCTTGTCATCCTTGACCTCGACGAGCGCGAAACCGTCGCCATCCGGACCGGCAAAATGCAGGCGCTTCTGGCCAAAGGATTCATCGGCCTTCAAGCCCTCGACACCATGCTGGCCGAGCCGTTCGGTCCAGTAGCCGATGGCCCCTTCCGGAACTGAGTAGACCGTATTGCCGACCTCCCCGGTGCCCGGGCGACCGCGCGCCATCTTCGGGAACGGGAAGTAGGTCATGATCGTGCCGGGAGTGCCGACCTCGTCACCATAGTAGAGGTGATAGACATCGGGAGCGTCGAAATTGACCGTCTTCTTGACGCGGCGCAGGCCGAGCGTATCCGTGAAGAACTTGTTGTTGGTCCGGGCGTCTTCCGCCATCGAGGTAACGTGGTGAAGACCTTTGATCTGGTTAAGCATCTTAAACCCCTTTGCTCGCCTGCACCGGCAGGCGTTTCTCATGGGCAGAAGATGGTCTTGTGGAGCCTGTTTCGATAGCCCCGAATAGCCAAACGGATTGTCTTCAATGAGTGAACGATAAACTGAAGTCGTTCACCTACAAGCCATATCGCTCTCATCTGTTGATTCCAAATCGAAGCGGCATTAGATTAAGCTAGACAGTCTAGCCGGAGGGGCTTCGATGAATTGGCCGCTGCAGGATGCGAAGAACCAGTTTTCAAAAGTCGTGCAGAAAGCGCGCAGCGAGGGACCGCAAATCGTCACCTTGCGCGGCGAACGTGCGGCTGTCGTCCTATCTGCCGAAGATTATGATGCCCTCTCAGCCGGCAAACCAAGCCTCGTCGACGATCTGCTATCCGGACCGGCATGGGATGACGAAATGACTGATGCCGTATCGAACCGCAGCAAAACGCCGAGCCGAGATATCCTCTTCTGATGTACCTCGTCGATACCAACGTCATCTCGGAAATCCGGCGCGGTAATTCCCAAGCGATTGACTGGCTGCGCTCGGTCGATCCCTCCACCATCTATCTGAGCGTCATCACACTTGGAGAGATCATGCGCGGGATTGCGCTCAAGCGAAAATCGGACCCGCGTACCGCAACACATCTGGAGGGATGGTTGCGTAAGCTGCGGCACGATCATCGCAATCGCATCCTTCCCATTACCGATCAGATTGCCGTCGAATGGGGCCGCATCGCGGCACAGCGCCCGCGCGGCGACGCCGACGGTTTGATCGCGGCAACGGCGATCGTTCATGATCTTATCGTCGTCACCCGCGACGTCGGAGATTTCGACGACACGGGCGCTTCGATCAGCAACCCATGGGACCAGACACCTTACTGAGCCTCGGGATTGCTCGGCAGCGCCCAGTCGATCGGATCCCGGCCCTGCTCGGCGAGATAGGCGTTAGCCTTGGAGAAATGCCGGCAGCCGAGGAAGCCGTTGTGGGCCGATAGCGGCGACGGATGCGCCGCCTTCAGCACCAGATGGCGTTCGGTATCGACGAAGGCAGCCTTCTTCTGCGCATAGGAACCCCAGAGCATGAAGACGACCCCGTCGCATTCGTCGTTGACTTGGCGGATGACGGCGTCGGTGAAACGCTCCCAGCCCTTGCCTTGATGTGAGGCGGCCTGCGACTCCTCGACGGTCAGCACGCTGTTAAGCAGGAGCACGCCCTGCTTCGCCCAGCTTTCCAGAAAGCCGTGGCGTGCCGGCGGGATGCCAAGATCGGTTTCCAGTTCCTTGTAGATATTGACCAGAGATGGCGGAATGCGCACGCCGGGGCGTACGCTGAAGCAGAGCCCATGCGCCTGCCCAAAGCCGTGATAGGGGTCTTGCCCAAGAATGACGACCTGCACCTCGTCGAGCGGGGTCAGATCCAGAGCCCGGAAATATTCGCTGCCACGGGGAAATATCACCTTGCCGCGCTGCTTTTCCTCGACGAGAAAGGCCTTGAGTTGCTGCATGTAGGGGCTTTCGAACTCCGGAGACAGCGCCTCTTTCCAGCTCTCCTCCAGCTTGATGTTCGCCTCAGCCATCGTTTCCGGCCTCCGTCAGTTGTCAGCATGCCGATTGAGGATGAAAGCGACGGCATGTCAAGAACATGGCTGGGGCTGAGGTAGGGAGATCACAGTTTTCGGGAGGTGGCGCGGCTTGGTTCCAATCTTCACGTAAATGGCGCAATGATAAAAATACGACACGCAAGCGTTGACAAGGCGGTTCGCTTCGGCCATTGGAAACCATCCCAATTTTCCGACCGGTGCCCCATGCTTCCCTTGCATTCCCTTGGCGAGCGCATTGTCGTGCTCGGTCCTTCCAATGCCGGTAAGTCAACCCTGGCGGTTGCACTTTCCAAAAAACTTGGCTTTCCAACGATCCATCTCGATCAGCTTCATCATCTGCCCCATACCGATTGGCAACAGCGCCCAGAAGCAGAATTCGCCGCGCTGCACGATGCGGCCATTCTTGGCGAGCAGTGGATCATGGAAGGCAATTATACGCGCTTGATGCCGCAACGTTTGGCTCGTGCTACCGGTGCCATCCTCATCGACTCCAATCATTGGCTGCGCTTTTCCCGCTATCTCAAGCGGACCCTGATCAACCGCTCAGATCGAGCGGGCCATCTCGAAGGCGCCAAGGATAGCATCAAATGGGAGATGATTCACTGGGTACTCGTGAAGACGCGCAATAGCGGCGCCAAATACGCAAAAATCCTGCGAGAAGCCGAATTGCCGATGGTGGAATGCCACACAGCCGAGGCTCTCAATAACCTTTATCGGGCATGGGATCTGCCAAGCAGACGATAAGCTTCATACCGAAATGCTCGCGTTGAGTTAACGCACCCTCCCCAATCACCCCTTGATCCGCTCCATCTGCGGATCATAAAGGGGCTTCAGCGACACCTGGCACGGCACGCGCTGTTGCGCGACATCGAGCTCGTACCGACCCGAAAGCACAAAATCCTCGGTCACCCCACCGGGATTGCGGACATAGCCGTAGCCGATGGCCTTGCCGATCGTATAGCCATAGCCGCCGCTCGACAGCCAGCCGACGCGCTGGCCATCGCGATAGATCGTCTCGCGGCCGAGAAGCACGATTTCGGGATCATCGGGCACGTAGCAGGCGAGCATCTTCTTCACGCCCGAAGCGATCTGCCGCTCGATCGCCGCGCGGCCACGAAACGCGATGTCCTTTTTCGTCTTCACCGCCCAGGCAAGCCCGGCTTCGATGGGCGTATGGTCCGGCCCGATATCCGAGCCCCAGGCGCGATAGCCCTTCTCCAGCCGGCAGCTTTCGATGGCGCGATAGCCTGCATTGACGAGGCCGTGCTCGCGCCCAGCCGCCATCAGCACGTCATAGACAGTCGTGGCATATTCCACCGGGACATGCAGCTCATAACCGAGTTCGCCGACATAGGTGATGCGCAGTGCTCGTACCGGGCAGCCGGCGATACCGACGGTCTTCACCTTGCCGAAGGGGAATGCGGCGTTCAAAACGTCGGCCGAGGTCACGGCCTGCAAGATCGAACGCGACTTCGGCCCCATCAGCGACAAGACCGAATAGGCTGAGGTTACATCCACCAGCTCCGCATGCATCTCCGCCGGAATGTTTCGGGCGATCCAGTCGAAGTCATGAGTGGCAAAGCCCGTGCCCGTCGTGATGTAGAATTCGTTCTCGGCAATGCGGGCGACGGTGACGTCGCACTCGATGCCACCCCGGTCGTTGAGCATCTGGGTATAGGTCAGGGCGCCAACTGGCCTGGCGACGTCGTTGGAAGCGATCCAGGAGATCGCCGCCTCGGCATCCCTGCCCTTCAGCACGAATTTGGCAAAGGAGGTCTGGTCGAAAATAACGGCCGCTTCGCGCACAGCCTTATGCTCCCGGCCGACGGCATCGAACCAGTTCTGCCGTTCATACGTGTACTCGTCCTTCGGCTCCTCGCCGGCAAAGAGATCGGCAAACCAGTTCGGCCGCTCCCATCCGAGCTTTTCGCCGAAGCAGGCACCTTGCGCCTTCAGCCGATCATAGAGTGGCGACTTGCGGCAGGGACGGCCGCTGGAATGCTCTTCAAACGGCCAGGCCATGGTGTAGTGCTTGCCATAGGCTTCCAGCGTGCGGGTGCGCACCCAGTCGGTATCGAAATGCGGGCGGCCGAAGCGCCTGATATCGACCGGCCAGAGATCGTAGGGCGGCTCGCCCTTGGCGACCCATTCGGCAAGCGCCATGCCTGCCCCGCCGGCCGAGGCAATACCAAAGGCGTTGAAGCCGGCGCCGACGAAGAAGTTCTTCAGTTCCGGCGCCTCGCCGAGAATGAAATTGCCATCAGGGGTAAAGCTCTCCGGCCCGCATAGCAGCTGCTTGACGCCAGCCGTCTGCAGCGCCGGCACACGCACCAGCGCCTGCTCCATGATCTGCTCGAAATGATCGAAATTGCTGTCGAGCAGCGTGTAGTGGAAATCCCTGGGGATGCCATCGAGCGCCCAGGGGATGGGATTGGGCTCATAGCCGCCCATGACAAGCCCGCCGACCTCCTCCTTGTAATAGGTCAGCCGATCCGGATCGCGCAGCGTCGGCAGGTTCGAGGGCACGCCGAAGGATTCGGTGATGAGATATTGATGCTCGACCGAGACGAGCGGGACGTTGACGCCGAAACGACCGGCAAAGGTCCGTGTCCATTGCCCGGCGCAGACGACGACACGCTCGCATTCGATGCGGCCTTTCTCGGTGATGACGGCACGAATTCGGCCCTTGTCGATCTCCAGATCGAGAACTTCCATATCCTCAAAGATCGACACACCGCTCATGCGGGCGCCCTTCGCCAGGGCCTGAGTGATGTCGGAGGGATTGGCCTGCCCGTCGGTTGGCAGGAAGGCGGCGCCGACAAGATCGTCGATATCCATCAGCGGCCAGAGATCGAAAGCCTCCTTGGGCGTCAGCAGATGCATCTGCAGGCCAAAGGACTGTGCCGTCGTCGCCTGCCGCTTCACCTCCGTCCAGCGCTCCTCGTTGCAGGCAAGGCGCAGGCCGCCGTTCATCTTCCAGCCGGTGGCAAGCCCCGTCTCCGCCTCGAGCTTCTTGTAGAGATCGACGGAATAGCCGAGCATCTGCGTGATGTTGGCGCTTGTGCGCAGCTGGCCGACAAGACCGGCGGCATGGAAGGTCGTGCCCGACGTCAGCTTCTTGCGCTCCAAAAGCACGGTATCGGTAAAGCCGAGCTTGCCAAGATGGTAGGCCGTCGAGCAACCGATGATGCCGCCGCCGATAACGACGGTCTTTGCTGTAGCCGGCAGTTCCTTCATCGTGTCACCTCAAGAATTGCGAAAACCCTGCCAAGCGCTCTCGAAGCGCCGCAGATTTTCAGCTGTATAGGAAGAATAATCGAAATCGATGTCGGAATGGATTTCCGAAACCATGCTCCACATCGTCTCGCGCAGGAGGGAAGCACATTTCATCGCGTGATAGCGCCGGCGCAGATCGTCACCGACAGGAGCCTCGAAATAGGCCTCCAGCATCGCCTCTTCCTGCGCCTCAGAGAATTCATTATTGGAGGCAAGGCCGCCAAGATCGAAAAACGGCGTGTTGAAGCCGGCATAATCCCAATCGATCAGCCAGAGCCGCTTGCCGTCATCAAGGAAATTCGCCGCCAGCAGATCGTTGTGTCCGAAGGCGATTTCGAAAGGACCGGCTTCGCGTTCGAGCCGCTCGGCAATCTCCAGGAAGGAAATCAGCCGCGACTTGTGCCGGCTACCACCAGCCTCGAGAACGGCCGCATAATCCCTGACCACATGGAAGACCCAGAAGATCGCCGCCGGTCCGCGAAAATGCCGGGCGACGTCCCGGTGACAAGACCGGACGAGCGGCACGACGCGGCTCATCATTGCCGGCTTTCCTATGTCGTCGGCCGCCAGCGGTTTTGCGTCGATATAGTCGAGCACCAATATGCCGGGCTCGTGATGAACGACGGCAGGCGAAAGACCGGCGGCATGCGCAGCTCTGCTCGCCGCCACCTCGTTTGCACGGCTGATGTGATGAACGGGAATGTCCGATCCAAGCCGCACGACGAAGCGGCGACCATCATTGCTGACCAGATAGTTGCGATTGGTAATGCCGCCGACAAGCGGTTCGATGTCGATCGGCCCGCGCCAGATGCTGAGAGAATGTATCCTGTCTTCCGCTGTCGCAGTCATTCCCCCTCCGGTCCTGCCGCTGAGCATCCTTCGGATGTGAAAGGTTCCCCACAAACGTGAGGCTGTCAAGAACCGACCCACAAAATGAAACGAATATTTGGTTTTTTGTTGGAATTGGTCAGCCATCCCCAATAGGATGAACTATGGATATTCTGAAGACTACGCTTCACCGTAGGTGAGATTTGTCTTAAAAACTCAAGCGCGAAGCAGCCGGATGAAGGCTGTGCGCATTATGGACCCGGCGGGGTGCAGGACAGCCAGTTGGAGCCACGAAAATTTGGGATCAATACCCACAACAGGATCAGGAACCATGCCGGGCACATCCCAGCCACCGCAGCACTCCAACCATCGCGAGCGCGAGATTCTCGAGGAATTGCGGTTAGCCGGCGGCGCCAGCCGCATACAATTCCTGGCTGAACGGCTCGGCGTTTCCGAGGAAACCATCCGCCGCAACATCCGCAGCCTTGAGGCCAATGGGCTCGTGACCAAGGTGCATGGCGGGGTTCATATCAAGGACTCGATGATCGAGCCGCCGTTGCATCTGCGCATGAACGAAAATGCCGAGGCCAAGCGGATGATCGCCGCCTCGGTCGCCGCGATGATCGAGCATGGCGATGCCCTCTTCCTCGATGTCGGCTCGACCACTGCCTTTATCGCCGTCGCGCTGCAGAAGCATCAGAACCTCTTCGTCGTCACGAACGCCGTCGCCGTTGCCCATGCGCTTGCCACCCGCAACGGCAATCGGGTCTTCTTTGCGGGCGGCGAACTGCGGGGTCACGATGGCGGCACCTTCGGCATGGAAGCGGCCAATTTCCTGCGTCGTTTCAATGTACGCCACGCGATCCTCTCGGTCGGCGCCATCAACGCCGCCTCGGGCTTCATGCTGCACGATCTCGAAGAAGCGGAATATTCGCGCGAAGCGGCCAGCCGCGCCGAAAACTGCATCGTCGTTGCCGACAGCGCCAAGTTCGGCCGCAGCGCGCCGATCGTTTTGAACGAGCCGGAAAACTTCAACGTTCTGGTTACGGACGACACTCCACCGGCCGACATCCTGGCCATGCTGGAACGCAACGAGATCGAGCTCGTCATTGCCAACCGGCAGCGGGACGAACGGCGTTGAGCTGGAACGCTTCCGGCAAGAGTTGTCAGGCAGCTCGTACCCAATTTTCGCCCGTCATAGGCTCTCCCGAAGACGTTCGCAGAATCCAATGCGGTACCGTCGGACCGGCAAATTCGAAGGTCAGCCGAAGAAGCCCGCGATAGCCTTCCCATAGCGACGAAGGCAACCGCGCGTACCCGTTGGTCCAGCGGCGGCAGCCGTCCTCGACATAATGAAAACCGTCAGTCAGCCGGCTGTCGTCAGCGAGTAGATGCCTGGGTTCCGCAACACCATCCTCAACCACCAATTTCAAAAGGCAGAGACCGAGCCGGCGACCATCGCCGGAAGAGCTGATGAGATTCGGCGCGCCCCATTCGGAAGCAAGCCATAGCTCTACAACAGACGCCGGCACATGAAACTCCGCCAGCCAGCCCTTGATGACTGGATCGATACGCTGCCCGTCAGCAACCAGATGCACATCGGCAAGAGGATCGTCACTCAACGCCCAGCCGATATCCAATGCTCGCGCGCGGAGCTGCATCCGAACGGCGTCGACCAGCGGCCCTTCCGAGACATAGGCAAGACATCTTTCCCCACCACTCCCATGCGAGCGGGTCGAGCTACCCTTCGTCTCAGAAAAGAAATCGCGGTTTCCGTGGTCGATATAGCTTTCAGTCGACAATCCACTGGTCACGAGAATATCGTGCTCATCCAACTCGACATGCCAATATTGCACCTTCGCACACTCGAGGTGATCGATTGTCGCCCCGTTCACAAGTGCCGAGGCTGGGATCAAGATATCGGTTACGACGGCGGTGCAGATGCCATGTGCCGGCGAAACAAGCAGATCTTGCGACGGCTTGTTTGCTCCAAGAGCGCCGGCCGCGATGCGGATTGGCCAGCATGCGCGAGGATCGATTACATTGGTGCAATCAAGCTCTGTACTTCCGATCCATCGGATCGGGCGGTGTTGCGATGACGCCGTGATGGCTACGTCTCCAACACGCAGTTCCTCGACAGGAACGTCGCCTCGTGTCGTGCGGACGAGCGTCCCTGTGACAAGACAAACGATGATCGTTCCGGTGGCGGCATCCAGTACAAACGTCGAAGGATTGAAATCGGCAGCGAAGTTGAGCGTATAGTTGCCCGCGGACGTCACGAATGTCGCCGTCTGCCCGTCGACCGAAATATTCGAGACCGCGCCCGGACCGTTATAGGCTATGGTTGCCGAATTCATTTGGCTGTACTTCTCAATAGTCCCATCGAATTGCGTGGAAAAATTGAAGTGCCCGTCATCGCCCATCACTACCACTTGAGACGAGCCCGATCCGCCCCACTGATAACTGCCTCCGACAAAGACCCAGCCTACAGCAGAGGTCACCCCGCTGCCCGCTTCGAGATGGGACAGGGAGCTAACGGAGATACCTCCGCCGCCGATGATCGGCCCATCTATCTTTATCCAGGTTTGGGCGAAGCCGGCATAAAGGCTGAGGGTGCTTGTGGGGGAAACAAAGAGGCTGCCGATATCAGGCTGATGTCCACGTGGAGGGCTAATAATGGCGCCATTAGTTATGACGATAGAGTCTCCAGCGTCCGGAAGACCGTTCGGGGACCAATTGGCGGGATCTATCCAAATATTGTTGTGGTCGTTGTCTGTCCAAGTGTAGGTTGTCATCGATATCCCCTCGGATCATGACGCCACCTGAACGAGCTGTAGAGACGTCTATCGGCTGGCGAGTATTACGGTAGCACCCGCCTCGCCTATTAGTCGAGTCGAATATATCAATCTCCCAGCTGCTCAACCCTTGCACATGGCTTCCAAAGTCAGCGCGGCCTTGCTCGCATGACGCTCCTTGTGCCGTAACAGCCGGAAGCTGCGGGCGGGCAGGTCGAATGTCGCCTGGACTAGTAATCCCTGCCCTAGATGGGCCCTTGCCGCAGCACTCGATATGGCGGCTGCACTTTGCCCAACGGCGACAGCAGAGAGAACAGCTTCGTTCGAGGGCAAAACGAGCGCCACGTCGAGATCGCTCGGATTGGCACCAAGCTTTGTAATGGCATTCTCGAATTCGGAACGTGTACCCGAACCCTCCTCCCGCATCACCCAGGATGTGCCGCTTGCGAGGTCGGCGGCGGTCAACTGCCGCCCGTCCGCCCAGGGATGGTGCGGCGGGACGACGATGACGAGCGCATCCTGCGCAACGATCTTCATCGACAGCGCCGGCGCATCCACTTCGCCCTCGATGAAACCCAGCTCGGCCGCACCGTCGATGACAGCCTCGGTGACGGTTCTGGTATTGCCGATCGTAAGGTCCAGCTCGATGCCGGGATATTCGCGACGAAACCGCATCAGCAAGGGCGGTAGCCAATAGCTGGCGATGGTCTGGCTGGCGCAGAGGCTGAGCCGGCCCCGCTGCAATCCGCCAAGTTCGGACAGCATGAGTTCCGCCGAGCGTACGCGTGCGAGGGTCGCCCTGGCCTCTCCGAGGAAAGATCGTCCCGTCTCCGTCAGCTCGATCCGCCGGCCGACGCGATGAAACAGCTCCACGCCATAATAGGCCTCAAGATTCTTGATCGCAGAGCTGACGGCGGAAGGCGTCAAGTTGATAGCTTCAGCGGCATTGGTCAGATGCTCTCGCTCGGCGACGGCGACGAAGATTGCGAGCTGTTCGAAAGTCATGGGAAATCATTCTAATTTATCGAACGAAACATAGGATAATATTCGATGGATGTCGACATCGACAGATGAGACTTTCCAGCCGTCAGCAATCATTAAAAACGAATGACGGCACGCAATGTCTCTCGCTCAACGCGCAAACAAAATTCTCCCCGGCCTCGCGCTTAGCTCGGCCGTTGCTCTTCTGGCCTTTGTTGCAGAGCATGTGGAAACCGGTCTTCTCGGTGCGCGGTGGATCGAAAGCCTGGTGCTTGCCATCGCCCTCGGCATTGCGGTTTGCACGATCAAGCCGCTAAAACCGGCCATGAAGCCGGGCATCGATTTCAGCGCCAAGTTCCTTCTGGAAATCGCTATCGTCCTTCTCGGCGCCTCCATCAGCCTTTCGGCTATCCGCGGCGCCGGCGTCTGGCTGATCGCCGGCATTGCCATTGTCGTCGTGCTGTCGATCGCCGCCACCTATCTCATCGGCCGGGCGCTCGGCCTGCCGCCGAAGCTCGCGACCTTGATCGCCTGCGGTAACTCGATCTGTGGCAATTCCGCCATCGTCGCCGTTGCGCCGGTGATCGAGGCTGACTCGCAGGAGATCGCCGCCGCACTGGCCTTCACCGCCGTGCTTGGCATTGCCGCCGTATTTCTCCTGCCGCTTTTCTATTTCCACTTCGGCATGAGCGTACCGCAATATGGGACCCTCGCCGGACTGACGGTCTATGCCGTACCGCAGGTGCTGGCGGCGACAGCCCCCGTCGGGATGCTCGCCGTCCAGACCGGCACGCTCGTCAAACTCGTCCGCGTTCTGATGCTGGGCCCGGTCATCTTTCTGCTCAGCATCCTCACCAAGACCGAGACGACAGCGCCGGATGGACGCAGCGGCCATCATTCGCTGGTTCCCTGGTTCATCTGCGGCTTTCTCGGGCTGATGGCACTTCGCTCCTTCGGGCTCATTCCCGATGCACTGGTGGCCCCGATGCAAACTGCTTCCGGCGTTCTCACTGTCGTCGCGATGGCGGCTCTAGGCCTGTCGGTGAACATTCGCTCGGTCGCCCATGCCGGCGGCAGGGTGATCGCTGCGGCGACGCTATCGCTTTTGACTCTCGGCGCCATCAGCTACGGTCTGATCGCCGCCCTGCAGATCCAGTAGCATGGACGCATTCCGGAAAGAGGATCAGCTCGCGGTTGATGCTTCGGCTGATTTCAGCAAAGCCGCGGTCTCGCTTTCGCAAGAAGGATAGCCGATGGCATAGCCCTGAAGTTCATCGCAGCCGACCTCGGCCAGAACGCGCGCGTGGTCCTCGGTCTCGACCCCCTCTGCAACCACCTCGACATTTAATGCGCGTGCGATTTCAACGATGGAGCCGACAAGACGTCGCTGCTCTTCGGATACCGTTACGGCGGTCACCAGCTGCCGATCTATCTTCAGCCGCTTCGGCTTCAGCTTGACGAGCCCGATCAACGACGCGTGACCCGAGCCGAAGTCGTCGATCTCGATATCGATCCCCATCGCCTTGATGGCAGCGATATTGGCAAGCACCACCTCGTCCGGCTCATCCAGAAAGATGGTCTCCACCAGCTCGAAGGCTATGGCGCCGCGCGGTATTCTGAGCGCACGCAGTCCATCGATCAGATCGGGATCGGCAAGGCGACGGCCGGAGATATTGACGGCAATGCGCGGCGGCGAAAGGCCCCGCGAAACCCAAGCTGCCCGATCTGCCAGCGCCCGTTTCAACACGGCCGCATCGATTTCTGCTGTAACCCCATATTCGTCTGCGACCTTGAGGAAGGCGACGGGACTGAGCAATCCCCTCACCGGGTGGCGCCAGCGTGCCAGCGCCTCCAGTCCGACGATGTGCCGGGTCTGCGCATTCACTTGGATCTGATAGAAAGGTTCGATCTGCCGCAGCATCGGCGCCAATCGCAGCTCGTCGGCCAGACGGCGTTCCGCGTGCAGATCGGACTGGAGCTGCGGCGTGAAAAACTCTACCCGGTTGCGGCCGAGTTTCTTGGCCTGGAAAAGAGCGACATCGGATTCTGCCAAAAGATTGCCGGTGCCGCTCGTCTTGCCTACTGCCACGCCGATGGATGCACGGATTCGCAGCATCTCGTTGCCGAAACGCACTTCCCGGCGTAAGCGCGATAAAATATCGTCAGCGATCACCTGGATCCGTTCGATACTGCCGATATTGACCAGCACGGCGACGAACTCGTCGCCCCCGATGCGGGCAACGACATCGTTGGCGGTGATCGCTCCGGAAATGCGGGCGGCAGCGCTTTGCAGCGTAGCATCACCGGCCGCATGACCCCATTTGTCGTTGATCTCCTTGAATCCATCGAGATCGATATGGAGTATCGCCAACGTTTCGATAGCGGCGTCTTTGCGCAGCTCGGCCAGGCGCCGGTCGAAATAGCGGCGGTTCGGAAGACCCGTAAGATAATCGTGATCGGCGGCGTGCTCTATTCGCGCGCGGCTGTGCTCCAAGGCGACGGCGCGCGCTTCGGCAATAGCCTTTTGGCCGGACAATTCGCGATTGAGCAGGACGTCGGCAGTAACGTCCCATTCCGCGCCGATGAAGGAAGGTGCCCCCTCGGCGTCCTCATAGTAATGCGCGCGCGAACGCAGATGGCGCACCTCGCCTCCTGGCAGAATGATGCGAAATTGGGAATTATAGAAACCCTTCGTGGCCAGCGCGGCATCGAAGTCTTGGATGGCCCTTTCGACATCCTCCGGATGCAGCGCATTCATCCAGACGTCGGAGGAAACCTTGCGCTCTTGGAGCCCGGTTTCGTAGAGCCTGTGCATCTGCTGGTCCCAGAGCAGTTGCTGCTCATTGACGTTATGCTGCCAGACGCCGATTTGAGACGCCTCCAGCGCCAGCTCCAGCCTCCTCAAAAGGTCCTGGAACTCTTCTTCGCTTCGCCCTGATATCGTCTCTGCCAAAGAGCTCCACCCCCTTCGGAAACTGAAGAGACTAGCTAACCGCAGCCAATGATAGTTGCACTACTCCCTTTCGCGAACTTTAATGGCTGCGCAAGCTACCCAAATTAACAGCAACGCCGCAATCCCTGCCGCCGGCCATGCCCCGTCAATGATTATGCCGCGGCGGATTGGCGGCGATGTCGCGGAAATCGGCGGCCCCATCGAGCACCGCTCCATCGGAAAGCTGCGTGACCGAACGACGATAGATGCGCTGCCATGGCGTCGCGTCCGGCGGCACCGGCGGAATTCCATCGCCCTTGCGACGCGCAATCTCCGCCTCTTCCACCAGCATGTCGCAGCGCCCTTGATTGAAATCGATGCGGATGATGTCGCCGGTTCTGAGCCAGGCAAGGCCGCCACCTGCCGCACTTTCCGGCGAGGCGTTGAGGATCGAAGGGCTGTCGGCCGTACCTGATTGACGTCCGTCGCCGATCGTTGGCAGGCTACGGATGCCGCGCTTCAGAAGCGCGTCAGGTGGCTGCATGTTGACGACTTCCGCCGATCCCGGCCAGCCGATCGGCCCGGCGCCACGAATGACGAGAATGGTCTTTTCGTCGATACCGAGATCGGGATCGTTGATGCGCTTGTGATAATCCTCCGAGCCATCGAAGACGACCGCCCTGCCCTCGAATACGCCCTCGTGCCCCGGCTCCTGCAGGTAGCGGCTGCGGAACTCTTCCGAGACGACGCTCATCTTCATGATGGCGAAGTCGAAGAGATTGCCCTTGAGAACCAGGAAACCGGCGCGCTCCTTCAGCGGCTCGGCGAAAGGACGGATGACGTCGCGATCTGTCGCCTCACGGCCCTTCAGGTTCTCCGCCATCGTCCGGCCCGTAACCGTCGGACAGCTGCCATCGAGCTTGCCGGCCTGCAGCAGCTCCCACATGATAGCCGGAACGCCGCCGGCGCGATGGAAGCGCTCGCCGAGATAGGCGCCTGCCGGCTGAACATTGGCGAGCAGCGGAATGTCGAAGCCATGTACCTGCCAGTCGTCGGGATAAAGCTCGACGCCGGCATGCTTGGCCATGGCGGCCAGATGCGGCTGTGCATTGGTCGAGCCGCCGATGGCGGAATTGACCCTGATGGCATTGAGGAAAGCCTCGCGCGTCAGCACGTCCGAGGGTTTTATATCGGCAAGAACCAGCTCGACGGCACGCCGGCCCGTGCGATAGGCCATCTGGCCGCGCTCGCGATAGGCCCCGGGAATGGCGGCGCAGCCGGTGAGCGACATGCCGAGCGCTTCGGCCATGGCGTTCATGGTCGAGGCTGTTCCCATCGTGTTGCAATGGCCGATGGAGGGCGCAGAGGCAAGCGAAGCCTCCATGAACTCTTCCTCATCGATCTCGCCTGCCGCCAGCTTGCGGCGCGAACGCCAGATCACCGTGCCGGAGCCGGCAAGCTGGCCCTCATGCCAGCCATCGAGCATCGGGCCGCCGGACAGAACGATCGCCGGAATATTGACGGTCGAAGCCGCCATCAGCGCCGAGGGGGTAGTCTTGTCGCAGCCGGTCGTCAGCACGACGCCATCGAGCGGATAGCCATAGAGGACTTCGACGAGACCGAGATAGGCGAGGTTGCGGTCGAGCGCCGCCGTCGGTCGCTTGCAGTTCTCGAAGATCGGATGGGTTGGAAATTCAATCGGAATGCCGCCCGCATCGCGGATGCCGTCGCGCACGCGCTCGGCAAGATCGAGGTGATGACGGTTACAGGGCGTAAGATCGCTACCGCTCTGGGCAATGCCGATGATCGGCTTGCCCGACCGCAGCTCCTCCGGCGTGATGCCGTAATTCATGAAACGTTCGAGATAAAGCGCCGTCATATCGATATGATCGGGATTGTCGAACCAGTCCTGCGAACGCAGACGACGCTTGGATGCACCCTTATCGCTCATCTCTTCCTCAAGCCTTTCCTCGGGCATTCTTGTCTTCCAGATGCTGCAGCAAACCGCTGTGATCCTGCTCGCCGCCGCCATTCTCGACGAATTCGGCAAACTCGGCACGCACGGCTTCGGTCAGCGGCAGATGAAGCGACAGGTTCTGTGCCGCCGCCAGGACCGTATCGAGATCCTTCAATTGGTTGCGAGCAGTGCCGCCCGGCTCGAAGTTGCGCTCAATCATGCGCTGACCATGGAGCTCCAGAATCCGGCTTTCCGCAAAGCCGCCGCGAATGGCATCCCGAAACGCCTCACGCGAACCGCCGCCGGCCTCGACCAGCAGCATCGCTTCCGCAACGGCCCCGATGGTTACGGCGACGATCTGCTGATTGCCAAGCTTTGCGAGCTGGCCTGTTCCGCTCGGACCAACGCGGGTTACACGCCCGAGCGGCGCCATGATATCGCGGACGCTGTCGATGACCGTGGCATCGCCGCCCGCCATGATCGCGAGCGTCCCCGCAGCCGCCCCGACCACACCGCCGGAGACCGGCGCATCGATGTGCCGGATGCCGCGCTCGGCGAGTTTGAATGCGTGTTCGCGGGCAGCGGCCGGCGATATCGAGCTGTGGTCGATTACGATCGTCCCAGCCTCCAGCACATCGGCGACACCGCTGCCGAACAGGACTTCACCAACGGCGCCGCCATTGGTCAGCATGGTGAAAAGAACGGACGCTCCTCGAGCAGCCTCTACGGCAGTATCGGCGACCGTCGCACCATCGGCAGCCAGAGGCTCGGCCTTGCTCCGGTCGCGATTCCAGACGGTCACCTCAAAACCAGCAGCAAGCAGCCGCCGTGCCATCGGTGCGCCCATCAATCCCGTTCCGAGAAAAGCGATCTTCCTGCCCTGCATAAACTTCCTCCGAATAGGACCGCATCGGACACCGAAACAGAATAACGGAGCATTTCGCCGTACGAATGCGGCGACAGTCTTCCGGCTGCGGTGGCCTCAACTCCCAAATTCCACGGGCGCCTCCACGCCCGATGTACGTCAATCAACTGTTCCCAAAGCTTGATAAACCTCTGGTGCCATCATGCAAAGGAAATCAGCGACCACCCAGCAAATTCTTCGAAATAAGGGTAAATTAGCTAAAACGAAAATATGAGTATAGAAAAGGCGGGACCTTTCGGCCCCGCCTGGCATGTCGAGTACTGGAGTTAAGTCTCGGCACGGCCCCTATTCGGCGGCGATCGGGAGTACCTCCGCCGAATGTTCGTTGTCGTTGTGGTGATGCTGCTTGAGGGGACGGTTGCCTGTCAGTCTGCGAATCAGCACGTAGAAGACCGGCGTCATGAAGATGCCGAAGAAGGTGACGCCAATCATGCCCGAGAACACCGCGACACCCATGGCGGCACGCATCTCGGCACCGGCACCGGTTGAGGTTACCAGCGGCACGACACCCATGATGAAGGCCATGGAGGTCATCAGGATCGGGCGCAGACGCAGGCGGCTGGCCTCGATCGCAGCCTGAACAGGTTTACGGCCGTCGAACTCCAGCTCGCGGGCGAATTCCACGATCAGGATCGCGTTCTTCGCCGACAAGCCCACCAACACCATCAAGCCGATCTGCGTGAAGATGTTGTTGTCGCCACCCGTCAGCCAGACGCCAGTCAAGGCGGCAAGCACACCCATCGGCACGATCATGACGATCGCAAGCGGCAGGCTGACGCTCTCATACTGGGCGGCCAGCACGAGATAGACGAGCAGCAGAGCCAGCGGGAAGATGATGATGCCCGAGCTGCCGGCCAGGATCTGCTGATAAGTCAGATCCGTCCATTCGAAGCCGATACCCGGAGGCAGCGTCTCGCGGGCGATCCGCTCGACGGCCGCCTGTGCCTGGCCGGACGAAAAGCCCTGCGCCGGTCCGCCGTTGATATCGGCGGCGAGGAAGCCGTTGTAGCGCGTCGTCCTCTCAGGCCCGGTGCTCGCCTCGACCTTCAGCAACGCCGAGAGCGGGATCATCTGGCCCGACGCCGAGCGCACCTTCAACTGACCGATATCGCTTGCATGCGAACGGAACTGGGCATCCGCCTGCACACGCACGCTGTAGGTGCGGCCGAATGCGTTGAAGTCGTTGACGTAGAGCGAACCCAGATAGATCTGCAGCGTATCGAAGACATCCGTCACCGAGACGCCGAGCTGCTCGGCCTTGGCGCGATCGAGATCGGCAAAGAGCTGCGGCACGTTGATCTGGTAACTCGAGAAGATGCCCGAGAGCTCCGGCGTCTGGTAGGCCTTGGCGAGGAACGCCTTGTTGGCCTCGTCGAGCGCCTGGTAGCCGAGACCGGCACGGTCTTCGATCTGCAGCTTGAAGCCGCCGGTCGTACCAAGACCCTGGACGGGCGGCGGCGGGAACATGGCGATGAAGGCATCCTGGATCGCGCCGAACTTGTGGTTCAGCTGCATGGCGATAGCCCCACCCGACAGATTGGGCGTCGTGCGCTCTTCGAATGCCTTCAAGGTCACGAAGACGATGCCGGCGTTGGAGGAGTTGGTGAAGCCGTTGATCGACAGGCCCGGGAAGGCGATCGCATGTTCGACGCCGGGCTGTTCCAGCGCGATCTTGCTCATCCGCTGGATGACGTCATCCGTGCGGTCGAGGGTCGCGCCGTCGGGCAGCTGGGCAAAGCCAATCAGATACTGCTTGTCCTGCTGCGGAACGAAGCCGCCGGGGACGGCCTGGAACAGATAGTAGGTCGCGCCGATCAAGGCGAGGTAGACGACCATGACCAGGCTCTTCACCGACAGGATGCCACCGACGCCCTTGCCGTAAGCCGACGAACCGCGATGGAAGACCTTGTTGAAGCCGCGGAAGAACCAGCCGAAAGCAAAGTCCATCACGCGCGTCAGCATGTCCTTTGGCGCATGATGATCCTTCAAAAGCATCGCCGCCAGGGCCGGAGACAAGGTCAGCGAGTTGAAGGCGGAGATGACGGTCGAGATGGCGATCGTCAGGGCGAACTGACGATAGAACTGACCCGACAGGCCCGAGATGAAAGCCAGCGGCACGAAGACCGCAACCAGCACCAGCGCAATCGCGATGATCGGGCCGGAAACTTCCTTCATGGCGCGATAGGTCGCGTCACGCGGGCTGAGGCCATTCTCGATGTTGCGCTCGACGTTTTCGACGACGACGATCGCATCGTCCACCACGATACCGATCGCCAGCACCAGGCCGAAGAGGCTGAGTGCGTTGATCGAGAAGCCGCAGATATACATCACCGCGAAAGTACCGATGATCGACACCGGAACGGCGATCAGCGGGATGATCGAGGCACGCCATGTCTGCAGGAACAGGATGACGACGATAACGACGAGCACGATGGCTTCGAGCAGCGTATGGACGACCTTGTCGATCGACGCACGCACGAACTGCGTGGTATCGTAGACGATTTCATACTTCACCCCGTCGGGCATCGCGGTCTGCAGCTCGTTCATGGTCTTGACGACGTTGTCCGAGATGGTGATCGCGTTGGAACCTGGCGACTGGAAGACCGGAATAGCGACTGCCGGCTTGCTGTCGAGCAGTGAACGCAGCGAATAATCGGCCGCACCGAGCTCGATGCGGGAGACATCACGCAAGCGCGTGATCTCGCCGTTGGTGCCGCTCTTGACGATGATGTTGCCGAATTCCTCCGGCGTCGTCAGCCGGCCCTGGGCATTGACGTTCAGCTGAACATCGATGCCGGGAACGCTCGGTGACTGGCCGATGATGCCGGCGGCCGCCTGGATGTTCTGTGCGCGAATGGCATTGGCGATGTCGCTTGCGGCGAGACCGCGTTCGGCCGCCTTCTGGGGATCGACCCAGACGCGCATGGAATAGTCGCCCGATCCGAACACGCGAACCTGGCCGACACCGTCGAGGCGGGCGAGCCGGTCCTTGATGTTCAATGTGGCATAGTTGCGCAGGTAGGTAATGTCGTAGCGATTGTCCGGCGAGATGAGGTTGACCACCATCATCAGGTCGGGCGAGCTCTTGACTGTGGTGATACCAAGATCGCGCACATTCTGCGGCAAGCGGGGCTCCGCCTGCGAGACGCGGTTCTGCACGAGTTGCTGCGCCTTGTCCGGGTCGGTGCCGAGCTTGAAGGTGACCGTCAGTGTCAGCAGACCATCAGACGTCGCCTGGCTGCTCATATAGAGCATGCCTTCGACGCCGTTGATCTGCTCTTCGATCGGCGTTGCCACCGTCTCGGCGATGACCTTGGGGTTGGCGCCCGGATATTGCGCGGTGACGACGATCGACGGCGGCACAACTTCCGGATATTCGGAAATCGGCAGCAGCTTCAGACCGATCAGGCCGGCGACCACGATAAGGATCGACAGCACGCCGGCAAACACCGGACGATCGACGAAAAATCTTGAGATGTTCATGGCAGAACCCTCTCCACGGGTGAATCAAGGGACACGAAGCCCGCGCCCGCAGCCCAGAAGGCGCCACGAGCATTACAAAATCGAGACTTGGAACAGCGGCCGGGAGCTAAGCCCTCCGGCCGTATGAATTACTTGGCGGCGACCTTTTCTTCCGGCTTCGGATCGACCACGGCGCCCGGGCGAACCCGCTGCAGACCGTTGACGATGATCCGGTCACCGGCATTGAGGCCCGAGGTGACGACGCGCAGGCCATCCGAGGTATCACCGAGACTGATCGGGCGATATTCGACCTTGTTGTCTGCACCGACCACGAAGACGAACTTCTTGTCCTGGTCGGTGCCGATCGCGCGCTCGCTGATGAGCAACTTGTTCTCGGCCTTCGGCTGGCCCATGCGGACCCGCACGAACTGACCTGGGATGAGACGACCGCCCGGATTGTCGAATACGGCGCGAACGCTGACGGTGCCGCTCGCCGCATCGACCTCGTTGTCGATCAACTGCAATTTGCCCTTGATCGGCGTGCCATTGTCGCTTGCCGTACCGATCTGAACCGGGATCTGCTCGACCGGCGGAAAAGCGCCTCCGGTTGTCGGCAGTTCGGCCAGAGCCTGGGTGACGGTCTGCTCGTTGGCGCTGAAGCTCGCATAGATCGGATCGACCGAAACCAGCGTCGTCAATGCCGGCGACGTCGAGCCGGCCGCCACGAGATTGCCGACGGTAACGGCGATCTTGCCGACCCGGCCGGCGATCGGGGCACGGACCTGCGTATAGTCGAGGTTCAACTGCGCGGTCTGAAGGGCCGCTTGCGCTGCCTTCAGATTGGCTTCTGCCTCGGCAGAGTTGCTGGTGCGGGTATCCATGTCGCTCTGCGAAATCGTCTTGTTGTCGAAGAGCTTCCGGCCGCGATCGATTTCGACTTTGGCGAGATCGAGCTTGGCTTTTGCCGCCCCGACCTGCGCCTGAGCTTGAGCAACCACCGCCTCATAGGGCGCCGGATCGATCGTCACAAGCAGATCGCCTTGCTTGACCAGCGCGCCTTCGCGGAAATGCACTGATTGAATCGCGCCAGCGACACGCGGACGGATCTCGACACGGTCGATAGCCTCCAGGCGGCCGGAAAATTCCTGCCAGGATGTGACGTCACGCGGCTCGACCGCCGCAACCGTGACCGGGATAGCCGGCGGTGCGGCCTGGCTTGCCGCCTCGGTCGCCTGGGCGCCGCGCGGCAGATCCAGATAGAAGGCCGCGCCTGCAACAGCCGCAGCAACACCCATGCCGGCGCCCCACAGGGCCCAGCGCTTATCGTTGGACTTCATGTCAGTCTCTCCTTTGGCCCCGTCTTGGGATACGGGACCGCAAATTCCTATCGTCTCAACAAAATCAGGGGCCGAAGCTCCGCGCATCCGCGTGACCATCGCTCCGGTCTCATGCCT
Source organism: Rhizobium tropici CIAT 899 (assembly GCF_000330885.1). Taxonomy (NCBI): domain Bacteria; kingdom Pseudomonadati; phylum Pseudomonadota; class Alphaproteobacteria; order Hyphomicrobiales; family Rhizobiaceae; genus Martinezella; species Martinezella tropici. The sequence continues at coordinate 2,843,070 of NC_020059.1, forward strand.
TCGACATCAGTCCAATCCGCGCTCATTCCTCGCAGACGAGATATCCTAGTCGATCAAGCCTGCACGTCTTCGACAAAACTCTTGAAGCAGCAACAGACATCCTGCTGCCATGAAGCCCTGTCCTTCGACTGCCCGCCATAGAGGGTGGGCCAGCCTGTCCCGGCGGGAAGGACTTGCTGGCGAACACGGACGCCAGCCGCTTTCAGCCGACTGCCGTATTCCATGCTCTCGTCGCGGAGCGGGTCGTCCTCGGCCGTGAGCACCAATGCCGGCGCGAGGCCCGAAAGCCGCGAACAGTATCGAGGCGCTGCATAGGGGTGACAGACACCGCCCAGGAAACCCAGGTAACGGTTCCAACCCTCCGTCCAGCGCTCGCGCATGCCGCTTTCCTCCGCCTGGAGGAAAGATTTCGACCCCATGAAGGGATCAAGCAAAGGCGATATCAAAACCTGTCCGTCCAACGAACCGGGTATCTGATCGCGCGCCTTTAAAGCGACGCCCGCTGCGACATTGCCACCCGATTCCTCTCCGGCGACAAACAGCAGCGATTTTTTCGCCCCGCCCAGCGCAAGCATGTTCCGCTTGTTGCTGAGATAGGCGAGAAGTCCGTAGGCGCATTCCAGCACCTGCGGAAAAGCATTCTGATTGCAGCTCGTATAATCCGCTGCAACCACGATGGCGCCGGCCTCAGCGAGGCTTGCCGCCACCGGTCTGTTGGTCGCGTGGTCGGTATCGAGAAAGGCTCCCCCATGCAGGTAAAGCACCAGCGGCGCCGCCTTCTTCAAACCATCACCGTTGTAGATCCGAGCTGCCACCGGCCCCGTAGGCACGTTTTCCAGCACAACATCTTTCCACGGCGCACTCATCGACCCAAATCCCTGTCTGCTCGAGCGAATATGTCCCTATCCAAAAAGCGATTTACCACGCTTCGTGACCATATTCTCGAAATGCGGTCTTTGGCGCCCCCATGCCGCATTGCAACAACTTGCGAAACAACATATTGTTATTCCGCTCTGAGAATAAGTAGCCTACATTCGATCAGACTATTCAGAATAACAAACAATCGGCCTCTTCATTTTCGGCCGAGGGGCATCATGGAATGGACCAGTTGTCAGCAATGCGGGCGTTCGCGCGTGTGGTCGAGACAGGTAACTTTACCCGCGCCGCGGCAGCCCTTTCCATGCCGAAGGCGACGGTGACGACGCTCATCCAGTCGCTTGAGGCGCATTTGCACGCCAAGCTTCTCAATCGTACCACACGGCGCGTCATGGTGACGACCGATGGCGCGCTCTATTACGAGCGCGCCATTCAGATCCTCTCCGAGATAGAAGAGCTGGACGGCAGCATCAGCAATTCGCAGAGCCTGCCAAGCGGCCGCCTGCGCGTGGAAATGGCCGGCGCCTTTGCCGAAAAAATCGTCATGCCAGCGCTTTGCGATTTCCACCAGCGCTATCCCGACATCCATATCGATCTCGGTGTCGGCGACCGGCTTGTCGATTATCTCGCCGAAAATGTCGATTGTGCGCTGCGCGCCGGCATGCCGAGCGACCAGTCGCTGATCGCCCGCCGCGTCGGCGAGATCCACCTCATCACGTGCGCGGCCCCTCTTTACATCGAGAAGCATGGGATGCCGGAACGGCCGGACGATCTTGAGACCAACCACTATGCAGTCAGCTATTTCCGTGCGCAAACCGGCCGGACGATTCCTTTCGTGTTCGAGCGAGGCAACGAGTCGCTGGAAATCAGCCCGCGCTATATCCTTTCCGTCAACGATAGCCGCAGCTACTTACAGGCGGCACTGATGGGGCTCGGCATCGCCCAAGTTCCGAGCTTCATGGCGCGCGATGCTCTTGCCAAGGGTGAGCTTGTGCCAGTCCTTTCCAATTGGACAAGGCCGACGCTACCCATGCACATTGTCTATCCGCCAAACCGGCATCTGAGCAACAAGGTGCGCGTTTTCGTCGATTGGCTGGCAAAGCTGCTGACAAGCTCACGGGTCGGCGAAGCTTGAGAGGCAAGCCACCTTCTTCTCTATTTAGGAAGAAGGTGGTGCCGATTGCGCACAATCAATTCCAGGAGGCCCCTGCCTGCTGGCGGACTGTCGAGTTCAATCGGTTCCAGACGTTGTCGATCGCAATCGCGACGATGAGGGCAGAGAGCGCCTTTTCGTCATAGTGTTTTGCCGCTTCGTTCCATATCTCGTCGCTGACCGCATCCGGCCGGTCGGCAAGCCGAGTGGCTGCTTCCCCGAGTGCCAGAGCGGCGCGTTCGGCATCGGAAAAGTAGGGCATCTCCCGCCATGCGGAGACGCCGACGATACGCTCCATCGTCTCGCCTGCCTTCTGCAGCTTGCGAAAGCCCATATCGGTGCAGACGCTGCAGCCGTTGATCTGGCTGACGCGCAGATGCACGAGGTCCATGATGTTTTCCGACAAGCCGCGATCTTTAATCGAATTGCTGACGGCCAAGAGCGCCTGCAGCGTTTCGGGCAGAACGAGGACTGGGTTCTTCATACGAGCTTGCATATTTCTTTCCTCTATTTGTCAGAGCCTGTTGCGGCTCATTTCCCGACGATGCACTTTCCTGCCGATCCGATGTCACACCGGCCGGATTTCGTTCGTCACGGGTTTGACGGATCAGGATGAGGAGATGTGACCGATGGACGAAAAAAAGTGGCAGGCAGAGAAATTCGAGGCGAACCGGCCGCATCTGCGCGCCGTCGCCTACCGCATGCTCGGCTCGCGCACTGAGGCCGAAGATGCGGTGCAGGAGACATGGCTGCGCCTTGTCCGGAGCGACACATCGGAGATTGAAAATCTCAGCGGCTGGCTGACGACTGTCACCGCGCGCATCTGTCTTGATCTGCTGCGGTCGCGCAAATCCCGTCGCGAGGAGCCGCTGACCATCCATGTTCCCGAGCCGATGGTGGTGCATGAGGCTGGCAACGGCACCGACCCGGAACAGGATGCCGTGCTTGCGGACTCCGTCGGCCTCGCCCTTCTGGTCGTGTTGGAAAAGCTGAACCCGGCCGAACGGCTTGCCTTCGTCCTGCACGATATGTTCGATGTCTCTTTCGATGACATTGCTCCGATTCTGGGACGCACGACGGTCGCGACACGCCAGCTTGCGAGCCGCGCCCGCCGCCGCGTGCAGGACACGCCATCAACGACGGAGGCCGATCTCTCCCGCCAGCGCCACGTCGTCGACGCCTTCTTCACAGCCTCGCGTGGCGGCGACCTGCAGGCGCTGCTCGCCGTCCTCGACCCCGAAGCCGTCTTCCGTCCGGATGCGGTTGCCGCCCGCATGGGGGCGGCCGGCGAAATCCGCGGGCGCATGGATGTCGCCAAGACCTTCCAGGGCCGTGCGCGGGGAGCCCGGTTGGCGGTCATCAACGGCGCGGTCGGTGCCATCGTCGTCATCGGCGGGCAGCTACGCATCGCCCTTCGTTGCGCCCTCAATGCAGATGGCATGATTACCGTCATCGACGCGATGGCCGATCCGGAAGAACTGCGCAAGCTGGAGATCGTTTTGATTGAAACCTGAGATTAGCGCATCTGTGTCGGGCTCGTGCCTGTCAGCCGGCGGAACATGGCAATAAAGGCCGACGCATTGCTGTAACCCAGCTGTGTTGCAATCCGGTGCACGGGCTCTCCCGCCTCGATCATCGACAGTGCAGAAACGAGTTTCAGTCGCTGCCGCCATTCATTGAAGGAAAGGCCGAGATCATCCTGGCATCGGCGCGACAGCGTGCGCTCGGTCGTTCCCATCCGGCGCGCCCATTCCGCAAGGGAATGCCGGTCGCCGGGATCGGCCTGCAAGGCGCTCAGTAGCGGGCCGAGCAGCGGATCGTCGGAAAGCGGCAAGTAGCTCTCGCACCGCGGCGCCAGGCGAATCTGATCGACCAGAACCTGTGCAAGCCGCAAATCTTCAGCTGTTTCAGGTATGGTGACATCACGCGCAGCAAAATCCGCCAGGATTGCCTTGAGCAGCGGACTGATGCTGAGCGTCGACGGCTTGTCAGGCAGGTTCGCGCACAGAGCGCGTTCGACATAGACGGTCGCATAGCGCAGATCGTGCTGGATCGCGGCGCCGTGCATCGTCTGCGGCGGCAGCCAGATGGCATAATGTGGCGGCGAGAGATAACGCATGCCTTCGATATCGAACTCGCAGATGCCGGTAATCGCATAATTGAGCTCGCCCCACGGCTGGCTCTTTTTGGGGAAAACCGTACCCGCTCTGTAATTCTCGGTTCGGAAGGAAACCGGGTTGGGCGGATCACCCTCGATGCGTGGGGGCCTGCTGGACATGTCCTCATTTCGCTACTAACTGTCTTATTCTCGCTATATACCAGAATTCGGACAGGCAGTACAAAGTCTTTGGGATGGTGAACCCAATCCGCCCTCCTTCGTTTCGCCCCAAGCCACAAGACGACGAGAGACCATTCACATGAGTACCGAGCAGAATGCTTCCGCATCCATCGTCAGCGCGGCGGGCCTTGCGCCCTTGCTGACGGTGCTGATCTGGTCCGGCAACACCGTCGTCACCAAAGCATCCGCGGGCTTGATTTCGCCGGGCTCGATTTCCTTCTATCGCTGGCTGCTGGCCTTTCTCGTGCTTCTGCCCTTTGTCGGCCGCACGGCATGGCGCAATCGTTCCCTGCTACGGCAGCACTGGCTGAAACTCGCTATTCTCGGCGCCCTCGGCATGGTGATCTATCAAAGCCTCGCCTACGAGGCGGCCAAGACGACATCGGCCGTCAACATGGGTGTGACGATCGCTCTAATGCCGCTTCTCTCGACCGTGCTGGCCGGCCTGCTGGCGGGCGAAAGGCTCACGGTAGCAAGCCTGGCAGGCGGCGCCATCTCGCTGATCGGGCTCATTTATCTGACATCGCAGGGCGATCCGATGCGCCTTGTGAATGGCGGCTTCCACATTGGCGACGGCCTAATGATCATCGCCGTTCTCTCAAACGCGCTCTATGGGGTCATGCTGAGGCGCTGGGCGATGCCGATTCCCATCTGGCAGCAGCTTTTCTGGCAGATCGGCTTTTCAACCTTGCTGCTGATCCCGATCTTCCTGATGGGCGATATCTCGCCAATCACTACGCCCAACCTGCCGCTGATCCTTTATGCTGCGATCCCGACCTCTCTCCTCGCGCCGCTCTGCTGGATGATCGGTATCCAGAGGCTCGGCGCGAGCCGCACCTCGCTGCTGATCAATCTCCTGCCAATCGTCGTTGCAGCGCTGGCCTGGGCATTGCTTGGAGAACAGCTGCATTCCTACCACGTCATCGGTGGCGCCCTCGCCCTCATCGGCGTTGGGCTCGGCTTACACAAGCCTCGGGCGAAGAATGATCCGGCCGCTGACGAAAGCTGGGAAACAGAAGAAGCCTGACCGCGGCTCGGGGAGCCCTTTCCTTTCGCCCGCCCTTCGTTCTACCATGAACGAGTCCCGAGAAGCGGAGAGGAAACAAGCGTGCGCATAGCCCTGGAACCGGTGTCCTCCAGAACGACGATCCAGGAGAGCGTCTATCAGCAGCTGCGAAACGCGCTCATGGTCGGCAATTTCGATCCCGGTCAGACGCTGACCATCGCCTCGCTTGCTGAAACCTTCGGAACCAGCAATATGCCGGTGCGCGAGGCTCTGCGCCGTCTGGCGGCTGAAAATGCTTTGGAGGTCGCAGCCAACGGCTCTGCCCGCATCCCGATCGTCACTCTTGCCCGGCTGAACGATCTTTGCCGCGCCCGCATCGCCGTCGAAGGTCTGGCCGCCGAGCTCGGCTTTCCCAACCTCACTGTCAGCGACATAGCGACGCTCGATCGCATCGCCGGAGAGCAGTATGTCATCGGCCGCGGCGCCAATGTCTATGATCTCATGGCCAAGAACCAGCAGTTCCACTTCACCATCTACCGCGCCTCGGGCTCCGAGGTGCTGCTGCAGTTGATCGAGACCCTGTGGCTGCGCTTCGGCCCCTATATGCGCATGCTCTCCGCCTCGGCAGAACCTTTGATGCGCAACGGCGAACTCGATCCCGCCGGCGAGCATGTTGCGATCGTCAATGCTTTGAAGGCGGGGGACTTCACCGCTGCCCGCGACGGTATTGTCGCCGATATCAGCCGCACTCACGAAATCCTGCAGGATTATTGTCCGGCCACGCAGGACGAGCCCCGCAAGGGCTCAAGCTCCAGCCGCCGTTAACCGCGAGAAAGAGACCGAGGAATTTGGTTGAACCTTAAAGTATTTTGTGATCAAATGATCAAAACAAGATTTCAATCCTAATATCCAGAGCGAGATCCTCATGAGCTCCGCCGCTTCCGTATCGCAATTCGCCGGCCACAACAGCTTCCCGGTTGACGAGATCCGCGCCATGTTCCCGGCCATCCGGAAGGCTGGCGATTTCGTCTTTCTCGATAATGCGGGCGGCGCACAGGTGCCGCAGGCGGTCGTCGATGCGGTTGCCAATCACCTCATCGATTTCAACGTCCAGCGCATGGCGAAATACCAGCACAGCCAAGGCGTCGACCGCAATCTGGAAGAAGCGCGTGAAAGCGTAGCCATGCTGGTCAACGCCTATCGCCCGGAAGAAATCTCCTTCGGCCAGAACGCCACCTCTTTCATCCGCCTTGTCAGCCTCGGCATCGCCAAGCTGCTCGGCGAGCGCAACGAAATCGTCGTCACCGACATGGATCACGACGCCAACATCGCCACCTGGATGGCGCTGGAAGCCGATGGCGCGAAGATCGTCTGGTGGCGCATGCGCGACGACGGCACTCTGCATGTGGAAGACCTGAAGCCGCTGCTGAACGACAGGACCCGCCTCGTCGCCTGCACCGTCACCGCGCATTCGATCGGCACGATCGTCGATGTCGCTAGCGTCTGCAAACTGGCGCAGGCGGTCGGTGCTGAAACCTTCCTCGATTGCGTCCATTACGGCCCGCATGGCCTGATCGACGTGCAGGCCTGGGGCTGCGACTATCTCGTCTGCTCCGGCTACAAGAATTTCTCGCCGCATATGGGCTTCCTCTGGGGCCGCTACGACGCACTGGTCAAGCTTCCCACATTTAAGGAGGATTTCATTCCGGACGTGCCGCCCTACAAGATCGAAGTCGGCACCTTCACTTATGAGAACGTCGCCGGAATGAACGCGGCGGTGAAATACCTCGAAGGCCTTGGCCGCCGTTTCCTGCCTGATGGCGCCCACAGCCGCCGCGAGGCGCTTGCCGCCGCCATGGGCGCGATCCGCCAGTACGAACTGATGCTCTCGCGCGAGATGATCGCAGTTCTAAAGCACCACGGCGCCACCATATACGGCATCTCCGACGAAAACCGCCTGGAGCAGCGTGTGCCCACAATCTGCTTCAACATGCCAGGCATCACGCCGCAGGAATTTGCCGACGAGATGGGCAAGCGGCGCATCGGCCTGCGTGACGGCCACATGTTCGCGCCACGCCTGATGAAACGCCTCGGTCTGTCCATGGAAACGGGTGCCATTCGTGTGTCGCTGGTGCATTATAACAAGGTCGAGGAGATCGCCCGGTTTGACGCGGTCCTGAGCGAGATCATGGCGCGGCGCAAGTAAGCCGTGCCTGTGAGCGGTGGCGGCGCCCGAACAACTCCGCCACCGCAATGCCTCCGTGCCGATGCTTCGATCGATACGGAAAGCTGTTTTGAACGCAGAGTAGATTGCCGTTTCGCAGTTGTATCTTTCGGTCCATCCCTCGTTGAGAGACCACCAGAATGAGGAAGACGATGAGCGATTTCCGCAGGAGTTGTATTGAGCAGAAGCTGCTCGTCGGTACGTTTGCGGCGATTCCGCATCCTGTCGCCATCGAAGTCACGGCAGCCACAGGCGTCGATTTCCTCTGCATCGACTGGGAGCATTCGCAGATCAGCCGCGAGCGTATCGAGGATCTGATCCGCGCCGCCGATATCCATCGGGTTCCGGCCATGGTCCGCGTCCCCGGCCATGCGGCGGAGGATATTGCAGCCGTTCTGGATGCAGGTGCGGCAGGCGTTCTCGTGCCCCGTGTTTCGACGGCTGAGCAGGCGCGCTCAGTCGTCAAGGCCACCCGCTATCCCCCGCTCGGCGCTCGCGGCGTCGGTCCGGGTCGTGCGGCCGCCTATGGCTACCGTATTCCGGACTACCTCACCAAGGCCAATGCCGAACTCGTACTCGCCATCCAGGTCGAGACAGCCGAAGGGCTTGCCAATATCGCCGAGATCGCGGCCGTCGATGGCGTCGACCTCATTTTCATCGGTCCTGGCGACCTCTCGGTTTCGATCGACGCCATGGGTCCTGTGGGCAAGGACAAGCTCGATGCGGCGATCAGAACCATCACCGAAACCGCTCTGTCCGCCGGTCGCGCGGTCGGTATCTTTCGACCTTGGGCAGACGATGTCGGCGCATGGTCGGAAGCCGGCATCAGCTTCTTCATACTGGCAAGCGACACGATGTTTCTGGGCGCCAGCCTGGCTGCCGGCGTCGATGCCGCAAAACAAGGCAAGCATGCGCCAGAAAACAAGGAAAGCTGATTTCTATCAATACGTTACCATTTCAAAGGGCAAAGCGAAATTGAGCAGGAAAGTAGACTTTTTAAGCTTAAAATTTGTCCTTGAAATGCAGTGGTTTTTGGATAACCATTCGAAATTGAGGGGTTGCAAAAGCGAAAGTTGCCGCAGCCGTTTGAACCCTCCAATGCAGAATTCCCAGGGGAAATTTCTTGTCTCTTCTACCGCAGCATAACCTGCCGAACGTGATGACGGGCCGCGATGCTCTCGAAGGCATTCGCGCCCAGATCCGCGACATGCGTACCGACAACATCGCCGTGCTTGCCAAGCGCGCCCGCGAACTCGGCGGCGTCATCCCGCTCTGGTTCGGCGAAGGGGATATCGTCACTCCGGAGTTCATCCGGGATGCCGCGAAGAAGGCGCTCGACGACGGCGCAACCTTCTACGTTCCGAATATGCGCGGATTGGCGACGCTGAACGAAGCGTTGTCCGACTATCAGACGCACTGGCATAAGCGCCCCATCCCGATCGAACGCACCACGGTCGCCCCCGGCGGCATGCAGGCGCTCTATATGGCGCTTGAACTGCTCGTCGATGTCGGCACCAATGTCGTCTACGTCGCGCCGCAATGGCCGAATATCCATAACGCCATCCATCTGATCGGCGGTGAGCCGCGCGCCGTGTCGCTCGATTTCGACACCGACTGGCGCCTCGACCTCGACAAGCTTTTCGCCCGCTGCGATGCCCGCACCCGCGCCATCTTCCTGTCGACGCCCTCCAACCCGACGGGCTGGACAGCATCGCGGGAGGAAATGCAGGCGCTGCTGGATTTCAGCCGCCGCACCGGCATCTGGATCATCTCCGACGAGGTCTATGCCCGCCTTTATTTCGATGGTGACATTGCCCCTTCGATCCTGCAGGTGGCCGAGGATGGCGATCGCGTGATCGCGATCAACAGCTTTTCCAAGGCGTGGGCGATGACTGGCTGGCGCGTCGGCTGGCTGACGCACCCATCGGCCGTCGCCGACCAGCTGGGGGCGATGACGCAGTATATCAACAGCGGCACCTCGGCCATGGTTCAGGCCGGCGCGGCGGCGGCTCTGCGCGAAGGCGAGCCGCTGGTTGCAGAAATCCGTGGACGTATCAAGGCAGGCCTCGATCTGGCCTATGAGAAGCTGCCGAAGATAGCGGGCATCATCCTGCCGGAAAAGCCGCGCGGCGGCATGTATGCCTTCTTCGCGCTGCAGGGCGAGCCCGATGCGACGGCGCTCTGCGAGCGCATCCTGGAGACAGCCCGCGTCGGCCTGGCGCCAGGATATCACTTCGGCGAGGCATCGCGCGCCTTCCTGCGCATGTGCACCTTCCGCGAAACCGAACAGATGCGCATTGCACTCGATCGCATGGTAAACGCGATGACATGAGACGGCCGCCGGTCGGGCGGACGGAATACCCCCGCGGGTGAGAGGAAAAGCCCGCGGCCATAACCAGAGGGAGACTAAGAAATGTCCATTACTCGTCGCAGTCTGCTGATCCTGGCGACCGCCGCCGGCCTCGCCGGCGGAAGCCATTTTGCCTATGCTGCCGATGTCTTGAACGTCGGTTCCTATCCAAACAACCCGCCCTTCGAATATAAGACCGCGAATGGCGGCTTCGAAGGCTTCGAGGTCGATATCGTCAACGAAGCGGCCAAGCGCGCGGGCATGACGACAAATATCGCAGACTATGGCTTTCAGGCCCTGTTTGCTGCAACCAGTTCCAAGCGCATCGACGTGGCGATCTCGTCCATCACGATTACGCCGGAACGCCTGAAATCGCAGTCTTTCACCCAGCCCTATTACGACTCCGATATGGGCGTCGCCGCCAAGGACGGCAGCTCGATCAAGGCGCTCGCCGATCTCAAGGGTAAAACTATCGGCGTGCTGTCGGGTTCGACGGGTGAAAAATGGGCCAACGACAACAAGGCCGCTCAGGGCTTTGCCGACGTTAAGGGCTACAACTCGCAGCAGGATATGTTCCTCGATCTCGGCGCCGGCCGCATCGATGCCGTCGTTAGCGACATCCCCGGCATGCAGTATCTCTTCGTCAAGACCAAGGGCTTTGCCATCAAGGATCGCATCAAGACCGGCGAACAATACGGCCTGATGATGACCAAGGATTCGCCACTCGTCGCCAAGATCAACGATGCGATCACCGCGATGAAGAAGGACGGCACGCTCGAAAAGATCCACGAGAAATGGTTCGGCGGCAAGGCACCGGCAGGCTCCTCCACCGTCACCGAACTGCCTATCCCCAAAGCGTGATCAAAAGATCATTATCGAAATGAAACCACGCCGGTCGCAACGACCGGCGTGGATGCAAGAAACCTCGTCTTCGTTTCACACGCGGGAGTGCCAATGTCTTTCGTCGACACCTTCCTTAACTCCGACGTCATGATCTCGGCCTTTCCACAGCTGCTGCGCGGGCTTTGGATGACCATCGCGCTTGGCGTCGTCAGCATCCTGATCGGCGTGACCGGCGGCCTCGTCATCAGCCTGATCCGCCTCTATGCCCCCAAGCCTTTGCAGCTCCTGACGATCGCCTATATCGACATCATGCGCGCCATGCCCATGCTGGTCGTGCTGATCCTGATTTATTACGCATTACCCTTCGTCGGCATCAGCTTTTCCGCGTGGTGGTCGGCGATCCTGGGCTTCTCGATCGTGCTTGCCGCCTATTCGGCAGAAGTCTTTCGCTCAGGGATCGAAAGTGTGTCGCGCGGGCAATTCGAGGCGGCCGCAGCCCTCGGCATCCCCTTCCTGATCACGCTCTACAAGGTTGTGCTGCCGCAGGCGGTGCGTATCGTCATCCCGCCGACGACGAGCAACTGCGTGTCGATGTTCAAGGATACGTCGCTCGCGTCGACTGTGGCCCTTCCCGAATTGCTCAAGGAAGGACAGAACGCTCAAGGCTTCTACGCCAACCCCTCGCCGCTGATCATGGCCGCACTGATCTACATCATCCTGCTCTGGCCAATGGTCCGCCTCGTCAGCGTGCTCGAAAAGAAGTTCAAGGACGAGCGGGCGAGATAGTTCCCCGTTGACACATGTCGTTACCGCAAAACCGCTACACACTTTTGCGCGACATGTTTTGCCATCAATCGAAGTCGGCGCCGGAAAGATGGTTGCTCACCGAGGACTTCACCGCGCCGATATCCCGCCACAGCTCGCTGACAACAGCGGGCTCCACATCCACCATCAGGTCGCGCAGCCAGCCTTCATGGGCGGCGGCCATGGCGCTGAACTGGGTCTCGCCCTTTTCCGTCAGCTTCGCAACCGTGACGCGCCGGTCGCCGTCGGGTGTTACGCGCAACACAAGGCCATCCGCCTCCAGCCGCTCGACAAGACCGGTGACGTTGCCATTGGTGACCATGGTGCGCTTCGACAGCTCTCCAAGGCGCAAGCCCTCTCGCTCGCGATAAAGCTGCGCCATCAGGTCGAACTGCGGCAAAGTCGCCCCGAACTCGTTACGCAGCCGGCGACGGATTTCCTGCGAAATCAGCTTGGTCGTCGACAGCATGCGCAGCCAGAGCCGCAGTTCGAGCTTCTTGCCTTCCTGCGCGCCCTGAACGATGATCTCCAGATCAACGCTTGCACTCTCGGACTCTGTCATGACGTCGCCTCGGCCTATCGTTCCGCATCGCTAATCCCAGCGATCTAGGGGACGATATTTGAAATGTCAAAGGTTTGAACGTCAAGTCATGTGGCGTTCACTTGGCCAGCATTTTCCCCAGCATGAAACCGGAACCTGCACCGGTTCCCGCGCCAGGCCATGTCGAGGCCCCGCACATATAGAGCGATGTCACGGGCGTCTTATATCGCGAATAGCCGGCAACCGGGCGGAACAGGAAATTCTGATCGAGATGATGACTGCCGGAGAGATTGTCGCCGCCGATGAGATTCGGGTTCTCGCGCTCCAGATCGACAGGCGAAAAGACCGAGCGCCCCAATATCTTGCCGCGCAAGCCGGGCGCATAACGTTCGACGATATCGAGAACGCGCTCGGCATAGATATCCTTGATCTCATCCCAGCCCGCGCCGCGGATTTGACCGGCGGCATCACTATGGAATTCCGCCGGCAGGACACGCACCTGTATCCAAAGCACATGCTGCCCGTCGGGCGCGCGCGACGGATCGATGGCTGTCGGCTGGCCTACCACCAGGGCAGGTTCAGCCGGCAGCAGTCCACCCATGGCCTCGGCATAGACGCGGGACATCATTTCGAGATCCGGCGCGATATGCACATAGGCAAAATTCTGGAGCGCCTTGCCCGCCGTCCAATCCGGAAGGCCCGACAGAGCCAGATGGATCATCATCGTACCCGGTCCGGCACGGAAGCGCTTGATCTTGCCGTCAAACTCCTGGCGCGCCGGATCCTGATCGAGAAGCTTGCCGAATAGTATCTGCGGATGGACATTGGCGATGACCGCACGCTTCGCTTCGTAACGTCGTCCATCGGCCAGCACAACGCCCGTCGCTTTGCCGCCCGAGGTCGTGATCTTGTCCACGCGCGTGCCGAGCATCAGCTCGCCGCCCTTGTTTTTCAGCACGGCCGCCATCGCCTTGATGATCGTATCGGCACCGCCCTTGCCGATCACCATGCCGAATGCCTGATTGGCCATGGATTCGAGATAGGGAAACAGCGCGCCGCCGGCGACATCGGGCGCGAAGTCGAGATGCAGCCCCCAGGCGGCCATCATCGTTTTGAGCTTCACATTCTGGAAGCGGGCGTCCAGAAAATCGCGCGGCGAGGCAAGGAGCATGCGCGCCGTGTCGTAGATCCAGCCCGTCCCCTTTTCGCGCCATGCCTTCCAGACGACCTTGGCGGCGGCCATGGACGGCATCGGCGAGCCGAGCAGACCGAAAATATGCGGCGCATCCGCACCGAACGTAGAGAGCATAGTGCGCCAGGCGGCAGCATCCTGCGGCGAGATATCGGCGATGGCTCCAGCGGTCTTTTCCAGGTCGGTACCGACGCCGAGATAGGTGTTGTCACGAAAGACGCTGGCGAAACAATCCGCTGCAGGCACGAAGTCCAGCCCTTCGGCCAAAAGCTCGTCTTTATACTGCGCGAAGAAAGCCGAGCCGGCAAACATGGAGAGGTTCATCGCGCAAAGATCGTGCCGGAAACCTGGCAGCGTCACCTCGCGGGTCTTGACCGCACCGCCGGGCTCCGCATTTCCCTCAATGACGGCGACCTTCCAACCCTTGGCGGCCAAATGCACCGCCGCCGCCAGGCCGTTGTGACCGGCCCCCACTATGATCGCATCATAGCTCATCATCTGCCCCTTTTGGTTTGTGATTATTATTATCACATGCATACATTTTGAGTTTTAAGCTTCAAGTATCTGTCGGCGCGAACCGTCGGAAACAAAAGCAACCGTTAAGAGCATTTCATCGAATTAACTCGAAGAATGCTATTTTGCTTCAGTAGCTTACAAACTCATGCGGGCCGCCGATTTTAGGTCAAAATTGGCTCTGTGGACCCGAGCGGAATGCTTGCAATATCATATATTGTGACATAGGCTCCCTTCATTCCGCCGCCGCGCGGACCCGGTGCCAGGAGGAAAGGCACCCCGCGCCAGGCGATACCGACTTCACGCCTGATCCCGAACAAAAGACCTGCAAAAGGGCTCTGCGCATGGGATCACGCGACAACAAGGGGAACTAGAAAAAATGACTGCTACCACACTCGCCAGCCTCGCCTCGGCCCTGCTTTCGGGCGCCGTCAAGGTCGTTGATCTCACAGCGCCGCTCGGACCGGATACCCCGGTGCTCTACCTGCCGCCGCAGTTTGGCAAGAACACCCCCAAGGTCAAGGTCCACACGATCTCCGAATACAACCAGGACGGCCCGTTCTGGGCCTGGAACTGGCTGGAGCTCGGCGAGCACACCGGCACACATTTCGATGCGCCCTGCCACTGGATCACCGGCAAGGATAATCCGAACAACACGACCGACACCATCCCCCCGCAGAACTTCGTGGCGCCGGTCAATGTCATCGACCGTTCCAAGGAAGCCGCCGCCAATCCTGATTATTTGTTGACGGTCGAGAGCATCAAGGAATGGGAGACCCAGCATGGTGCGATCGAGGCCGGCAGCTGGGTACTGCTGCGCACCGATTGGTACAAGCGCAACGGTTCGACGGAAACCTTCCTGAACGCTGATGAAAACGGCCCGCATTCTCCCGGCCCGACGGCGGAAGCGATCGAATACCTGCTCACCAAGGGTATCATCGGCTGGGGTTCCGAAACGATCGGCACAGATGCCGGATCTGCCGGCGGCATGAACCCGCCTTTTCCGGCACATAACCTCATGCACAAGGCCAACCGTTACGGCCTCGCCAGCCTCTCGAACCTCGATCAGCTTCCTGCCAAGGGCGCTGTGCTAATCGCTGCCCCACTGAAGTTCGTCAAGGGCACCGGCTCGCCGGTTCGCGCACTGGCATTGATTGCATGATTGGCTGGAAAGGTGGAGCCTTGAGGGCAGGCTCCTCCTTTCCGCTCATCTTGGCGGTGAAAGGCATTGGCAATGGGCGATCGTGATTACATCATTGTCGGCAGCGGCATAAATGCGCTTGTCGCAGCCGCGATGCTCGGCAAGAAGGGCTATAAGGTACTCATCCTTGAGCGCAATGACCGCATTGGCGGTTGCCTGCGCACCGAGGAGATCACCGAGCCCGGATTCATCCATGATGTCATGGCGACGACCATGGTGCTGTTTCTCACCTCGCCCGCCTATGGCGCCATCGGCAAGGATCTGGAGGCGCGGGGCCTGGAATTCGCCCATGCCGACCTTCCCACCGGCGTGCTCAGGCCCGACGGCTCGCATGTGATTTTTTCCAAGAACAGGCAGCGAAATATCGCCGCTTTCGACAAATTGTCGCCCGGCGACGGGCAGACCTTCTCGCGCGAAATGGATGCGTTGGCCGCCGACGCGCCTTTCCTGTTTTCCCTGCTTGGCGGTGCGCTATGGTCAGGATCGACCCTGAAGACCGTTGCAAAGCAAGGCTGGAGCCGCGGACTGCGGAAGCTTGCGGCCTGGTTTGGTGAGGCTCTGACGCCAGCGCGCGGCTATCTTGAAACCAGTTACAGGTCCGAGGATATTCATGCCCTCTGGGCGCCTTGGGTGCTCCACTGCGGCCTCGGCCCGGAAAGCGCCTATTCCGCCGAGATGCTGAAGGTGATCGGCTTCGCGCTGGAACTCGGCGGGGCACCGATCGTCAAGGGCGGCGCCGACAAACTGCTCACGGCCTTCGAACGGTTGATTACCGATCATGGCGGTGAAATTCGTGTGAACGCGGATGTCGCGGCCATCATTCCGGACCACAATCGCAGCGCCGATGGCGTGCGTCTTGCGAATGGCGAAACATTGAAGGCGAAGGCGGGGGTAATCTGCTCGACAACGCCCAACCAGCTTTACGAACGGCTGATGAAGGATTGGCCGGATCCGCTGCCACCGGAGGTTAAATCGGGCGTTGCCAGCTATCGCTACGGCAAGGGCGACATGCAGATACACTACGCGCTTTCCGAGCCGCCGCGCTGGAAAGCCAATGCCGAGCTCGGCAAGGTGGCGCTGCTGCACCTGACCCCAGGTCTCGACGGCGTCTCGCGCGCCGCCAACGAATGCGAGCGCGGGCTTCTGCCCGCCGAACCCACCGTCTGTGTGGGCCAGCCCGTCGCACTCGATCCCACCCGCGCCCCGCAAGGTAAATCGATCCTCTGGCTGCAACTTCCCGAAGCACCGCGCCGCATCAAGGGCGATGCCGCGGGCGAAATCGAAACGCCTGAAGACGGCCGTTGGACGGAAGAGGTGCGCGAGCGCTACGCCGACCGCATCGAAGCTCTGCTTGCGAGCCATATCGAGGATTTTGCAAGCATCAAGCTCGCGCGCCGCGCCTATTCTCCGGCGGATCTGGAAGCGATGAACATGAACCTCGTCGGTGGGGACCCCTACGGGGGCTATTGCGGCCTCGACCAGTTTTTCATCTGGCGTCCCTTCAAGTCATCTGTTAACCACCGCACCCACATATCCGGCCTTTACCACATCGGCGCTTCCGCGCATCCCGGTCCAGGCCTTGGTGGGGGCTCCGGCTTCCTGCTCGCAGCATCGCTGAAATAACAAGTTTCCGGAGGAACATCGTCGATGGAGGAGCGGTTTTCAGGCACCGTTTTGCGGCGCAATCGAGATGAGAACGCAAAACGTCCGACCATGGGCGAAATCGGCCTCAATCACTTCGCGCCCTATCTGATGAACCGGCTGATGGCGCGCTGGAACGCCAATCTGCTGGAAGAGCTGCGCGAATACGATATGACGACTGCGAAGATGCGGACGCTCGCCGTTCTCAGCGTCTCTTCCAGCCTTACGATCAACGAGCTCTCCGTCTTCGCCGTGACCGAGCAGTCGACGATGAGCCGCACCTTGGACTCGCTCGAACAGCAGGGCTACATCCGCCGCCAACCCCGCGCCGAAGACATGCGCATCCGCGACGTCTCGATCACCGAGGAAGGCCGCGCCGCCTTCGAGAAGGTGTGGCCGACCATGTACGACCTCTTCCTACAAATGTTCGATGGCGTCGACGAGGCCGAATATCGCACCTTCATCTCGACCCTGCACAAGGTGCTGCAGAATATCCGCAAGCACGAGATCTGAGGCAGGATTTATCCCGCCAAGGGCGAGATAAGATTCCGCGCTCGCGGGAACCTTAAAGCGTCGCGACAGTCTTCAGTGCCCCATCAAGCGCCGTACCCTGCTCGTCCAGCAACGCCGCCTGGCGCAGCCGCTTCATCCACGCAGCTCCATCCTCGCGGTCGCGAAGAAGCGGCAGCGCCGACATGACGCGATCGAACTTGGATAGCCCACGCGCATGCGTATCGGAATAGCCTTTGACGAGGCGGCGATTGCCCAGCACCTCGGCGGCGAGATCGTAGTTCACGGCCAGCAGATTGGAGGCCGCCGCAAGCCAGGCCTCGCGATGCTCGACTTCGCGGGCATGCCGCAATGTGCCGCGACGGATGCGGCGTAGCGCCGAGACCATATAGAGGCCGAGGAACCAGAACAGCGTGCCCGTCTGAACGCGACGCCCCTTGTTGACGAAGCGGTCGAGCCGGGCAAACAGGCGCGGCCGGCTTTCGATCCAGAGACCCATCGCCTTCGGCATCGTGCCGCAGACCTCCTCCATGCGCGGATGCATGTATTCGGTCATGTAGACGATCTGGTCATCCTTGGCGCCGACCTCCTTGCGCAACCGCTCGAAGCGCGAGCCACGCACCTTCAGATCGGCAACGCGAATGACGTCGTCATAGGCCATGGCGACTGCGACATACTTCGCCGCCTGCACGGTGAAGGCGAAATCCTTGCTCGCGCCGCCGGCCTTTCGATCAAGTGCATGAAGTGCCGCGACACGGCTCAGATATTCGTCGGCATAGGCCGGGTCCTGATAATCGGTCAGCTTCTTGACGCCCGCAAACAGCAGCGGCCAGGCAACTTCCGGAAATTCGGAGCGGATGCGATTGACCAGCCGATCCAGTGCCGGATGACCGGCGGTTTCCGGCAGCGCATCGAAGTGCTTTGGTGGCGTCGCGGAAACCGCATCGCGCGGCTTTTCCTTGACCCTGTCGAAGGCGGCATTGAAGGCCTTCAGGCTGGGCTCGATGCCCTTGCCGCCGGCACGGATCATCGCCTCGAAAGCCTGTTTGCCAAATGGCAGCGCGCCGGAGCCGGCCAGAGCGCCGAACATGGAGGCCGAAATCACGCTGCCGTTCCTGACGGCCATCGTTTCCATGTCGAAAGCGATGGTGCGCTTGGCGGCGAAGTCCGTAGCATCGACCACCACTTCGGCACTACCGATGCCATCACCAGGCTTTTCCTTTTCCGAGACCGCAAAGGAACGGTGCGTCGAGGCGATCAGCAGTGTCTTGTCCGGCGTGACGAGGCCGCGCAGCACCGAACGGCCAGCCTCCATGAGCTCGGCCGCCATGACGACATCGACATCGCCCGGCGTCGGCATCAGAGAGAAGATCGGCTCGTGACCATCCTTCGCCGGCAGCATTTCGATATAGTAGATCGTCGCGCCCGTGCGCTGAGCAACGCCCGGCACAGACGTCGTCTGCGCCATCCATCCCTGGGCTTCCGCAAGTCCGACGATCCAGTCGGCCAGGACGCCGCCGCCCTGCCCGCCCATGGCGAGGATGGCGAGAGACAGCGGCTTGTCCGTCGAAAGTCTGTTGGCGCCAAGATCGCTCATGCTCACATGCTCGTTCATCTCGCCCTCTCAATCTGAAAAGACGATGCGGCCGGCGCGGCGGCGCGCCTGCAGCCAGCCGATAATGCCGGAGCGCATGCGAGCGACAAAGCGATCCCAGCCCGTCGGGTTATGGATGATATCGGCCCGGTAGAAGGAGGGACAGAGCACCGCCGCCTCCGAAACCTCGCCGCAATTGCCGCAGCCGACGCAGTTATTGTCGATTGTCGCCACCGGATCGTCCTTCAACGGGTCGTCTGTGTGCTTGACCGACAGCGAGGGACAGCCGGAAAGACGGATGCAAGCGTGATCGCCGGTGCAGACATCCTCATCGACGCCGAAGCGCTCCTTGACCATGCGCTTGCCGTCCTTGACCGCCTTGGCGAATTGCGGCTTCACGCGGCGCTGCTTGTTGAGCATGCATTCCGAGGAAGCGACAATGATCTTCGGCCCCGGCTCCTTCGAGGTCAGAGCCTCGCGCAGCGTGTCGCGCATCTTGGCGACGTCATAAGTCCGGTCGATCTGGCGCACCCAGGTTGCCCCGATGCCCTTGACCGCATTGACGATGGAATTGTTGGTCTTGCGGCGTGGATTGAGAGCACGCGAGGACGGTATGTCCTGCCCGCCGGTCGCGGCCGAATAATAGTTGTCGACGACGAGGATGACGCCATCCTGCTTGTTGAAGACGGCATTGCCGACCGACGTTGCAAGGCCATTGTGCCAGAAGCCGCCATCGCCCATGACCGAGATAACCCGCTTGTCGGCCGCGACATTGAAAGCGGACGCGGCGGCCGGCCCGAGCCCGTAGCCCATGGTCGTGCTGCCGATATTGAAGGGCGGCAGGATGGAGAAGAGGTGACAGCCGATATCACCTGATATGTGATGCTGGCCAAGCTCGCTCTCCACCATCTTCATGGCAGCGAAGATCGGCCGCTCGGGACAGCCGATGCAGAAACCGGGCGGCCGCGGCGGCACCACTTCGGCCAAAGCCTTGATCTTCGGATCGTTAAGGATCGACGTCGGATCCGGCAGCGGCGGCTGGTTGCCGAGCAGCACGCGCTGATGGACCTCGAGGAAGTTCTTGATGCCCTTCATCAGCACCGGCGCGGTGTATTCGCCGCTCATCGGCAGCACGTCCTTGCCCGCGACCTTTGTCTGGATATCGCGGCGGCGCAGGATCGTATTCAGGGACTGCTCGATATACTCAGGCGCCCCTTCCTCCACCATCAGCACTGCCTTCTTGCCGGCGCAGAACTCGGCGATCTGGTCATCGACAAGCGGATAGGCGACGTTGAGGACGTAAAGCGGCACGGCGGAATTGCCGTAGACATCGGCAAGGCCAAGCTGCTGCAGCGCGCGCATGACACCATTGTAAGCACCACCAAGCAGGATGATGCCGACTTCGCCTTCGGACGGGCCGAAATACTCGTTGAGCTGACGCTGCTTGATGAAATCGACCGCTGCCGGCCAGCGCTTCTCCAGCTTCTCCTTCTCGTGCATGAAGGAGGCTGGCGGCAGCACGATGCGATTGACGTCGCGGACCGGATTTTCCAGCGCCTGCTTCAGCGTATAGGCAGGCCGCTTGTTGTCCTTGGCAACGAACTGACCGTGCACATGACAGCTGCGGATTCCCACCTGCAGCATGACCGGCGTGTTGGATACTTCCGAAAGCTCGAACCCTTCCTCAACCGCCTGAACGATCGAGGGCAGGTTCGGGCGCGGATTGAGCAGCCACATCTGCGATTTCATCGCATAGGCATGGCTGCGCTCCTGCATGATGGAGGAGCCTTCGCCGTAATCCTCGCCGATGATGATGAGTGCGCCGCCGGTCACCCCGCCCGAAGACAGGTTGGAAAGCGCATCGGAGGCCACATTGGTGCCCGCCGTCGATTTCCAGGTGACGGCGCCGCGCACCGGATACATGACGGAGGCGGACAGCATGGCCGCAGCCGCCGCTTCCGAAGCTGATGTCTCGAAGTGGACGCCCAGATCCTGCATTACATCCTTGGCGTCTGCCAGGACGTCCATGAGATGGGAAATCGGCGATCCCTGATAGCCGCCGACATAGGAAACACCGGATTGCAGAAGTGCCTTGGTGATCGCGAGAATACCCTCGCCGCGGAAGATATCGCCTTCCCCGAGCTTCAGATCCTCGACCTCGCGCGCAAACGATCGCTCGGCCATGACGTTACCCCTTTGCCCTTGTGGGCTTGTTTTAAATCATTTGCAAAATCATATTTTGAACTTCCTTGAGCTGTCAACGAACAAATATGAAATCCACCTCGATGGAGCAAGTTCGAAGCGGCAAGCCATTACCTTCCTTCTTCCACATCGGAATCTTCGCTCCCTGGATTGCAGCGCAGATATATGCGTGCGCATTTAATATAGATGCCAAAAAAGCATCGGATTCTTTACAAGCACCAGAGAAAGCTCTTGCCGCTCCAAAATATGTATTTTAAGATTAAAGCATTCCGACAATAAATCGCCAGCGGCAGTTGGGCGTCATGCTTTTCTGCCGCTTAACAGGGGAACGGAGTGACCATGACAACGCTTACTCGGCGCGAGGCCCTGAGCCTCGGCGCAGCAGCATTCATGACTGGGATTCTAGCGGGCAGAACGCCTGTCGAGGCAGCCGAAGCCGGCACGCTGACCATCGCCTTCAACGTCAATTTGCCCTCTTTCGATCCGACGACCGGCCCATCCGCCGTCAACCCGACGATCCAGGCAATCTATCGCTCCGTCTTCGACCAGTTCATAGGCCAGGGACCGGACCTGAAATTCCAGCCGGGCCTGCTGACGGCCTGGGGCTGGAACGACGACAAGACCAAGGTCTGGATGGACGTGCGCGAAGGCGTGACCTGGCATGATGGCTCCAAGTTCACGCCGGACGATGTCGTCTGGTCGCTGGAGCGGGCCGCCAAGCAGGACACCGGCAACCCGATCCAGTTCATCTGGTCGACCGCCAATAATTACAAGGTGGAAGGCAACCGCATCACCGGCGATGTCGTCCGCTTCGAGCCGACTTTCTTCAAATGGATGGCCTTCCTCACCGGCTACGTCCTGCCGAAGGATTATTACACCAAGGTAGGCACGCAGGGCTTCGAAAAGAAGCCGATCGGCACTGGCCCCTATATGGTCGATGCCTATGAGGGCAATTCCTATCTGCGCCTGAAGGCAAACCCGAACTATTTCGGCGGCAAGCCCGCCTTCGACACTGTCATCTTCAAGTTCGTGCCGGATACGACGAGCCGCGTGGCCGAAATCGAGTCCGGCTCGTCCGACGTGACGCTGGAAATCCCCTATGAGGATTTCGACCGGCTGAAGAAGAAGTCGGGGCTATCAGGCGTCGCCACCCCGATCTCCGACATCGGCATGATCTTCATCAGCAATGTCGATCCGATGCTCGACAAGAATGTCCGTCTCGCCGCCAATATGGCGATCGACAAGGACGCGATCATCAAGCGGCTGTTGCGCGGCTACGGCAACGCCCTGTCGACGCTGGAAGCGCCGGAATATGAGGCCTACGACGCGTCAGTCAAAACCCCTTACGATCCGGAACAGGCCAAGAAGCTTCTGGCCGCCAGCGGCTATTCGCCGGAAAAGCCGGTGAAATTCACCATCAAGACGACCCGCGGTTTCAAGCCGAAGGATTACGAGATGATCCAGGCGATCGTCGGCATGTGGCGCAAGGTCGGCATCGAGGCTGAGATCGAAGTCTACGAAATCGCCAAGCACTACGAGCTGCGCGCCGCCCATCAGCTGGGGCCGGCCGCCTTCTACAACTGGGGCAATGCCATCGGCGACCCGACAACATCGACCGGTTTTGCCATGTTCGGCCCCTCGCCGCACTCTGCCTGGAAGACCAAGGATGTCGACGACATGCTGGGGCCGCTCTGGGGCGAAAAGGACGAGGCAAAGCGCATTGCCGGCTGGAAGGCGGCGATCAAATACATTGCCGAACAGGGCTATGTGATCCCGCTGCTGCAATATGCCCAGCCGATCGTCTATAAATCGAGCCTCAAGATCACGCCGAACGTCTCCGGCGCCCTGCAGCCGACGCTGGTGTCGAAGGCTTGATACGTCGGGCTTTGAGCGTAGCCTTGCCCCTCACCCTAGCCCTCTCCCCGTTTTGACGGGGAGAGGGGACGACCTTTGTATCCTCGTCTGGAAAGGCGGCTGGAAGGAAGGCTGCGGGTGCGTCTATCCCCTTCTCCCCGTCAAAACGGGGAGAAGGTGCCCGACAGGGCGGATGAGGGGCTCAGGGCTCTCAGCGCCACCAGCCGTGCGATCGGAACTCATAACGCATGATAGCAGTCTCCATATTGAACCGCCTCATCATGGCCGCGATCACCCTCTTCGGCGTGGCGGTGATCGTCTTCGTCCTGTTGCGCGTCGTACCCGGAGATCCGATCGCGATGATGATCTCGCCGGGCGCAAGCCCTGCCGACATCGCCGCACTCCGCGCCCATTACGGCCTTGATGCGAGCCTGAGCACGCAATTCTGGCTGTGGTTGAAGGCAGTCCTGACGGGCGATTTCGGGACATCGATCTCCCTGAAACGCGATGTGCTCTCCCTGCTGGGCGAGCGCCTCCCCGCAACACTGGAGCTTGCCTTCGCAGCACTCGTACTGGCGGTTCTTCTCGGCGGCGCGGTCGCGATCGTCGGCACGCTCGCCCGCCGCACGGTTTTCGAGCCTGTGATCGACAGCTTCAATGGCCTTTTTCTTGCCGTTCCGGATTTTGTCTGGGCGCTCGCGCTGGTCCTCGTGCTCGGCGTCCTCTTTCCGCTTTTCCCGCTCTCCGGCCGTATCGATCCGAGCATCGACGCACAATTCGCGACCCCCTTCTATCTCCTCGAAAGCCTGCTGACGCTTCGCTTTGCGATCTTCGCCGATATCTGCGCCCATATGGTCATGCCGGTCCTGGCGCTCGGTCTGCCGCTGGCGGCCATCATCGCCCGCGTGCTGAAAGCCGCACTCTCCGAGGCCATGGTGCAGGACTATATCCTGCTCGCCAAATTGAAAGGAATGTCCGAGCTGCGGCTGGTATTGCAGGAGGCGCTGCGCAATGCGGTCGGCCCGACGATCGCGCTCACCGGCGTGCAATTTACCTTCCTGATCGGCGGCACCGTCATCGTCGAACGCATCTTCGCCTATCCCGGCATTGGCAACATGGCGATCGATGCGGTCATCAACCGCGACCTGCCGCTGATCCAGGGGCTTGTCCTGGTCTTCGGCGCCATCTTCATTCTCGTCAATCTGGCGGTCGATCTCCTGGTCGCAGCCTTCAATCCGAGGCTCGCCCATGGCTGACGTCACCTCGCCTGCCGTGCCGCGACCATCCTCCAGAATGGCGAAGCGCGTCCGGGCACTGCTTTCCGAGCCGAAGGTGATCTTCGGCGGCGGCTTCATTCTCATCCTACTCATCCTCGCGATCTTCGCGCCCTATATCGCGCCGAAAGATCCACTGGAGCAGGATCTGATGTCCGGCACCCTGCCGCCGGCCTGGATCGAGGGTTCCGATCCCGGCTTCCTGCTGGGGACGGACGATCTCGGCCGCGACGTGCTCTCACGCGCCATCTTCGGTACGCGCATCGCGCTTACGGTCGCCTTCGTCGCCGCCGGGCTCGCGGCCTTGATCGGCACATTGCTCGGCCTTCTCGCCGGCTGGTATGGCGGCTGGATCGACAAGGTGATCTCCCGTCTTGTCGATATCTGGATGGCCTTCCCGCCTGTATTGCTGTCGATCCTGCTCGTCGCCGTCTTCGGCTCCGGCGTGCATTCGGTCATCGCGGCCATCGTCATCATCGACTGGACACGTTTCTGTCGCGTCGTGCGCTCGGAAACACAGACGCAGGCCCGGATGGATTATGTGACCGCCGCCCACACGATCGGCTTTTCGCGGGTGCGAATCCTTTTCAGCGAAATCCTGCCCAACGTGACGCCGGTGCTGATCGCCCTTGTCAGCCTTGAAATGGGCATTGCCGTCATCGTCGAAGCCATCCTGTCCTTCGTCGGCCTTTCCGTCTCCTCGGACACACCGACCTGGGGCGGCATGATCGCCGAGGGGCGGCAGATGATATACCAAGGCTGGTGGGTGCTGGTCGTGCCGCTGATCGCCCTCTTCGCCACCGTGCTTGCCTTCAATCAGCTTGGCGACGGCCTGCGCCGCGCCCTCGATCCGGTGATGCGCCGATGACATCTACGCTTCTCTCCATAACAGGCCTGAGTGCCGTGTCCGACCGCGATGGCGGCGCGCCGATCCTGCGCGATGTCTCCGTCACGCTGGAGCGTGGCGAGGTACGCGGCATTGTCGGAGAAAGCGGCGCCGGCAAGTCGACCATCGCCAAGGCCCTGCTCGGCATCCTGCCGCGCGGCGTCCGCCTCACCGGCGGCTCCATAATCTTCGAGAACCGCGACCTGCTCACCCTCTCCATCAGGGAATTGCGAGACATCATGGGCAGCGAAATCTCGCTGATCCCGCAGGACCCGCAAACCGCACTCAATCCCGGCCGCCGCATCGAGGCGCAACTGACCGATGGCTTGCGGTTGAAACGCGGCCTGTCATCGGGCGATGCCCGCCGGCGCGCGCTGAAGCTGCTGGAAGAAGTGCATATCCGCGATCCCGAGCGCGTGCTGCGCGCCTATCCGCATGAATTGTCCGGGGGGATGCGGCAGCGCATATTGATCGCCGCCGCCTTCGCGCTGGAGCCGAAACTGGTCGTCGCCGACGAGCCGACCACCGCGCTCGACGTCACCGTGCAGAAGCAGATCCTGCGGCTGATCCGCGGCCTGCAGGAAGCGCATGGCACCGCCGTCATTTTCGTCACGCACGATCTCGGCGTCGTCGCCCAGATATGCGACAACGTGACCCTGCTGTACGCAGGCAAGGTTATCGAGGAGGGGCGTACAAGCGACGTGCTTACGCATCCACGGCACGTCTACACGAGATCTTTGATAGCAGCCGGGCCGCGCTATGACCGGCCGGATGCGGGGCTGACACCGGTTCCGCAAGCCGTCTTCGAACAATTGCGCCGCGAAATCGGCATTTCGGAGGGCGGCCGATGAGCGTTTCCGATCATCTGCTGTCCGCTAAGGGCATTGAGGTGACCTACGGCGCCAAGCCGCATCTTTTCGGGCCGCCGGGCCACGGCATCAAGGTGCTGCACGGCGTCGATATTGATATCCGCCGCGGCGAAACCATCGGCATCGTCGGCGAAAGCGGCTCGGGCAAGACGACCCTCGGCCGCGCCCTGCTGCGGCTGGTCGATGTGACGGCGGGCAGCATCCATTTCGATGGCAGAGACATCACGCGTCTGCCGGCTACAGACATGCGGCCGCTGCGTCGGCGCATGCAGATGATCTTTCAGGATCCGATGGCCTCGCTCAACCCGCGCCACACGATCCGCCGCATCCTCGTCGAACCGCTGCTTCTGCACAAACTCGCTTCGGACAGGAAAGAGGCCGAGCGGCAGGTTGCCGAAATCCTCGAACGGGTGACGCTCCCTCAGGCATGCCTCGAGCGCAATCCGCATGAACTCTCGGGCGGTCAGCGCCAGCGCATCGGCATCGCGCGTGCGGCCTTGCTGAAGCCGGATTTCGTGCTCGCCGACGAGATCGTCTCCGGCCTCGACGTGTCGACGCAGGCGCAGGTTCTGAATCTCCTGAAGGAGCTTTCGCGCGATCTCGGCCTTTCCATGGCCTTCATCAGCCACGACCTCTCGGTCATCCGCGCCGTCTGCGACCGGGTCTATGTCATGCGCCACGGTCGCATCGAGGAAGAAGGCGATTGCGAGCGTGTCTTCACCGCACCCGCCTCCACCTATACCCGCATGCTGCTTGACGCCATTCCCCTGCCGGAAGTCGACCCGCACTGGCTCGGTCGCGAAAACCTGATGGAAGCGTCCGATGCATGAAGGTCGCCCGATCAGGGCGCAAAGTTTGCGCTTGAGCCGCAGGTGTTAGCGAGACTGCAACAACATCGGTATATGGAAAGGGAAGACCCTATGAAGGATCCTGTTTCAGCAGCAACAAACACAACGGGCTTGCCCGGTCTTCGCGGTCACGACCATACGGGACTGACGGTGCCGGATATGAAGCAGGCGGTCGATTTCTTTCAGAACGTGCTTGGCTGCGAGGCCATGATGTCATTCGGCCCGTTTGCCGATGATGAGGGTACGTTCATGACGGATCTGCTCGGCGTCCACCCCAAGGCGCAGGTAAAGCAGATCACCCAAATACGCTGCGGTTTCGGTTCGAACATCGAGCTCTTCGAATACGTCGCTCCCGATCAGCGAGATCTGAAACAGAAGAACAGCGACATCGGCGCATTTCATATCTCGCTCTATGTCGACGATATCGATGCGGCAAAGGCCTATCTGGACAGCCACAACATCGAGACACGGCTCGGACCGTTCCCGGTCCAGGATGGCCCGGCGGCAGGCCAGTCGATCCTCTATTTCCAGGCACCATGGGGCCTGCAATTCGAGGCGATCAGCTATCCCAAGGGTATGGCCTATGAAAAAGATGCTGAAACCGTGCTGTGGAGCCCGAAAGATCCGGGTAAGTGAAGCAAGATGTCGCCTGACGGTATCCTCAGTTACGCAGGCGGAAGCGCTGTACCTTGCCGGATTCCGTCTTCGGCAAGGCTTCGACGAAGACGATGGAACGCGGATATTTATAGGGTGCAATCACGGCCTTGACGTGATCCTGCAAGGCCCTGACGAGCAGATCCGATCCGGTGACACCCGGCGCCAGCACGACATGAGCCTGCACGATATGGCCCCGTTCCTCGTCCGGCTTGCCGATCACAGCGCATTCCAGCACGTCGGCATGCGAAAGAAGCGCAGCTTCCACTTCCGGCCCGGCAATATTGTAACCGGCGGAAAGAATGATGTCGTCCGAACGCGCGGCAAAGTGGAAATAGCCGTCCTCATCCTGAATAAAGCTGTCGCCGGTCACATTCCAGCCGTCCCGCACATAATCGGCCTGCCTGTGGTCGGCGAGATAGCGGCAGCCGATCGGTCCGCGAACGACGAGTTTGCCGATGGTCCCGCGCGGCACCTCGTTCATCTCGTCATCGACGACGCGGGCTTCATAGCCCGTCAGCGGCTTGCCCGTGCAATTCGGCCGCGCGTCGGAAAGATGGTTGGAGATGAAGATGTGCAGCAACTCGGTCGAGCCGATGCCGTCGAGGATCGGCTTGCCGGTCTTGCGCGTCCATTCCTCGAAGATCGGCGCCGGCAGCGTCTCGCCGGCGGAGACGGCAATGCGAAGCGAGGAAAGATCCGCTCCCTCCTCCATCGCCGCCAGCATGGCGCGATAGGCCGTCGGTGCGGTGAAGCTGATCGTCGCGCCATATTCCTGGATGATCTCGACCATGTTCTTCGGCGAGGCGTTTTCCAGCAAGGCCGTCGATGCGCCGAAGCGAAGCGGGAACACGACCAGACCTCCGAGCCCGAAGGTGAAGGCGATCGGCGGCGAGCCGACGAAGACGTCATCCGGCGTGACCTGCAGGACTTCCCTGGCATAGGCATCGGCGATGATCAGGATATCGCGATGGAAATGCATGGTCGCCTTGGGCACGCCCGTCGATCCGGAGGTGAAACCGAGCAGCGCCACATCATCCCGCCCGGTCTTCACCGGCTCGAAGCGAACGGGCTTGTTGAGCGCAATGCGGTCGAGTTCCGCATCGTGGTTGGCGGTGCCGTCGAAGCCGACAACCTGCTTCAAAAACTGGCTGTCCTTGGCCGCCGCGACAAGCTCTTCCAGCAGTCTTGTATCGCACAGCGCGAATGAGATTTCCGCCTTGTCGATGATCTTCGAAAGCTCGCCTGCCCGCAGCATCGGCATGGTGTTGACGGCAACGGCGCCGACCTTCGTCACCGCCAGCCAGCAGGCGATCATGGCCGGGTTGTTTCCGGAGCGGATAAGAACGCGATTGCCCGGCTTCACGCCGAAGTCCTCGACAAGCGCATGCGCGATGCGGTTGGTCCAGTCCGCCAGCTCCTTGTAGGTGCGGCGCCGGCCATTGCCGATGAGCGCCACGTTGTCGCCGAAGCCTTTTTCGACCATGCGATCGCTCAGCTCGAAGCCGGCATTCAGCCATTCCTGATAGTCGAAACCATCCATCAGCAGCTCGGGCCATTCGTCGAAAGGCGGCAGATTGTCTCGCGTGAATGTATCGGTATGACCGGTCGGTCCCAGCATTACGTTGCTCCCACATTCTTATCGATCAATCGCCACGACAGCCGTTTCCCCGCGGCGCATGTGGCATTGCTAAAAAAGATCGCACCGAAGCCCACAATGTTCAAGCGAGAAATTTTAAGCCTAAACTATTTTTGATTTCTGATTGATTCAAAAGGGCTATTTTCCATTTTCCTGCTATTATGAGTGCCTACAGGCCGCATATTGGAGCAGGAAAAGCCTTGACGAATGGCTCCAACAAGATATTTTAAACTTAAATTATTTTGAGGTCGGTTCCGGCTGGACGAGGAGGGAAAAGCGATGCGCATCGTCTGTATCGGCGGCGGCCCCGCGGGGCTTTACTTCGCGCTTCTGATGAAGAAGCTCCATCCCGAGCATTCGATCCGTGTCGTCGAGCGCAACCGCCCCTATGATACCTTCGGCTGGGGCGTCGTCTTCTCCGACGCAACAATGGTTTCGATGCGGGAATGGGACCCGGAAAGCGCTGCCGAGATCGAGGACGCCTTCAACCATTGGGACGATATCGAGGTCCTGTTTAAGGGGACGCGCCAGCGCACATCGGGCCACGGTTTCGTCGGTATTGGCCGCAAGAAGCTTTTGAACATCCTGCAGCGCCGCTGTGAGGCGCTCGGCGTGGAGCTGATCTTCGAAACGGACGTCAATTCCGATCTCGACTATCCGGATGCCGATCTGGTCATCGGCTCGGACGGCCTCAATTCGCGCATTCGCAATCATTATCCGGAGGTCTTCCAGCCTGACATGATCACCCGGCCGAACCGCTATATCTGGCTCGGCACCAACAAGCTCTTCGACGCCTTCACCTTCGATTTCCGCCGCACCGATCACGGCTGGTTCCAGGCACATATCTACAAGTTCGACGACAAGACCTCGACCTTCATCGTCGAGACGACGGAAGAGGCTTATCTCGCGCATGGCCTCGACAAGATGGATCAGGACGGCTCCATCGCCTTCTGCGAAAACCTGTTCTCCGAAGTGCTCGAAGGCACCTCGCTGATTACCAATGCCCGCCACATCCGCGGCTCGGCATGGCTGAATTTCAACCGCCTGATCTGCGGCAAATGGAGCCATTTCAACGGCAATTCCCATGTCGTGCTGATGGGCGATGCTGCCCACACCGCGCATTTCGCCATCGGCTCCGGCACCAAGCTCGCCATCGATGACGCCATTGAGCTGACCCGGCAGTTCCAGATCCATGGGCACGAGAAGGACAAGATACCGGCCGTCCTTGAGACCTATGAGGAAATCCGCCGCGTCGATGTGGCGCGTATCCAGAATGCTGCCCGCAATGCGATGGAA
This sequence comes from Rhizobium tropici CIAT 899, assembly GCF_000330885.1. NCBI lineage: Bacteria > Pseudomonadati > Pseudomonadota > Alphaproteobacteria > Hyphomicrobiales > Rhizobiaceae > Martinezella > Martinezella tropici. The sequence goes on from NC_020059.1 coordinate 2,873,378, forward strand.
TGGTTCGAGGTCGTCGGCCGCCGCTATGCCGACACGCTCGATCCGCCGCAATTCATGTATTCGATGCTGACCCGCTCGCAGCGCATCAGTCACGAAAATCTGCGGCTGCGCGACAAGACCTGGCTTGAAGGCTATGAGCGCTGGTTCGCGGAAAAATCCGGCCTTGCCGTCGGTAACGACCGCTGCCTGCCGCCGATGTTCACGCCTTATCGCCTCCGGGATGTCCAACTTATCAACCGCATCGTTATGTCTCCGATGGCGATGTACTCGGCTGAAGATGGCGTGATGAACGATTTCCACATCGTCCATCTCGGCTCCCGCGCCCTTGGCGGCGCAGGGCTGATCTTCGCGGAGATGACTTGCGTCACCCCGGATGCCCGCATCACGCCCGGCTGCCTCGGCCTCTGGAACGAAGAGCAGGTGGCGCAGTGGAAGCGGCTCGTCGATTTCGTTCACACGAATAGCGCCGCCAAGGTCGGCATCCAGCTCGGCCATGCCGGCCGCAAGGGCGCGACGAAGCTCGCCTGGGAAGGCATCGACCAACCGCTTCCCGAAGGCGAGTGGCCGCTGATCTCCGCATCATCAGTCCCCTATCTCAAGAATAGCCAGGTGCCGAGGACCATGGATCGCGCCGATATGGACCGCGTCAAGGCCGACTTCATCCGCTCGACGGAACTGGCGGTCGAGACCGGCGCCGACTGGCTGGAACTCCATTGCGCCCACGGCTATCTGTTGTCGAGCTTCCTGTCGCCGCTGACCAATCTGCGCGACGACGACTATGGTGGCAGCCACGAAAACCGCGCCCGCTATCCCCTGGAGATCTTCAGGGCAATGCGCGCGATCTGGCCGGCGGACAAGCCGATCTCGATCCGCCTCTCCTGCCATGACTGGACTGACGGCGGTAACACACCGGAAGATGCGGCGATCTTCGCGCGCATGTTCAAGGAAGCCGGGGCCGACCTGATCGACTGCTCCTCAGGCCAGGTCTCGAAGCAGGAAAAGCCGGTTTACGGCCGCCTGTTCCAGACGCCCTTTTCTGACAAGATCCGCAACGAGATCGGCATCCCGACGATCGCCGTCGGAGCAATTTCGGAGGCTGACCACGCCAATTCGATCATCGCCGCCGGCCGCGCTGATCTCTGTGCCATCGCTCGCCCGCATCTGGCCGATCCGGCTTGGTCACTGCATGAAGCCGCCAAGATCGGGCTGACTTCCATTCCCTGGCCGAAGCAATATCTTTCCGGCAAGACTCAGTACGAAACCAACCTCGCCCGCGCAGCCACGGCAGCACCGGCTAAGTGAGGATGATATGACGACTTCGGGCAAACTCAGCGGCCGTCACGCCCTCGTCACCGGGGCCGGCAGCGGCATAGGTGCGGCGATCGCCAACGCGCTTGCCGTTGAGGGTGCGCGCGTCAGTCTCGCCGGTCGCCGGCGAGAGCCGCTGGAAGCGGTAGCCGCCGAAATCGGCGCCCATGCATTCGTGGTCGATGGCTTCGATGTCACCAGCTCCGACGCCGTAGCCCAAGGCCTTGCCAAGGCGCGTGAGACGTTCGGTCTCGTTGATATCCTCGTCAACAATGCCGGGGAAGCGCCGAGCGCGCCCTTCGAGAAGACGACACTGGAGGCCTGGAACCATGTCCTCTTGGTCGACCTGACGGGTGTTTTCGTGGTGACGCAGGCAGCGCTTCCCGACCTAAAGGCTCGTGGCTCCGGCGCGCGCATCATCAACATCGCCTCGACGGCTGGCTTGAAGGGCTACGCATACGTTTCGGCTTACGTCGCCGCCAAGCACGGCGTCGTCGGCCTCACCCGCTCGCTGGCGCTGGAGCTGGCGAAAACCGGCATCACAGTCAATGCCGTCTGCCCCGGTTTTACCGACACGCCGATCATCCAGCGCTCGATAGACACGATCGTCGCCAAGACCGGTCGGACGGCCGAGCAGGCGCTCGCCGAGTTCACGAAGTCCAATCCGCAGGGACGTCTCGTCAAGCCGGAAGAGGTCGCCGATACCGTGCTATGGCTGGCCTCTCCGGCCGCGGCATCGATCAATGGACAGGCAATTGCGGTTGCCGGTGGGGAGATTTGAGGGATGAGCGATCGGGATATGACGATGAAGGGGTATCTGAAGCCCTTCAAGGATTATAAGCCGGAGCACTTCCTCTGGGATGTCAGTGAAGATGGCCGCGTCGCCACCATCCGCCTGAACCGCCCAGAACGTAAGAATCCGCTGACCTTCGACAGCTATGCCGAGCTGCGTGATCTCTTTCGCGACCTCGCCTATGCCTCCGATATCCGCGCCATCGTGCTGACGGGCGCGGGCGGCAATTTCTCCTCCGGCGGCGACGTCTTCGAGATCATCGAGCCGCTGACGCGCATGGCGATGCCAGGGCTCCTGGCCTTCACGCGCATGACAGGCGATCTGGTCAAGGCCATGCGCAAATGCCCGCAGCCGATCATCTCCGCGGTGGACGGCATCTGCGCCGGCGCCGGCGCCATCCTGGCCATGGCCTCCGATTTGAGGCTCGCGACGCCGGAAGCAAAGACCGCCTTCCTCTTCACTCGCGTCGGCCTTGCCGGTGCCGATATGGGCGCATGCGGCATCCTGCCCCGTATCATCGGCCAGGGTCGCGCCGCCGAGCTTCTCTTTACCGGCCGCTCGATGACGGCAGCGGAAGGACAAGCCTGGGGCTTTTATAACGGCCTGCACGCCGGCACCGATCTGGAGCAGGAAGCGGTCAAGCTTGCGCGTTCGCTGGCTGACGGACCTTGGTTCGCGCACGGCATGACCAAGACTATGCTGAACCAGGAATGGGCGATGGGCATCGACGAAATGATCGAATCCGAAGCGCAAGCACAGGCAATCTGTATGGCGACGCAGGATTTCCGCCGCGCCTTCGAAGCCTTCGCTGCCAAGCGCCGGCCGGAATTCGAGGGGGATTGAGGTGATATCAACGGCAAGCAACCTCGCCGGTCCGACACGCGATCATCTGGAGTGGCCCTTCTTCGAAGAGCGCCATCACCGTTTCGCCGCTGAGGTCGATGCCTTCGCAAGGTCCGGCACCATGGCTTCGATCGATCATGCCGATGTCGATGGCGCATGCCGAAAGCTGGTCAAGGCGCTGGGCGAAGCCGGGCTGTTGATCGCCGCTACTGGGTCTTCCGACAGCGAACCGCTGATCGATTCCCGCACGGTCTGCCTCGCCCGCGAAACGCTCGCCTGGCATGACGGCCTGGCCGATTTCGCCTTTGCCATGCAGGGGCTCGGCACCGGCGCTATCGGCCTCTCCGGTTCGCCCGAATTGCGTGTCGCCGTTCTGCCCAAGGTACGCTCGGGTGACTGGCTCGCCGCCTTCGCGCTATCGGAAAAGGATGCCGGCTCCGATCTGGCCGCCATGAGCTGCGCTGCCCGCCTGAACGGCGATCACTATGTGCTCGATGGCGAGAAGACCTGGATTTCCAATGGCGGCATTGCCGACGTCTACACCGTCTTCGCGCGCACCGGCGAGGCACCGGGAACCCGCGGCATCTCGGCCTTCGTCATCTTTGCCGATGATCCCGGCTTCTCGATTGCCGAACGCATCGAGGTAATCGCGCCGCATCCGCTGGCGACGATCCGCTTCGACAATTGCCGCATTCCCGCTTCGCGCCGTCTCGGCGCGCCGGGCGAAGGCTTCAAGATCGCCATGCGCACGCTCGATATCTTCCGCGCTTCGGTCGCCGCCGCCGGCCTCGGCTTTGCCCGCCGCGCGCTCGATGAATCGGTTGCCCATGCGCGCTCACGCCCCATGTTCGGCGCCGCCCTTGCCGACCTTCAGTTGACGCAGGCCGCCCTCGGCGATATGGCGACCGGCATCGACGCGGCGGCATTGCTCACCTACCGGGCAGCCTGGCGTCGCGACGTGCAGCGCTTGCCGACGACGCGCGAGGCGGCCATGGCCAAGATGACGGCGACGGAGACTGCGCAAAGCGTCATCGACCGCGCCGTCCAGCTCTTTGGTGGGCGCGGCGTGAAATCGGGCGAGATAACGGAAAAACTCTATCGGGAGATCCGCGCGCTTCGCATCTATGAAGGTGCGACCGAAGTTCAGAAACTCATCGTCGCGCGCGAACTTCTGAAGACCAATTAATGGGAGATTGAGAGCATGAGCCGCGAGATTTTCGACTGGGCCGACCCGTTCCGGCTGACGGAACAGCTGAGCGACGACGAACGCATGGTGCTGGATACCGCGCATTCCTATGCACAGGAAAAGCTCGCACCCCGCGTGCTGGAAGCCTTCCGCCACGAAAAGACCGATCCGGCGATCTTCCGCGAAATGGGCGAGCTTGGCCTTCTCGGACCGACGATTTCTCCGGAATATGGCGGCGCTGGCCTGAGCTACGTCGCCTACGGCCTGATCGCCCGCGAAGTCGAGCGTGTCGACAGCGGCTATCGCTCGATGATGAGCGTGCAGTCCTCGCTCGTCATGGTGCCGATCGAAACCTTCGGCGCGGATGCACAGAAGCAAAAGTACCTGCCGAAACTGGCGACTGGCGAATGGATCGGCTGCTTCGGCCTCACCGAACCGAACCATGGCTCCGATCCCGGCTCAATGGTGACACGCGCAAAGAAGGTCGATGGCGGCTACAGCCTGACCGGCGCCAAGACCTGGATCTCCAACGCGCCGATCGCCGATGTCTTCGTCGTCTGGGCAAAGACCGAGGATGGCCTCATCCGCGGCTTCATCCTCGAAAAGGGCTGGAAGGGCCTGTCCGCACCCGCCATCCACGGCAAGGTGGGCCTGCGCGCCTCCGTCACCGGCGAAGTTGTTATGGACAATGTCTTCGTGCCCGAAGAAAACCTGATGCCGAACGTATCCGGCCTCAAGGGTCCCTTCACCTGCCTCAACTCCGCGCGTTTCGGCATTGCCTGGGGTGCGCTCGGTGCTGCCGAGGATTGCTATGCTAAGGCACGCCAATATGTGCTCGACCGCAAGCAGTTCGGCCGCCCCCTTGCCGCCAACCAGCTGATCCAGAAGAAGCTTGCCGACATGGTGACGGAGATCACGCTCGGCCTGCAGGGCTGCCTGCGTCTCGGCCGCATGAAGGAAGAAGGCCATCCGCCGGTCGAGCTCACCTCCATCCTCAAGCGCAATAGCTGCGGCAAGGCGCTGGATATCGCCCGCGCCGCCCGCGACATGCTGGGGGGTAACGGCATCTCGGATGAGTTCGGCATCGCGCGCCATCTCGTCAACCTCGAAGTGGTCAACACCTATGAGGGCACGCACGACATTCACGCCCTCATCCTCGGCCGCGCCATCACCGGCATCGCCGCCTTTTCGAACTGAGGCGGCCGTGGCGTTTAGAACCACCAGACCCCTGCGCTTCGGAGATTGCGATCCTTCGGGGATCGCCTATTTCCCGTCCTATCTGAACATCCTCGTCGGGGTGCTGGAGGACTATTTTTCCTCGATCGGTTTTTCCTGGCGAAAGCTGATCGACGACCGGCGCATCGGTGTCCCCACCGTGCGGCTCGACCTGACCTTCATCAAGCCGGGCCTGCAAGGCGACAATCTCGAATTCCTGCTGGCGGTGCGCGGCGTCGGCCGCTCCTCGCTCGATCTGGAACATCAGGTCTCCGCGAACGGCCAAGTGCTGTGGACGGCCAAGCACCGCGTCGTCGCCACCTCGCTTGATACTCATAAATCCCTTGAATGGCCGGATGATATCCGCGCCGCGCTGACCTCTCATCTGGAGACGACCGATGCACACCATCCTGCAACCTGAGGGCTGGGCCAAGCCGATCGGCTATGCCAATGGCATGGCGGCGACGGGCCGCATGGTGTTCGTCGGCGGCCAGGTCGGTTGGAATGCCGCCTGCGAATTCGAAAGCGACGACTTCGTCGAGCAGGTGCGCCAGACGCTGAAGAATGTCGTCGCCATCCTTGCCGAGGGTGGCGCCGAGCCGAAGCATATCACGTCAATGACATGGTATTTCACCGACAAGCAGGAATATCTCGGCAATCTGAAGGGTCTCGGCCAGGCTTACCGCGAGATCATCGGCCGCCACTTCCCGGCCATGGCTGCGGTGCAGGTCGTCGCCCTCGTCGAGGATCGCGCCAAGATCGAGATCCAGGCGACAGCCGTCATTCCGGAATAATATCGCACGGAGTAGCAGCTCATGTCGGCATTGCGCTTTTCGGACACTATTTCGGCTGCATTGGCCGACGGAATTCTCGTCGTCACCATAGACAACGCCCCCGTCAACGCTATTTCCGCCGATGTGAGGAGCGGTCTGATGGCCGCGCTCGAGCACGCCGAGAAAGAGGGTGCAGTCGCCGGCATCGTACTGACCGGAGCGGGCAACAATTTCATCGGCGGCGCCGACATCAAGGAATTCGGCAAGCCGCTGGTCCCGCCGCATCTACCTGATGTCATCTCCCGCATCGAATCCTCTCCGAAACCCGTTGTCGCAGCAATCAATGGCGCAGCGCTTGGCGGGGGTCTGGAAGTGGCGCTCGCCTGCCATCGTCGCCTTGCCGCGCCGACCGCGAAGCTCGGCCTGCCGGAAGTTAAACTCGGCATCGTACCCGGCGCCGGCGGCACGCAGCGCCTGCCGCGTCTGACAGGCATCGCCGCCGCCATCGATATGATCGCCAATGGCCGCATCGTATCGGCTGCCGAAGCGTTGAAGCTCGGCATCGTCGATGGCGTGACCAAGGGCGAACTGATCGCCGAAGCTATCGCCGACGCCAAGATGACCAACGCCGTATCGTTGCGCCGCACGGGATCGCTGACAGTTCCTCCGGAAGCGACAGATGCGATCGACAAGGCGGCATCGGACGCATCGCGCAAGGCACGCGGCCAACGTGCACCTTCCGAGGCCGTCCGGCTTGTGCGCCTGGCGGCGACCGTCTCTTTGTCAGAAGGACTGGCCGAGGAACGCCGCACATTTATTGCCCTCCGCGACAGCGAAGAGGCCGCAGCCCTTCGCCATGTCTTCTTCGCGGAACGAGCCGCGGGCAAGGTCGAGGGGCTGGAGACCGTAGCTCCGCGCAAGATCGAAACCATCGGCATCGTCGGCACCGGCCTGATGGGATCTGGCATTGCCGTCTCAGCCCTCAATGGCGGCTACCGGGTCATCGGCGTCGAGCAAAGTGCCGAGGTCGCGGAAAAGGGACGCGAGCGCATCACCGCCCTCCTGGACAAGGCCGTGCAGTCCGGCCGCCTCGATGCAGCGGGGCGGGAAGATCGCTTGGGCCGGCTGACCGTCACCGCCGACATGCAGCAGCTGGTGCAGGCCGATCTCATCATCGAAGCTGTCTTCGACGATCTCACCGTCAAGACCGAGCTGTTCCAGTGCCTCGATTCGATCGTTCGCGCCGAGGCGATTCTTGCCACCAATACGAGCTATCTCGACCCCGACGTGGTCGCTGCCGCAACACAACGGCCAGAGCGTGTCGTCGGGCTGCACTTCTTCTCGCCCGCCAATATCATGCGGCTCCTGGAGGTGGTGAATTGCAAGCAGACGGCGCCGGATGTGCTGGCGACAGCCATTGCCCTGGCAAAACGGCTCGGCAAACTGCCCATCGTCTCCGGCGTCACCGAAGGCTTCATCGGCAACCGCATCTTTTCCGCCTATCGCCGCGAAGCGGAATACATGGTCGAGGATGGCGCTTCGCCGCAGGAAATCGACGCAGCACTGGAGGCCTACGGCTTTCCGATGGGGCCTTTTGCCGTGTTCGACATGGCGGGTCTGGAAATCGCCTGGGCGCGCCGCAAGCGGCAGGCGGCGACACGCGATCCGGCGGAACGCTACGTCGTCATCGCCGACCGGCTCTGCGAAGCCGGCCGTTTCGGCCAGAAGACGGGCCGCGGCTGGTATGCCTATCCCGACGGCAAACGGACAGATGATCCCGAGGTAACGGCCATGATCGAAGCCGCGCGCGCCGAAAAAGCCATTGTGCCGAAAAGCTTCACCCCAGAAGAGATCGTCAGCCGCCTGCTGAAAGCCATGGTTGACGAAGGCGAGGCATTGCTTTCGGAAGGCATTGCCGCGCGAGCCAGCGATATCGATCTTGTGATGATCAATGGCTATGGCTTTCCTGCCAGCAAGGGCGGCCCGATGTTTGCGGCCGGCCGTCGCTGAAAGCAGTCACCGCAGACGGGTCAGGCCGCCGAAGAGAGCAGCGTGAACAATTCCTGCGGCCGGTTGACGCCACGCAGCGCATAGCGGCCGACGGAAACGAGATCGTTGCTCTGCTGGCCTGACAGCGCCTCGACGAAATTCGACGACATCAGGACGTTGCGGTCGGCCGACCGGCACATGGAAGCGATGCGGCTGACCTCGTTGACGGCCGGCCCGATGACCGTGAAATCCAGCCGGTCCATGCTGCCGATATTGCCATAGAAGACATCACCGATATGCAGGCCGAGATAGACCTCGGTGACGGGCCGGCCTTCGATCTGCCGCTGCGAGTTGAGGTCGCGCAACCGCTGGCGCAGCAGCGATTCCGCCATCAGGGCGGCAGCGCAGGCATCGGCGGAATTACGAGCCTTGAAGATGGCCAGCGTGCCATCGCCGATCAGCTTCAGCACGTTGCCGCCCGCCTCATGGATCGAGGAGATGACCGCGTCGGCATAAGCATTCAGCATGGGGATGATTTCATCCGGCTCGGCCGTATCCGAGATACGGGTGTAGTTGGCGAGATCGGAAAACCAGAGGGCGGCCGAAATCCGCTCCGTCTTGCCACGGGTGATCTTGCCCTCGAGCACGTGCCGGGCCGCGTCCTCACCGAGATAGACCTCGGCAATGGTGCGGGCGATGCGACTCATGCCGGTACATTTGATCGCCAAAGCCAGCGCGGGCGTCAGCTTGCGCAGCACGCGCAGATCTTCCTCCGGAAAACCGACCTCATGCGCGGTGGCAAAGTTGGAATAGAAGCAGTCCATCTCGCCGATCGTGCCGCCCTCTTCGAAACGGTGGATCATGGCGATGTAGTCGGTGTGACCGTCGGCCAGTAGCGTATCGAGCCCGTAGAAATCGGTTGGTTCGCCGAAGCCGATGCGCCGGCGCACCTCGTCTCCGCCCGTCGTCAGCATGTGATAGAAGGCGGAACGCTGCCAGTTTTCAGAGGCGATCCCCTGCTGCGTCGGGCCATATTCGAACTCGCGCTCGATGATCTGATTGCCGTCCCAGCGGAAGGCGCGCCCTTCATAGACCGGATGCAGCGTATCCATCAGCGCCATGGCCCGATCGATGTTGAGACCATGCTGACGGCACTGCTCGCAGAAGCCGGAGAGGATATCGACTTCCGTCATTCCCTTGAGGCCTGCCTGCATGAGCCAGCTGGCAATTTCGCCAATGTCCTTCGCGTCCATGGATATCTCCCGACCCTCTGAAGGAATCGCTTTAGTACGAAACTCCAAGGCTTGGAATGCTGTACAACGCAAAATAGCCCTGATGCACGCAACAGATCGCCGCTTCTGTGGCACAGAAGCGGCGATTTGACACGTCCGAGAGATGATCGCGGGCCTCAAGCTTTTGCGTGCGGCTTCAGCAGATCTTCCAGACCAATCCGCCGGAAGAGCTCTGCGCGAACCCGATCGGCAACACCGTTGACGATATCGGCGCCATCCTCTGAAGGATCTATATGGGTACGGAACGGCCGCCAACCAAATGGCATATCAACCACATCGACGATCGCGACGGCTACCGATGCAGCATCGGCGTCGGCCGGCTCCAGCGAGGCCAGCCCCTTCAGCGCCCGGTCGGGAACGCCGGCATAGGGGCCATTGTCATACTCGGCGGCACGAGCCTTGTCGGCCGGCGAACCGGAATGAGCGAAGTGATTGGTGCCCTTCGTGAAGGCGCCCGGCACGATGATGGCAGTCTCGATGCCCCAGCGGGTCAGCTCCGAAGCGTAGGAAACGGCGAGCGAGTCCATGGCTGCCTTGGCTGCGAAATATGGCGAGAGATAAGGCGGCGTGCCGCCGCGCGTGCTGGACGAGGAGACCCAGACGACCAGACCCTTTCCTTCCTTGCGCATGTAGGGCAGCACGGCGCGATTGACGCGCTGGGTGCTGAGCACGTTGATGTCGTAGAGTTCGGCGAACTGTTCGGGCGTGAAGGCTTCTGCCGGGCCGAAGGACATGTGCCCGGCATTGTGGATGATGGTATCGATGCAGCCTTGCTCGGCGATGACGGCGGCAATACCGGCTTCGACGGACGCGTCCGCAGCGACATCGAGTTCGACGGTCCTGAGATCGACGCCATTCTCCCTGGCGAAAGCCGCCGCTGCCTCGACCTGCGCCGCATTACGCCCCTTGGTTTCGCGGATGCCGGCATAGACCGTATGGCCTGCCGTGGCGAGCGCGCGTGCCGTCAGAGCCCCGAAACCGCTCGATGCGCCAGTGATTACGATGACTTGCTTGCTCATGATCTTGTTCCTTCAGAGGATTGGCTGTTGTTGCCGATGAATTGGAGGGCGGGCGGCAGGCATGGCCAGCCGCCAAGTTGGCTCAGATCATGCCGCCATTGGCGCGTAGCGTCTGGCCGTTGATCCAGCCGCCGTCCGGGCCTACGAGGAAGGAGACGGCGGCGGCGATATCCTGCGGCGTGCCCAGGCGCTCCAGCGGGTTCATCTTGGCCATGCGGTCGATGAGCTCGTCGCTCTTGCCGTTCAGGAAGAGATCGGTGGCCGTCGGACCGGGTGCGACTGCATTGACCGTTATGGAGCGGCCGCGCAGTTCCTTCGCCATGATGCCGGTCATGAGCTCGACCGCCGCCTTCGTTGCGGCATAGACGCCGTAGGTTTCGAGCTTCAGGCCGACGATGCTGGTCGAGAAGTTGACGATACGCCCGCCGTCACGCAGACGCTTGCCGGCTTCGCGCAGCGTATTGAACGTACCCTTGAGGTTGATGGCGATATGGCGGTCGAAATGCGCGTCGTCGGCATCGGCGATCTTGGCAAGCTGCATGATGCCGGCATTGTTGACGAGGACGTCGACGCCGCCAAAGGCTGCTTCGGCCGCATCGAACATGCGGCGCACTGCTTCGGCATCAGAAACATCGGCCTTCGCGGTCAGGGCCTTGCCGCCCTTTTCCTCGATCTTGCGGGCGAGTTCCTCGGCGGCGGCTTCGCTGCCGGAATAGTTGATGACGACTGTGAAGCCGTCTTCGGCCAGACGCTCGGCAATCGCTGCGCCAATGCCGCGGGATGCACCGGTGACAATCGCTACCTTGTTGGAATTGCTGCTCATTTTCCTCATCCTTCGCTGGATTGCGCCGCAGCGCGTTTCGATGAGGAGAAGATGCCCCTTTCCTTAAGGCGGATAATCAGCCATAAATCGGCATCACTATCCGAAATTGGCGAACAAATAATATGGACCGGTTCGATGCCATGCGCGTGTTCTGTCGAGTCGTGGAGCGGCGCAGTTTCACGCTGGCGGCCGAGGACACCGGCCTACCCCGCTCGACGGTGACGGATGCCATCAAGCAGCTCGAGTCTCGGCTCGCCATACGCCTGCTGCAGCGAACGACGCGGCATGTCAGCCCGACGCTCGACGGCGAGGCCTATTACCAGCGCTGCCTGCGCATCCTTTCGGATATCGAGGACGCCGAAGGCGCCTTTGCCGGCGCAAAGCCGAAGGGTGTGCTGCGCGTCGACGTGCATGGAACGCTCGCCCGCCACTTCGTGCTGCCGAACCTGCCGTCCTTCCTCGAAACCTATCCCGATATCGAGCTGCAGATCACCGAGGGTGACCGGTTCGTCGATCTCATCCGCGAGGGGATCGACTGCGTGCTGCGCGTCGGCACGCTGCAGGACAGCGACATGATCGGCCGCCGCGTCGCGATGCTGGAGGAGGTGACGCTTGCTGCGCCCGCCTATGTCGAACGTTTCGGCATGCCCGCCCATCCGGAGAAGCTCGACGGGCATCGGATGATCGGCTTCCGCTCTTCCGCAACGGGCGGATTGCTGCCGCTGGAATTCCAGATCGATGGCACTGTGCGCGAGATTACCCTGCCGGCCACCATCTCCGTCAATGCGGCTGAGAGCTATTTCACGGCGGCCAAGCTCGGTCTTGGCCTGATCCAGGTCCCGCGCTACCACGCAGAGGAAGCCCTGCGATCGGGCGAGCTGCTGCATGTCCTTGAGGACTGTCCACCGACTCGAACGCCCGTCTCGATGCTCTATCCGCGCAGCCGCCAGCTTTCGCCGCGGGTCCGCGTCTTCATAGATTGGCTTGTGAAGGTTTTTGCCGGACAGAACGTGGCTGAAAGCCCGGTCGGATGAATATTCCGCGAAAGCGATCAAATAAATGAAATCGGCTCTTTGAATGCGCGACCGGCACGCCTACGTCGTAATGCATTATCCCGCGGGCGCTGTCGTTTCGACGTCATGACAGCCTGGCGATTTTCGAGAGAGAGCCGATGACCGAACAGAAGCAATTGAAGCTTGGGGCCTTCATGCGCCCCGTCAGCCTGCATACCGGCGCATGGCGCTACCCCGGCTCCTATCCGGACGCCAACTTCAATTTCCAGCATATCAAGAGCTTTGCGCAGGAGCTGGAAAAGGCGAAATTCGACGCCTTCTTCATGGCCGATCATCTGGCCGTCCTCAACATGCCGATCGAGGCTTTGAAGCGCAGCCACACGGTGACCTCCTTCGAGCCCTTTACCCTGCTTTCGGCGCTCGCCGCAGTCACCGACAGGATCGGCCTGGTCGCTACCGCGTCGACGACCTTCGACCAGCCCTATCACATCGCGCGCCGCTTCGCCTCGCTCGACCACATCAGCGGCGGCCGCGCCGGCTGGAATATCGTCACGACCTCCAATCCCGACGCCGCCCTGAACTTCGGCCTCGAGGAGCATGTGGAACATGGCGAGCGCTATCATCGCGCCCGTGAATTCTACGATGTCGTCACTGGCCTCTGGGACAGCTTCGCCGACGACGCCTTCATCCGCAACGCCGAGACTGGCATCTTCTTCGACCCGGACAAGATGCATGTGCTCGCCCACAAGGGCGAGGAGCTCAGCGTTCGCGGCCCGCTCAACATTGCCCGCTCGCCGCAGGGCTGGCCTGTCATCGTGCAGGCCGGGCAATCCGATGTCGGCCGCCAGCTCGCCGCCGAGACGGCCGAAGCGGTCTTCGCCGCCCCGCGTAATCTCGCCGATGGCAAGTCTATTTTCGCCGACATCAAGGGACGGATGAAACAGATCGGCCGCAATCCGGATCATCTGAAGATCCTGCCCGCCGCCTTCATCGTCGTCGGCGACACGATCGAGGAAGCGAAGGCGAAACGAGCAAAGCTCGACAGCCTCGTGCATTACGATAGCGCGATTGCATCCCTATCGATCGCGCTGGGACACGATGCATCCAAATTCGACCCAGATGGACCGCTGCCGGAGATTCCGGAGACCAATGCCAGCAAGAGCGGCCGCGAACGCGTCATCGCCCTTGCCGAAGCTGAAAAGCTCACCGTGCGGCAGCTTGCCCAGCGCCTCGGCGGCTATGCCGGCCTCGCCTTCGTCGGCACGCCGCAGAGCATCGCCGACGAGATGGAGCAATGGCTGCACGAGGAAGGCTCTGACGGTTTCAACGTCGTCTTCCCCTTCCTGCCGCAGGGCCTGCTTGACGTGACCACCCGCGTCGTTCCAGAGCTGCAGCGTCGCGGCATCTTCCGCCGCGACTACGAAGGCACGACATTGCGCGAACACCTCGGCCTGCCGCGCCCGGAAAACCGCTTCTTCAAGGCTGCCGCTGAAGCCGCGCAGTAAGAGAGATGACATGAGCCATATCACGCCGATCGACTACGAGACCGCTTCCGACGCCGTGCGCGCCGAGCATGATCGCGAAGTGCAGCTGCGCGGCCGAATGACGAACATGAAGCGGACATTGCTGCATTCCCCGGTCGCGCATCGCATCTATGCCGAATGGTTTCCCCTGCGCGAAGAGTTGCGTCCCGCGCTGGACGATCGCGCCGTCTGGCTGCTTTGCCATGCCATCGCGCTCGAATGCCGCTCGATCATCCCGGTCGGCTTCTTCCGGCGCGCGCTCATCAATGCCGGCCTGACGCCGGAAACGATTGTACCGAGCGAAGACGAGGCTCTCTTGATCGAATTCGGCAAGGCGATCGTCAGGGATTCCAATGCCATTCCGGAGGAGATCTGGGATCGATTGAAGGCCCGCTACGACGAGCCGACGCTTGCCAACCTCGTCGCCTTCGCAGGGATCATGATCGCAACGGCAATCTACAACAATGCCGTGAAGGTGGATATCGACCCGGAGCTTGGGCCTTATCTTGAAGGGTTTGAGTTTCCGGCGAAGTAACGAAATGCCCCTCACCCCAACCCTCTCCCCGTTTGACGGGGAGAGGGAGCGACGTCGGTGCCCTCGCCCAACTCAGCGCGAGAGAGGAAACGGCGATGGCGCGGCCATCCCCTTCTCCCCGTCAAAACGGGGAGAAGGTGCCCGACAGGGCGGATGAGGGGCTTTAGTGACTATCCCGAAATGACAGTCGAAAACTGCGGATTGCCGCGGATCGTGTTGCTCACGGTGCAGATTTCATCTTCGGCGGCGCGCGCGATCGCGTTGCGGATCTCGTCACCGAAATCGCCCTTGATGGTGAAGGCAATGTTGAATTTTTCGACGCGGGAAAGACCTTCGGTGGCCTTTTCGCCTGTCACGACGGCGGTGACTTCCGTGAGCTTGTCGAGCACGCCGAGACTGCTCGCCGCCATGCGGGCGCTCAAGACCAGGCAGGCAGACAGCGACGAATAAAGCAGATCGAGCGGATTGAAACCGGGCTGCGACGGCGAAGTGACGATGTCGATCTCACCGCCGGTCACCGACGTCACATGCGGAAAGCCGGTGCGGCCGACTGTAGCGGTCGCGCCCGTCTGCCTCGTCTTCACTTTCAGTTCGGCCATGTCGAAAATCCTTGAAATAAAAGCGGGAAACCCTTTCCTTCTACATAGGGATTCATCGCGCAGGACACAATTGCAGTTCGTGGCCCTTGCGCCTTCCAACCAGTTAAGCCACCAAATGGTTAAAGGCTCTGAGAAGCAATTCCAGGAAAAGTGCATTAGCGGTTTTCCGTCCGGAATTGCGTACAAACGCTCTAGAAGACAGGCAGTTCGATATGACCGTTACCGATCCCCGCGCCTTCCTGACCTTGCTGTTCGATGCCGCCGTTCGCGCTGCCGATCCGTTGACTGGTATTCGCTCGCATCTGCCGAAGAAGCCCAAGGGCCGGACGATCGTCATCGGCGCCGGCAAGGGCTCCGCCCAGATGGCCGCCGCGCTGGAACAACGCTGGGATGGCCCGCTGCAAGGTCTCGTGGTGACGCGATATGGCTTCTCCGCTCCTTGCCGCCAGATCGAAATCATCGAAGCCGCCCATCCGGTGCCGGATGAGGCGGGCCTCATCGCATCTCGCCGATTGTTGAAACTCGTCGAAGGCCTGACGGAGGACGATCTGGTGATCGCGCTGATATCAGGTGGCGGCTCGGCACTGCTGCCATCGCCGGCGGGGTCGCTGAACCTTGCCGACGAGATCGCCGTCAATAAGGCGCTGCTGGCATCCGGTGCGCCGATCTCTGCGATGAATGTCATTCGCAAGCATCTGTCGACCATCAAGGGCGGCCGGCTCGCGGCAGCAGCCCATCCCGCCAAGGTCATCTCGCTCGTCGTCTCGGATATCCCCGGCGATGACCCTGCTTTGGTGGCATCCGGCCCGACGGTCCCGGGTGCCGGCACGCGCGCCGACGCGCTCGACCTTATCCGCCTCTACCGTATCGAACTGCCTGCGGCCGTTCTCGCCCATATCGAGAAAGCCGAAGCCGATGCTCCCCGCCCGGACGATCCGCGCTTTGCCGGCAATGAGGTCCATCTCATCGCATCCGCCGGCGTCTCACTGGAGGCCGCTGCCGAGGTGGCGCGAGCAGCGGGCATCGAAGCCGCCATCCTTTCCGATGCGATCGAGGGCGAGGCTCGCGAAGCCGCCCATGTCCACGCCGCCCTCGCCCGCGAAGTGCTGCATCGCAACCGTCCCTTCGCCAAACCGATTGTGCTGCTCTCCGGCGGAGAAACGACGGTGACGCTGAAAGGCAAGGGCAAGGGCGGACGAAACTCGGAATTCCTTCTGTCTCTAGCGATCGACATCGACGGCCACACCGGGGTCCATGCCATGGCCGCCGACACTGATGGCATCGACGGCAGCGAGGACAATGCCGGCGCCTTCGCCGATGCGGGTACGGTGACGCGGCTGCGCGGGGCAGGATTGGTTCCCGCCGAGATGTTGGCAAACAACGATGCCTGGACGGCTTTCAACGCGATCGGCGATCTCTTCGTGCCCGGCCCAACGGGAACGAACGTCAACGACTTCCGCGCCATCCTGATCGTGTAATCCACCAGAAACGGCCTTGACTTAGACGATGGCGGTGCAATCGTCGCAGCGCCAGTAGGCTGCTGCGGTCGATGCCCATCGGAGGAAATGCCGGCTGCAATGGTCGCACTCGATTTCCACGACATGCGTCCTTTCGCCAACGATGAATGGCCTGGTCTTGATCCTGCGCTCGCGCTTCCATTGCTCGAGCTTCGTCACGGCCATGATTACCCTCCACGCAATACTCGCCTCGACAAGCAACAATCTAAAATAGATTCAACTAATAAAAGAAATATTGCAAGTGCGAAGCGATTTTCCGCGCGGCAGGGGGACAGAAATTATCCGTAGTAGTGCATGGAAGACATAGTGCACAGGCTTCCGGCCGCGGCGGGATCGCTCCGTTAAAAAATTGTGACAGCGGATATCGCCATTTTCGCGCGCGACGCCATGTCATTCGTTGGCGATTTTCCATCAAGATAACAATGGGAGGCATACTCATCATGCGCCACTTCCGCCAGCGGGCGATTTCGTCGGTAACCCTGGTCACATTTGCTCTCTTTTCCGTCACCGCTAGAGCTGCCGCGCCGCCACCGGTCGAGGCGGAGCATGGCATGGTAGTCACCGCTCAACATCTCGCCACCGATGTCGGCGTTGAAGTGCTGAAGAATGGCGGCAATGCCGTCGATGCCGCCGTTGCGGTCGGCTATGCGCTGGCCGTGGTCTACCCGACCGCCGGCAATATCGGCGGCGGCGGCTTCATGACCATTCGCATGCGTGACGGAAAGACGACCTTCCTCGATTTCCGCGAGCGCGCGCCCCTGGCAGCGACCAAAGGCATGTATCTCGACGACAAGGGCAATATCGTCAAAGGCGCCAGCACGGACGGCTATCTCGCCGTCGGCGTCCCGGGCTCAGTCATGGGCTTCGAGACGGCCCGCGAGAAATATGGCACCAAGTCCCGCCAGGATCTGATCGCGCCGGCCATACGTTATGCCAAGGAAGGCTTCACGCTGAAACAGGCCGATGCCGCCGAGCTGAATGAGGGCAAGGCCTGGCTGTCGCGCGATCCGGCCACTGCCGCGATCTTCACCAAATCCGACGGCAAGCCCTTCGCGACAGGCGACAAGCTGGTCCAGCCGGATCTCGCCAATGCCCTATCCGGCATTTCCGATCAGGGGCCGGATGGCTTCTACAAGGGGCCGGTCGCCAACGCCATCGTCAAGGCAAGCCAGGACAAAGGCGGCATTCTGGCAAACCAGGATTTCGAACAATACAAGGTCCGCGAACTCGAGCCCGTGAAGTGCAATTATCGCGGCTATGAGATCATCTCCTCGCCACCGCCCTCATCTGGCGGCGTCATCATCTGCGAAATTCTCAATGTGCTCGAAGGCTATCCGCTCTCCTATACCGGTTATGCCTCGGCCGATACGGTCCATTACATGGTCGAAGCCATGCGCTACGCCTATGTGGATCGCAACTCGGCGCTCGGCGATCCCGACTTCGTCGACAAC
The DNA here is from genome assembly GCF_000330885.1 of Rhizobium tropici CIAT 899. NCBI lineage: Bacteria > Pseudomonadati > Pseudomonadota > Alphaproteobacteria > Hyphomicrobiales > Rhizobiaceae > Martinezella > Martinezella tropici. The sequence goes on from NC_020059.1 coordinate 2,891,257, forward strand.
CCCGTCGGCAAGCTCCTCGACAAGGCCTATGCCCAGAAGATCCGCGACAGCATCTCGCCCTATAAGGCCGGCGTTTCCAAGGAGCTGATGCCGAAGGGCCTCGGCGAGAGCCACGAGACGACACATTATTCGATCATCGACAATGACGGCAATGCGGTCGCCGTCACCTATACGCTCAACGGCTCCTTCGGTGCCGGCGTCGTAGCGCCCGGCACGGGCATCCTTTTGAACAACGAGATGGATGACTTCACCTCCAAGCCCGGCGTGCCCAACCTTTACGGCCTGGTGCAGGGCGAGGCCAATGCCATCCAGCCGAAGAAGACGCCGCTCTCCTCCATGAGCCCGACGATCGTCACCAAGGATGGCAAGCCCTTCATGGTGATCGGCAGCCCCGGCGGCTCGCGCATCATCACCATCACGCTGGAAGCGATCATCAACGTCATCGATTTCGGCATGAACATCCAGGAAGCGATCGACGCTCCCCGCATCCATCACCAATGGCTGCCCGACAAGGTCTACATGGAGCCGCGCGCGCTCTCGCCCGATACGATCAAGCTTCTGACCGGCATGGGCTACACGGTTCAGGTGGACAACAGCTGGCCGATCTGGGGCCAGGCGGCCGGCATACTTGTCGGGGGCAAGAGCCTCAGCGACATCGCCAAGGGCGGGGGCGCCCGCTATAACGGCGCCGTGGACAGCCGTGCCGGCTCAGGGCTTGCCGAAGGCTATTGATCGCCTCGGTGCCCGCTGAAAACGACGACTCGGACCGGTGCCATCACCAATTGGCACCGGTCTTTTTGCCTATCGCATCCGACCAAACGAGCACATTATCTTACGCGAAAAAACCAAGCGTGAGCATTTCGGCGCGATATCGCGCCTATTCATTCACCTCACGTTCATCTGATGCCGTTTGCCCCTGCATGTGCATCATTTTTTTTCATCCCATGAATGGGATTTGCGATTTCTGATATAGCAATCGCGTGCAAGCAGGAGTATACAAACCGCCGTTCAAATAGGCCTTCGCGCCATGACCAGACTTGCGGTTCTGTCTTACGACCCCACCGCACCATCGAGAGCGATCCCCGACAATGTCGGATCAGATATTCCAGGCCGCCACGACCCGGCGGGCCGCACCGAATTTTCGTGTAGTAGCGCTTATCGTGGCAAGCGCGATGTTCATGGAACAGCTTGACGCGACCGTGCTCGCAACAGCCCTTCCGACTATGGCGAGAGACTTCGGCGTCAGCGCGCCGGCCATGAGTATCTCACTGACTTCATACCTTCTCAGCCTGGCGATCTTCATTCCCGCCAGCGGCGCCATCGCCGACCGCTTCGGATCGCGCACAGTCTTCCGCTCCGCCATCGCGGTCTTCGTTCTCGGTTCACTTTTGTGTGCCCAGGCGCCGAACCTGTTCTTCCTTGTCCTTGCACGGCTTTTGCAAGGTCTCGGCGGCGCCATGATGCTGCCGATCGGTCGTCTGGTGCTGATGCGCAGCGTCGCCCGCAAGGACATGGTCAACGCCATGTCCTGGCTGCTGATCCCAGCCCTCGTCGGCCCCATTCTCGGCCCACCGGTCGGCGGCTTGTTCGTCACCTACCTCGACTGGCGCTGGATCTTCTACATCAACGTGCCGATTGGCATCATCGGCTTCATCCTGGTGACGATGTTCATCGAGGAGGTGAAGGGCCCGCGCACCGGCCGCTTCGATCTCTCTGGCTTTATCCTCTCGGGTATTTCGCTGGGATCGCTGCTCTTCGGCTTTGAAATGTCGAGCCGCGAGGGTGAAGGCTATCTCGCTGTCTTCCTCATCTCCGTCGGCTTGCTCTTCGGCATCGCCTATCTGCGCCATGCCCGCAAGCACCCCTCGCCGATCATGGATTTCTCCTTGATGAAGGTGCCGACGTTCCGCACCTCGGTCATCGCCGGTTCGCTGACGCGCATCAGCCAGGGCGCCCATCCCTTCCTGATCCCGCTGATGCTGCAGCTCGGTTTCGGTCTTTCGGCCGCTGCCGCCGGCCAGATCGCCATTGCGACGGCACTCGGCTCGATGGCCATGAAGCCGCTGCAGGTCCGCATTCTCCGGACACTCGGCTTCCGCACCGCCCTTATCATCTTCGGGCTGATCGGCACGCTCGGCTATGGCATGTGCGCCATCTTCAAGCCGGATTGGCCGCTGCCCGTCATCTTCGTGATCCTGTTCTTCTGCGGGTTCTTCATGTCGTTCCAGTTCACGGCCTACAACACGATCGCCTATGACGAGATCGAGCGCGACCGCATGAGCATTGCGACGAGCTTTTACTCGACCTTCCAGCAGCTGATGCTCTCCCTCGGCATCTGCGTCGCCGCGTTGGCCCTGCATGGCTCGATGCAGTTCCGCGGAGAGACGAAGGCCGAGATGATCGATTTCTCCGTCGCCTTCATCGTCGTCACGGCCATTGCACTGCTCGCGGTGATCTGGAACGCCAGCTTCTCGCGCACAGCCGGTTCGGAAATCAGCGGCCACCGCCGCAGATCGCCGGAAGACAGCCTCGGCGAGCACTGATGCTCGCCTCCCGCCCACTCCTGCAATAGCATCTTTTGTGAACAGTGCCTTCACGGGCGGCGCATTGCATTGAACAATGACCTCGACCTAAATAGCGACCAGAACGAAATAATAGTCTGGAGCATCCCATGGTCGCCGGCATCCATCACATCACGCTGATCACCCGCAAGGTCCAGGCGAATGTCGATTTCTACGTCGGCTTCCTCGGCCTGCGCCTCGTCAAGCGCACCGGCGGCTTTGAAGACGCCACCCAGCTTCATCTCCTCTACGGCGACGCCAAGGGCTCGCCCGGTTCGCTGATTACCTTCCTTGTCTGGGAGGATGGTTCGCCCGGCCGCGCCGGCGTCGGCCAGATCGGCGAAATCTCTCTGGCCATCGATCCCGCAAGCATCGGTTTCTGGCTGACGCGTGCATTGAGCGCCGGCCTCAAGCCCGAAGGCCCCTCCGACGAATTCGGTGAGCCTGTGCTTCGGCTGAAGGATCCTGATGGTGTCATCGTCAAGCTTGTCGGGACCAATGCCCTGCAGGCAACTGCTCCATGGGCAAGCAATACCATTCCGCAAGAGCACGCGATCCGCCGTATCCGCGGCGCGACGCTGTTCAGCGAAACACTCAATGAAACGCAGGCCATCTTGGTGAACCACTTCGACTATAAACCGCTCGCCACCAGCGGGGCGATCAGCCGGCTCGTCGCGGAACCAGGCGATATCCTCGACATCCGCGATGCCCGCGGCTTCTGGGCGAGCGCCCCGGGTACGGGTACGGTCGATCATGTCGCCTTTCGCGCAGCCGACGATGCGGAATTGCAGTCCGTTCACACCGCCCTGCAGGCGATCGATTCCGGGCCAACGACGATGCATGACCGCAAATATTTCCGCTCGCTCTATGTCCGCGAACCGGGCCAGATCCTGTTCGAACTCGCCACGGATGCGCCTGGCATGTTGATCGACGAAGATGAAGCGACGCTTGGCACGCGCCTCTTCGCTCCCGGCGACAGTCCGAAACTTTTGGCGGAGCTGAACGTGATCCTGCCGCAGTTCTCCATGCCCGGCGAACCGCGCGTCATCTATCGCGATCTGCCCTTCATCCATCGCTTCTTCACGCCGGAGCAGCCGAACGGCAATGTCTTTGTCCTGCTGCATGGCTCCGGTGCCAACGAAACGACGATGCTGCCGCTCGGTCACAAGATCGACCCCGACGCGACCTTGCTTAGCGTGCGCGGCCGCGCGCTCGAGGAAGGTGCGCCACGTTGGTTCCGCCGCAATGGGCCGATGACGTTCGATCAGGCCGATATCGCCAGCGAGGCCGAAGCCTTTGCCGCCTTCATCGATGGCGCGGTCCATGCCTACGGGCTTGAGCCCGCACGCATCGTCTATATCGGCTACTCGAACGGCGCCAACATGCTGAACGCCATGCTGTCGCTCCACCCGCACCTCATTCGCCGCGCGGTGCTGCTGCGCTCCATGACCGTACTCGAAAATCCGCCGGTGGCTGATATGTCCAATGCTGAGGTGCTGGTGGTCGCGGGCGAAAAGGATTTGTACGGGCCATACGCTCAACCTCTCGCCGAACGCCTGCGTGGTGGCGGCGCAAAGGTCGAACTTGCAACCGTTCCCGGCGGCCACGAGTTTGACGATGCCGATGCACCGGTCATTCAGGCATGGTTGAACGGGTCCGCCTGAAGCCCACCTCTTGAGTTGAACGACAAACGCCCGCCATCTGGCGGGCTTTTGCTTTCATTGATAAGGCGGCGCTCAACCCTTGAACGTATATTCCGCGATCGATTCCGGCTTCATCTCGATCGAGAAGCCCGGCAGGCTCGGTGGCATGTAGGCTGCGTCGCGGATGATACAGGGGTCGATGAAATGCTCGTGCAGGTGATCGACATATTCGATGACGCGGCCGTCCTTGGTGCCTGAGACGGCGATATAGTCGATCATCGACAGATGCTGCACATATTCGCAGAGGCCGACGCCGCCGGCATGCGGCCAGACCGGCAAGCCATATTTGGCGGCGATCAGCAAAACCGCCAGCACTTCGTTGAGACCGCCCATGCGGCAGGAATCGATCTGTACAATGTCGATCGCGCCCTCGGCGATGAACTGCTTGAACATGATGCGGTTCTGGCACATCTCGCCGGTCGCGACCTTCACCGGGCCGATGGCCTGGCGGATCTTGCGGTGTCCGGCAACGTCATCCGGGCTTGTGGGTTCTTCGATGAAGAAAGGCTTGACGAAGGCGAGCTTCTTCACCCAGTCGATCGCCTGATTGACTTCCCAGACTTGGTTGGCATCGATCATGAGGTAACGATCGGGGCCGATCACCTCGCGGGCAATGGTGAGACGGCGAATATCGTCCTCGAGATCGCGGCCGACCTTCATCTTCACATGGTTGAAGCCGGCATCGATCGCCTCCTGGCACAGGCGGCGCAGCTTGGCGTCGTCATAGCCAAGCCAGCCGGCTGATGTCGTGTAGCAGGCATAGCCCTCGCGCTCGAGCGTGGCGATGCGGGCGACCTTGCCGGCCTCCGCCTTCTTCAGGATGGCGACGGCCTCATCGCGGGTCAGCACATCGGTCAGGTAACGATAGTCGACAATATCGGCGATCTGCTCCGCATCCATCTCCGAAACCAACCGCCAGACCGGCTTGCCGGCTTCCTTGGCGAGCAGATCCCAGACGGCATTGACGACAGCGCCGGTTGCCAGATGCATCGCGCCCTTCTCGGGGCCGATCCAGCGCAGCTGGCTGTCACTGGTCAGATGCCGCCAGTATTTGCCGGGGTTTTCCAGAACCGTCGCAAGTTCGGTACCGACGACCAGATGCCGCATCGCCTCGATCGCCATGCAGCAGATGTCATTGCCGCGGCCAATGGTGAAGGTCAGGCCGTGGCCAGCAAGGCCCGGCTTGTCGGTGTCGAGGATGACATAAGCTGCCGAATAATCCGGATCCGGATTCATCGCATCCGAACCATCGAGGCTCTGCGATGTCGGGAAACGCAAATCGAAAACGCGAAGATTGGTGATGCGCGTCATTGGAAAACTCCTTCTAAATCCATCGCGACCTCTCGACCTCTAACCCGAGGTCAAACTCCTCCCAGAGCCACATTATGCTCGCCATTATGCGAGCTGCACATTCGAATTTCAGTAATCACCTGCCGATGCGGATAGGCGGATGCGTCCTCAAGGCGCCCCTCTCCTAACCCTACCGTCGTTTTTGCAGAGCCTTAATTTTCTTATGTGAATAGTTTTTTCACATATGCATGACTTTTGCAATCGAAAAGACAGCTTGAATTCCCGCGCTATGCTGCCGCCAGCGCCACAAAATGCGCTATTGTCCGACCCAAATGGATTTGCTGAAGGAGATGCAGGGAATGGCAACGGTTAAATTGCTCGATGATGCGGAGGCAGAGGCGATCCCGGCCGTGAAGGCGGTGTTCGACGATATTCGCGCAGTGAGAAAATCCGATTTCGTCAATAATTTCTGGCGCGGCCTGGGAAACGACCCGGCACTGCTGAAGCGCACCTGGGAAGGGCTGAAAGCGGTGATGATGACCGAAGGCGCGCTCGATCCGCTGGTGCGCGAGATGATCTACATTGCCGTCTCCACCGCCAATGGCTGCAGCTATTGCATCCATTCCCACACCGCCGCCGCGAAGGCGAAAGGGATGACCGATGCCCAGCACGCGGAGCTGCTGGCGGTCATCGGCCTTGCCGGACAGACGAACCATCTGGTCACGGCGATGCAGATCCCTGTCGATCCGGAATTCGATGTCGGCAGCCGCTGAAAATGCAGAAGGCCCGCGGGCGTGCCGGCGGGCCTTCCTTAAACGGTCTTTCGCTTTTCAGCGGTCAGATTTTTCCGTCGTCTGAGCCTCTGCAGCGAGGGCGGCAACGTTGAGGCCGTTATTCACCGCGAGCAGCCTTTTACGAACCAGGACGCCCATCACGCGGGCAGCCGTCGAAAAGGTCATCGTGTCAAGCGGACCTTCGCCCTCCCAGGGCTTGGTCAGCCGCTCGGTCACGGCCGAAACGATATTGTTGGGCACGATGTCTGTGCATTCGCGCATGGCTTCGAACACGACGCTGATGGGATGGATGCGTCCTTCGAACGTCACGATCGGTTCGGTTACTTCGCTGTCCCATTCCTCGAAGGCATAGAGCGCTTCGCGGAAGAGCTGCTGCAGGGTGATGGGTGCATGACCCTCATGAAGGGGCGGCAAGGCATTCGACATGTCTGTCTCCTTTCAATTGGAAGTCCGGCGCATGTATGAATTTGGATGGTCTCTCCTCCGAGACCCAAGCGCTGCTTCGTCAGCTTGGCGCGCCGGAAAAACGGGGCGTGGCGCGGCAAACCATCTCGTGACCGGCGCAACGCGGGACACACACGAAATGTTCCCACCGGTCATTTAACTTGATCAAGTCTATAGATTAATCTCGACTTGAAAAGCCTCTTTAAGAATTTTCTGTAATTCTCTTTATTTTTGAATGACTTCGCGTAGTATGAAATTGGCGCGTGCCGACGAAAGGCGCGCGAATCTCTCTCCCAGGAGCAAAGGGAACGCCATGTGCGGCGATCATGAACATCAGCATCACGACGGGCACGATCACGACCATCAGCCCATCGATTGGCGCGAACACGGCATCAAGATCATTCCCGGCAATGCGCTCGATCCGAATACCGCACAAACCCCGGGCATGAACCGTGCGACCGCAATCAATCATGCGCGCGCCGGCGCTGAAAAGATCTGGGCGGGAACCGTGACAATCCATGCCAATGCCAAGACCGGCGCCCATCATCACGGCGATCTCGAAAGCATCATCTACGTCGTCAAAGGCAAGGCCCGAATGCGCTGGGGTGATAACCTCGAATTCGTCGCCGAAGCCGGTCCCGGCGATTTCATCTTCGTGCCACCCTATGTGCCGCACCAGGAAATCAATGCCAGTCGGGACGAAACGCTGGAATGCGTTCTCGTTCGCTCCGGGCAGGAACCAGTCGTCGTCAATCTGGATATCGAACCGGTGGAAAAACCGGAAGAAGTCCTCTGGAAGGACCCGATCCATCGTTAATCTGCACATTTTTCAGGCAAAATCTCATTTGCCGCATAAATAATCTACAATATTTATAGAAAATTAGTTTGCTCTTTGCGCCGCACTGAAAAGAGTTTTTCAGAAGTGCGGCGCACAACGCATGATCCTGCTTGGCAGCGCGAACACGCGTCTGAGATGATTAAGCCGTCAACGAGGTATTGATCTCGATCATCAGGAACAGGATTTCCCATGACTGAAAAGCTTTCTAGAGGTTTCGACGCGCTGCACCTTTCCCGCCGCGCCGGCCTTGCTGCCATCCTCGCCTCCGCTGTCGCCGTTTTCGGCTGGACGGCGACTTCTACGCCATCTTTCGCGGCAGATAAGACGATCAAGGTCGGCATCATCAGCGGTGAAGATGAAGACGTCTGGCGTGTCGTGACTGCTGAAGCCGCCAAGAAAGGATTGAAGATCGAGACGGTCGTCTTCAACGACTACACCCAGCCGAACGAAGCCCTCGAGCGCGGCGAAATCGATGCCAACGCTTTCCAGCACAAGCCTTACCTCGACAATCAGATCAAGCAGCACGGTTACCACATCGTCAGCGTCGGCTATACCGGCGTCTGGCCGATCGGCCTCTACACCAAGAAATACAAGACCGTGGCAGAGCTTCCGAAGGGTGCGGTCATCGGCGTACCGAACGATCCGTCCAACGAGGGCCGTGCACTGCGCGTGCTGCAGAACGAAGGCGTGATCAAGCTCAAGGATGGCACCGGAATTCTCGCCACGACCGCCGACATCGTTGAAAACCCCAAGAACGTCGAGATCAAGGAACTGGACGCCGGCATCGTCGGCCGCTCGATCGACGACTTGGACGCAGCCGTCGTCAACACCGACTGGGCATTGAAAAGCGGCCTGACGCCGAAGCAACGCATTGCACAGGAGCCGATCGACGGCAACCCCTACCGCAACTTCATCGCCGTCAAGCAGGGCGGCGAGAACGAGGCCTGGGTTAAGACCCTGGTGGCCGCCTACCAGAACGACGCCGTCAAGGCAGAGTTCGACAAGGTTTACAAGGGAACGGGCATCAGCGCCTATTGATGTCAGGACGGCGCGGGGACCGCGCTGAGCGGCGAGGCGGCTGGGGTATCTTGCCCGGGCCGCCTTTGATGTTTTCGCATCAGGATGCGATGAAGTTTATAGTTGGTTATGGAGTTCGCGGAGGGTACATACCCCCTCTGTCACTTTCGTGACATCTCCCCCACAAGGGGGGAGATCGGAAATTCGTGGCAAGCCATCGCCAGAAACGAACATCGCATCTGCTGACACCTGGCTGATTTGTTTCACAGAGTGCGCGGCATACTCTCAACAATCTCCCCCCTTGTGGGGGAGATGTCCCGACAGTGACAGAGGGGGGTATATAGCCTCGGCAACCTGGAAGACGCCTTTACAAAGAGAAACACTATGAATTCTTTCATCCCGGCCACATCAATCGACGGACAGGCGCCGCCCGAGCGAGCGGTGGGCGACGAAATCGTCCGCCTGGTCGATGTCCGCCGCCGGTTCGGCGGCACGCCGGCACTGGACGGTATTTCGCTGACCGCGCGCCGTGGCGAGATCGTCGGCATCATCGGCCGCAGTGGCGCCGGTAAATCGACGCTGATCCGTTGCCTGAACGGGCTGGAGCGCGCCGATAGCGGCGAGATCCATATCGAAGGCCGCGACATCGCACGCCTCTCGGAGAAGGAACTGCAGCCGCTGCGCCGCCGCATCGGCATGGTCTTCCAGCATTTCAATCTCTTGTCCGCAAAGACCGTCGAGGAAAACATCGCCCTGCCGCTGAAGATCGAGGGGGTGGCCAAGGCCGAACGGCTGCAGCGCGCGCGCGAACTGCTTGATCTTGTCGGCCTTGCCGATAAGGCAAAAGCCTATCCCGCCGCCCTCTCCGGCGGCCAGAAACAGCGTGTCGGTATTGCCCGCGCACTAGCTGCCCGCCCGGCGCTTCTGCTTTCGGACGAAGCAACATCGGCGCTCGATCCGGAAACGACGCGGTCGATTCTCGCACTGCTGAAGGATATCAATCGCAAGCTCGGCCTGACGATCCTGCTCATCACCCACGAGATGGAAGTGGTGCGCTCGATCGCGGACCGCGTCGCGGTCATCGATGCCGGACGGATCGTCGAGGAAGGCTCCGTATGGACGGTCTTCGCCAACCCCGAAACGGAGATCACGGCAAGCCTGCTCGGCGGCATCCGCCCGCAGCTTCCCGAGCACATCGCCGCCCGCCTGTCGCCGACGTCAGGCGTCGAAGTGATCCTCAGCGTCGATCTTGCCGGTCCGGCGGCGCAAGGGGCACTGTTTGCAGAACTCTCGGCTGCCCTGCCGCGCTCTTTTCGCCTGGTTCACGGTGGCATCGACCACATCCAGAACCAACCTGTTGCCCGTTTCTTCGTCGCCGTCCCGACGCGCGATCCGGACCTGCCGGCGCAGGTCAGCGATTTTCTGAAAGCCCGCTCCGCCCGGGTGGAGGTTTTAGGCTATGACAACTGATGTGATCCTCGGCCTGCTTTGGCGCTCCTTCTGGGAGACCATTTGGATGACGGCTGCGTCCGGCCTCCTCTCCCTGGTCATCGGCCTGCCGCTCGGCCTCGCTCTCGTCGTCACCGGTCGCGGCGGCATTGCCGAGCAGCCTGCGATCAACAGCGTCCTTGCCGCGCTCGTCAACGGCTTTCGCGCCGTGCCTTTCGTGATCCTGCTGATTGCCCTCATCCCGCTGACACGGCTGATCGTCGGCACGGCGCTCGGCACGACGGCGGCGATCGTGCCGCTGACCATTGCCGCGATCCCTTATTATGCCCGTATCGCCGAGGTCTCGCTGCGTGAAGTCGATCGCGGCTTGATCGATGCAGTGCGCGCCATGGGCGGCAATCGCTGGACGATCATCCGCGAAGTGCTGGTGCCCGAGGCCATGCCCGGCATCGTCGCCGGCTTCACGGTGACGCTGGTGACGCTGATCGGGGCCTCGGCGATGGCGGGCACTATCGGCGGCGGCGGCCTCGGCGACCTCGCGATCCGCTATGGCTACCAGCGCTTCGAAACCGGCGTCATGATCGCCGTCGTCATCGTGCTGATCATTCTGGTCTGCGGCATGCAATGGCTGGGCGATCGCTTAGCCAACCGGCTCGACCGCCGTTAGAGCATTTCCGCTTTTCTTCGAATCGCGAAAACGCTCTATCTTCTTGTTTTCACGCAGTTCCGGACGCAAAACCGCTTCGCACTTTTGCTGGAACTGCTCTGGCTCGGCTCCCTGATCCCGCGCAATCGATGCTATTCATGCTCCGCCGACGTGGCGGGGCTCTGGCGCTGATCGAGATTAAGCATCGGCACCGAAGCATTCGGCAGCATGGTGGTTGGCAATTGACCATTCCACTTTTCCGCCTGCGTGAGGAAAATCAGGTTCGGATTGTCGCGCAATGCATCGCCCCGGGCCTTGATGGCCTTCGCTTCGGCGTCGCCGCGGAGTTGGATCGCTTCGGCCTCGGCTTCTGCCTGCAGCTTCACGGCGTCGGCCTGGGCCTGCGCATCGGCGCGACGGGCGTCCGCTGCGGCCTGGGCCTGCGTAACGGTGATCTGCGCTTGCACCTTCTCGCGCTCCGCATTCTGCCGCAGCTTCTGTACTTCGACTTCCGCCAGCATGCGCTGCTCGATGCTGTTCTCATAGGCATCCGAAAAATCGATATTCTCGACCTGCACGCTGTCGATCTGCACCGGACCCTGAATGCCCGCCTCGATCGCCGCCTGGACGTCGGTGTTGAACTGCGCCCGGTTCTGGATGACGGAGGCGGCGGTGAATTTGCCGAATACGGTCTTTACATCCTGGGGAGCTCGCCGCGCGATCAGGCGCGATTCCAGATTACCGAGCGAACCGAACTCCGAATAGACATGTTCCACGGCATCCGCCGGCACATGCCAGGAAATGGTGACGCGCATATCCGCCGGCTGCTGATCCTGCGAATAGGCCTGCATCTGCTGGTGCTCGTTGGCCTGACAGTTCGCGCCGTTCTGGCAGGTCCAATACGTGACCTGCTGGGTTACCGGGATTTTGACGACGGTCTCGATCCAGGGCAACTTGAAATGCAAGCCCGGTTCCGCCGTGCCGACCATGGCGCCCGTGCGCAGGATGACGCCGCGTTCGCCCTGATCAATCGTGTACCACGAACTGAAGATGAGCATCAGCACGGCTATCACGGCGATGATGCCGATGAATGCCGTAACGCGACCCTTGTTCGCTACGGATGCTATGTCGATTTCCCGGTTTGTCATCGATATCCCCATCTGCACGCTATGAGGGAGAGATAGATGAGTCGACTCGGAAATGCACCTGCGGTTTCATGCCTCGTGCGACCACCGTCAGTTGCGCGTCACCGGCTTCGAGCGCATGCGCGACACCGTTTCCCGTTCGGCACGCTTGCAGCGCATCGGCGGCAGGCCGCGATCCATCAGATCCATGTCTTCCAGCACCATGTCGCCCATTTTCTTGAAGGCGCTGTCGAGCGCGCCGGCACGATGGGCCGAGCGCAGAAAGCCCTTGAGCTTGCGCACGGGGTGATCGAGGCCGAGCGGCTCCTCAGGATAGACGTCGCTCGCCGCCACGATATGGCCGGAGGCTACCGCCGCCATCAGCGCATCGAAATCGACGACATCGGCCCGGCTGAGCAGGATGAAGGCCGCACCCTTGCGCATCCTGGCAAAAGCTTCAGCGCCGAGAAAGCCCTTGTTCTCGCTGGTGACCGAGGCAACAACGAAGACGAAATCGCTGGCAGACAGCACCTCGTCCAGCCCGGCGGGCTGCACGCCATGCTCTCTCAGGATCGATGGCGGCATCCAGGGATCGAACACCCTGATATTGGCACGGAAGCCGGAGAGAACCCGGTTCAGCGCCTTGCCGAGATCGCCGAAACCGACGATACCGATATCGCTGCCCGAAAGCAGCCGGGCGCTGGCATTGCCATCGCCGCCCCAAAGCTCCCTGCCCTTCCGGAAATCAAGATCGGCATCGGCGATGCCGCGCGCCAGGCTTAACGCAAACCCAAGGCCGATTTCGGCAACCGGTTCGGCAAAGACGAGACCTGTGGTGACGACATGGATGCCGCGTTCAAAGAGCACCTCATAAGGCATATTGTTGATGAGGTTGCTCTCGACATTCAGAATGCAGCGCAGCTGCGGCATGCGGTCGAGCGTCTCCTTCGACAAGGGCGGCTGGCCAATGATATAGCGCGCCTCGCCGAGCACATCATCCCCTAATCCCGCGACATCGTCAGGATCCGTTTCGACGATGCGGTATTTTGAGCGAAGGAGCGCCAGCGCTTCCTTGGTGAAGATAAGCTCGAGCGAGCGCGGCTCCGGCGCGCTGATGGTCAAGGGTCTGCTGTCGATCGTCATTCTGCTCCTCCTGTATCCCGAGGCGATCCAATATCATTCGATGGATGAGATCAATCAGGCCTCGTCCTCCTCCCCTGGCATTCCGACAGAGAAGGCGCAAATACGCGAGAGATAGGTGAGCGGCAGACCCGTGTCCTCGTGCCAGGCATTGAACTGATCCTGGATCAGCCGCAGATCCTTCTTGGTGGGCTTGCTTTCCGAAACGGGCACCCCCGCAAGCCGCAGACAGACGAGAACGTCATGGCTCATGACGAAGCTGTCGCGGCCGATGGCGCGCAGCAGATATTGTCCGGTCATACCGCCGAGCCGGTTGCCCTGCTTGTCCAGAAGAGCCAGCAAGCCGATCTGATCGTCCATCGGCCAATCGGCGAAGAAGCGGCCGGCGCTGCCATGCTCGTCGGCAAGCCGGCGGACGAACTGCGCATTGGCCCTGACCGACATGATTTTGGCGCCATTGCGGATGACCCGGACGTCGGAGGTCAGATCATGCCAGTAATCGTCCGGTGCGAGATTGAGGAATGCGGGATCGAAGCCGGAGAAAGCGGCTTCGAAGCCCGTCCATTTCGAATCGATGACGTTGCGCACAAAACCCGCATAGAAGATGTAGCGCGTCATTTCGGACAATATCCGATCGTCGGGCTGCGTCCGCAGCACGTCATGGTTCGGCATTCTGGGCATCAACGCCCTCAGTCCATCGGCGCCGCCCTTGCGCTTCTCGGCGCGCTCCCTGATCTCCGCAAAGCTTCCCATTATCCTCTCCCGGTCATGCCGTACGACAAGTCTTTTATGACCTCATTGCCCCACGCACGTAATCTCCATGCGATGATTTTCTGTGAAAAACGCCCTATCGAAAGTTACGGTTCGAAAGTTGACCACGCCGGCACTCGAATTGATTTCCCGACGATTGAAACAATTCCGGACTGCTCCAGATATCGTCTTGAAATTAACTTGAGATTTCACGCACCGTAGCGTTAATTGCGGCCGCGTCGGATCGGAGCCCCGTGCCATGAATAATAAAGACTGGAATAATCCCATCATGGTCATCTGCAAGCGCACCGGAAAAGTCTATACGGTCGCGAACACGAAAGAAGCGCTGGACTTGCTGCTGAACGCATGGCCCGTCGCGGAGGGCAAGGCGTTCATGATGGCACTGCAAGTCTGTGCCGACGTCGAAAGAGGTCAGGGACAACCACTGGAGGCCCGCAACAGCTTTGTCGCCGCGGCATCCGAGGCTGGCGTCCCTCTGGAAATGCCGGTAGTTCAGTAAAAGCGATCGCCCTCTTTCATCCATTAGGGGACGGGACATGCCGCATGTCTCGTTATCGAATGGTTCAGTGAACCAGCCGGCGCGACTGGGCGCACCAATCGCGGCACTGTCGCGGATGACCATCCTCCCCGGTGATTACCGTATGAGCGGACCGCTTTTCCGCGCAGAATGGCTAATTTTCCGGATATTGCGAAACTTTTTGCCCCGGCAGGAGTTGGAGGAGGCAATGTCGGAGCATCATCGAAATGACCAGCATTTTTAGTGCCGGCGATGGCCGCTGGCACGAGCCAGTCTATTTGCGCATCGGCTATGGAATGCCGGAGGCCGTCCGAAGCCCCAAGGAAGCCCATAATCACCTTGTTTTCCGCTGGCCGGCCATTAGAGGCGAAAAATATGATTCCGCCCGAAGCCTCTGCCTCCAAGCCGATATCGATCCCCTGCTGAGTGATAAAGCCAGGAAGATGTTCATCGCGGCCTGCGTGGAAGCAAACGTATTGGATTAGAGCTCTCGCGAGGTTCAATCCATTCTCAAACCGCTGGCAGATCCTCGCGGTTTTCGTGGGGCTTTGATGGCGGCCCAGATGCGAAGGCATTGGAGAGCGGGGCGGCTGCATATCCGGGAAGCGGTCCCGGGTCTTGTCGTGCTTTACGAGAATGGCGCCGTCATTCGCTGCATTAAGATGCAACACGGAAGCGATCTCGGCCGCAGTACAGGAGCGCAATGTGCCCGTCTGTCGGCAAGAAACGACATCAGCTACGATGGCATCGGGCAAGACTTACGGTCCGGAACGCTTCTTGCAGTCTTACCGAAGCATGAATGTTTCGGAGGTAATACGTTTTGAAACGAAACACTTTACGCCCATTTCCGGCTGTCACGCTTGTCATGGGAGAGAACGGCGGAACCCGCCGTATCAATTCAGTGCATCAGGCGGCGGAGTTGCTGCTGGAATATTGGCCGGTGGAAAATGGCGAGGAATATGTCGCGGCAGTGCGGATCTGCCTCGAAGCGATGCTTGGTGCCGTCCCCGCCGAAGCCGTAAGGGAGGCCTTGATCAAGGCTGCACGGGAGGCTGGCATATCCGTCATGCAGTGAAATCGTCCGGCCCTTCCCGCGGCATGCGGGATCTCTCTGACATTATTCACTTTTTGTGAACGAGTGCCGGCGATCTTGCCAACAGAGGCAGGCGATTCGCCCTGCCAATGACGGAGAGAATATGTCGCTTCTACCATTCCCGGCCGACAGGCGTACCAGTGATGTCAGGCGGTGTGCCGCAGCCCTTCAGCAGCTAAATGGCGAAGCGGCAAACCGCTTCTGGCGTTCGGAAATGGCAATCTTTGCCAACGCCTTGCGCGAACAGGGAATGGAAGACGGCGAAATCTCGCGGCAAGCAGGCCTCTTCATGCATGCGGTGCAGATGGAACTGCAGCTTACCTATGCCGAAGAGGAACTGAACGCCTCGGCCTGAGGCGCTGGAGCCTTTCCGATTTTTCCGATCGCGAAACGCTCATCCCCGTGCCTCTACGCAATTCCGAACGGAAAACCGCGCACCTTTCCTAAGGTGCTTTATTTCGGCAATCTGCAAGATGCGATGGACTTGTCGCCGCTTGTCGGTGACTTGATTTGCACGGTCCATTCCCCTCCAGGGAAATGGAACCCCTTTGACGAAACCACGCCGGTAATCTGCGCGCAGGCCTTTCTGGCATCGACGCTCGGTAGATCTATTGTCGCCATGACGGCGTACCTGCGGCCAGACACCTGGCACGGCGCCGTAAACAAGCCGGTATTGTCGATCATCTTGCAGACCCGGAACGCATTGTTCACGGCATCATCTGCCGCCATTGCGGAACTGGCGCCCACCAGCATGGTGGCCGCCGCCAAAAACAGTTTCATTGAAAATCCCGATCCCCTACGGCAGCACGGTGCCAGAGCAGGTTTCGTCTTGCAAGATATGTCGCGTGGATTTCCATGGGCCATTTGAAAATACAACGCAAATGACGGCGGGTTGTTCGCCGGCGACGTCGTCCATCCGCCTCTGCCGAGATATTTTCAACGGAAAACGTGCCGGAGGATGGCCTCTCGGGTGTGGGGAAGTGCCAGTGCATTCCGGCTGCGCCAAGCTCCGACCGGCCGGCATTCATCCGATGCTTGGGGTGCCTCTCCGTCAATAAGTGGAAACCGTTCAATTTGCGGATTCTCATTAATATCTTCGATATTAGAACATGCCACATTAGCAAAAACAAAAGTCAAGGAGCCAATCCCATGACGGCATTCTCACCCGAAGGCCGGGTAGCGACCCGAAAGCGAACGCTTCTTGGCGCAAAAATCATTTTCAACGATGGACATTCGGTCTTCGATTGCCTCGTGCGAAACCTGTCCGATACCGGCGCCCTGATCCAAATCGAAAATCCTCTCGCAGCACCCAACACCTTCGACCTGCAACTTTCAGACGAGAGATTGATGGCATGTGCAGTACGCTGGCGCAAAATCAACAGCATGGGCGTCGAGTTTGTGTGAGGGCACTCTCGCCCACAACGCCTATGGGCGTCCGGATGAATATCCGAAATAGCTCCCCGTCAAAGCTGGGCGGCATACTAGCCACAGTTACCGCGCGTCGATAAGGTTTGCCCGGAACAAACAAGCCGCACCATGCATTGGCATATGGCACCTCTGCCGAATTGGCCTGTGAAGGAGACGGCTATGAACCAGGAAACCATTGATCGGCTCGATACAATCGGCCAACAGCTGCATGATCGCGCTCTTGCTCTGTCCCAATCGCAATCCCAAGAGGGCCAGGACCACGCCCTCATGATGTCGGCACTGGCGACCCTGACAACAGCCGTGCGAACCTTGGATGACAACGTAACCCGGCTCGACGGCCCCAAAGGGATTGGAGCAGCCGGCTCCTGAATCAGGTCCTCTCAAGTGTCGAAGTGGTTTAGATCACCGACTCATAACTCCTGAGCCAAATTCGAATTGATGCGAGTTGGATTGACGCGAGGAAGTTGTCGTCGCGCTTGTCATATCTGGTTGCGACGGCGCGGAAGTGTTTGAGTTTGTTGAAGTATCTTTCGACGGCGTTGCGTTGCTTGTAGAGCCATGGGCTGAAGACGGGAATGTGAACCCTGTTTGGCATGGGGCGGATGCAACCCCATACTCCTCGTGCCTTGAGGTTTTTACGCAAACCGTCGCTGTCGTACGCGCGATCTGCCAGCAGTATCTGACCAGGCCTGACAGTTTCAAACATATCGGCCGCCGAACGCCCGTCATGAGCCTGCCCGGCTGTAAGCTTCAGTCGGATTGGGCGGCCATCGGCATCGACGAGGGCATGGATTTTGGTTGTCAGTCCACCACGCGAGCGACCCATGCAACCGGATCTTTCCTCTTTTTTTTTGACCGTTGGCCGCATGCTGGTGAACGCGGATCGAAGAGCTGTCGATCATCTGGATATCGCCATCGTAAGCTTCTGATATTGCGTTGAGAATACGTGCCCAATGCCCCGCATGGCGCCATCGGTTGAAGCGGTACACAGGTCGTATAGGGTCCATACCGAGCAGGAATGTCCGCCCAAGGCGCACCCGTTCTCAGTCGCCAGAAGATACCATTCAGCACCCGGTCATCAACGCGCGCCTTGCCACGAACCTTGGTCGGCAGGAGAGGCTCAATTACCGACCATTCGAAATCCGTCAAATCAAAGCGCGCCATCACTACCTCCAGCCATCAGAGATAGTGAATCACAAACTATTAAAATCTAAAACTATTTTATGGGTATGTGACCTAGGCCGTGGACTCGTTATGGCGGATAGTGAGGCGAACACAGGCCAGCTTTATCATGGCGAGGAAACTCGTGCCTAACTTGTCATACCGGGTCGCGATCCGTCGATAACATTTGAGCTTACTAAAGAACCGCTCAATAAGATTTCGCTTTCTGTAAAGCCAAGGGCTGAAGACGACTGGCCTCTTTCGGTTGGATTTTGGCGGAATGTTCGCCCATGATTGTTTCATTCTGATTTCCGCACGGAGCCAATCGGCATCATAGGCTTTGTCCGCAAGAACCATACCGCCTGGGGATAGATCAGTAAGCAGCTCTTTCGCCGCAGTTAGGTCGTGAGCGTGACCGGGCGTGATGACAACCTTGATTGGTAGCCCCTTGCCATCTGTGACGGCATGAATTTTGGTCGTGAGACCACCCCGACTTCGTCCAAGGCAACGATACGGGTGTTCGGTTGTCAGCGTGGCTGCCAGATGATGTGCGCGAATAGAAGTGCCGTCTATCATGGCTATGCCATCATTCGAAGGGCTCGTGACAGCCTCCATCAGCCTGTCCCAAATTCCAGCCATCGTCCAACGCCTGAAGCGATTGTAGCATGTCGTATATGGTCCATATCGTTCAGGGACATCACGCCAAGGGGCTCCAGATCGAAGAACCCAAAAGATGCCATTCAGCACTCGCCGGTCATCAACGCGAGCGACACCCCGAGATTTGTTGGGCAAGAACGGCTTGATCACGCGCCATTCGAAGTCAGTCAGATCATATCGGCTCATGCGGAGCGTGAATCACAATTCGCCGCGACATGAAACCATCCTTTCGATAGCCGGTCCTATTGCGGGCTCACACGCGGCGCTGTAATCTGTTGAAGCGCTCGCAGGCATTCCGCCTCAATCAATGCGCACTTTCATGACAGCAAAAACTGGTTTCGATGCGCTCATGCATCAGGTCTGTGTCGGATGGGGTCACTGCGGGAGCGTCCAGGCAGGCAAATATATGCACGTGACTGACTTTATGCCGAACTCGGGTACAGTGACCGCAACCCAATTCGCTGAATGGGTCCTCACCGCTGAAGGCGAGCCCCATTCTCCCTTGGCCTGCAGAGAAAGATGGCTTTCCCGCCTGAGGGAAGCCTTCATCGAGCACATGGGAGCAGATCGTGTGGATGCGCAGCGAATGCGATGGAAATCAAAATAGACCGCTCTGACACCCGCGCCGATCAATTCGAATTTACGAGTTCACGGCCTAGTGTTCGTGCCCATAGGAACAAGCGCGCTTATGCAGGTCGTTGGGAACTTGCGACACGCGGCAACTTCGAAAGTTGGGTGCCCGACCCGAGAGATAGGTGACGAATTGTACCCGGAGACATAGGGAACACTTTCCGCTTTTCTTGGCGGAAGGTGTTGATGCCGTTGAGAGAGACTTCGGTGATGGAGAAACGTCTACGATTTGTCGCTCGATTGCTTGAGGGCGAAGGCATGAGTGATGTGTGCCAGGAGTTCGGCATCTCGCTGAAGACCGGTTACAAGATCTTCAACCGCTGCAAGGGCGACGGCCTGCAGGCGCTGACGGATCGATCACGGCGGCCAGTGCGTTATACCAACCAGCTACCCGAACCGCTCGAAGCGATGATCGTGCGGCTGAAGGAGGGCAAGCTCCACCGGGGTGCACGCAAGATCCGCGAACTGCTGGTACATAAGCTTGCCGGCCAAAAAGCACGGCGTATGCCGTTCTCGACCGGCACGGACTGATCGCCCATGCCCACAAACGCCACCGATATCGAGCCGAAGGGACACAGCCCTATCACAGGCGATTACGCCGAACGATCTGTGGTGTGCCGATTTCAAGGGCGAGTTCAAGCTCGGCGACGGTCGATACTGTTACCCGCTGACGGTTACCGACCAGTTGTGCGGTCCCGGAATGAGCTGGTGCGGGTTAATTTTGAAGATTGAGTCGTCTTTTGTCCACGCGTCGCAGATTGCCTGATAGGGTGTTCGTCATCGTAGTGCCTTGAGGTGTTTGGCGAAGTTGTAAGCAGTGATGAAAGCCAGGACATGAGCCTTGAGGCTTTCCATGTCGTCATAGTGGTAGACCTTGACGGTGGCGTCCTTGATAGTGCGGTTCATCCGCTCGGCCTGACCATTCGTCCAAGGATGGTAGGGTTTCGTCAGCCGATGTTCGACGCCGTTGGCGATGCAGACGCGGTCGAAGGTATGGGGGCCGAGGAAGCGGCGGCTGGGGCCGGTGCGGTTTTTGGGCAGATCGGCGAAGGCCATACCGTTGTCCCTAAGCACGGTGTGGATCTTGTAGGGAAAAACCTCCACCACGCTCCGGAGAAAGTCCGCGCCTTCCATCTTTCCAGCGCAGTCGTGGAACTCGACATGTGTGAACTTCGAAACCCGATCGATGGCGAGGAACATGACCAGCTTTCCATCGGCATGCCGCAACTCGCAGCTGTCGATATGGAGGTAACCGATCTCGTAGCTCTTTGATCTGAACCTGATCTGAACCCTTCAAACTGGACCAGTTTTGGTTAGAGTTTTCCGGTGCATTTTCCTGGCTGGGAAAGGAACGGAAGACGATGAAGGCATCGCAGTTTTCGGACGCGCAAAAGGCGTTCATTTTGAAGCAGGGTGATGAAGGTGTGCCGGTTGCGGAGATCTGTCGGAAGGCGGGAATTAGCCAGGCGACCTATTTCAACTGGAAGAAAAAGTACGCCGGCATGTTGCCGCCGGAGATGAAGAAGCTGAAGCAACTCGAGGACGAGAATGCGCGACTGAAGAAGATCGTCGCGGATCTGACGCTGGACCGTGAGATGTTGCAGGATGTTATTCGGCGAAAGCTCTAAGGCCTGCTCGCAAGCGAGAGGTGGTGAAGGGTATGTGCCGGGACTGGGCAATCTCGATCCGGCGCGCCTGCGGGGCGCTGAACTTCGATCGTTCGACCTACCACTACACCTCTCGCCGTGCCGATCAGGCCGGCTTGGAACGTCGTATTCGAGAGATCTGCGAGACCCGTGTCCGTTACGGCTATCGTCGTGTGCATGTGCTGTTGGAACGCGAGGGTTGGGGCACAAGCATCAAGCGAACCTATCGCATTTACAAGGACTTGGGTCTTCAACTGCGCAACAAGACGCCGAAGCGCCGGGTCAAAGCCAAGCTGCGGGAGGATCGTCAAATGGCAGTCGGTCCGAACGATGTTCGGGCCATGGACTTTGTTCACGACCAACTCGCGACTGGGAAGAAGCTGCGCGTCTTGACGGTGGTCGATACCTACTCGCGTTATGTACCGGTGCTTGATCCACGTCACAGCTATCGCGGTGAAGATGTCGTGCAAACCCTGGAACGAGTATGCCGGAAAGTTGGCTATCCGAAGACGATCAGGGTGGATCAGGGCACTGAATTTGTGTCACGCGACCTCGACCTTTGGGCCTATGCCAAAGGCGTGACGTTGGACTTCTCTCGCCCAGGCAAGCCCACGGACAACGCCTTTATTGAAGCTTTCAATGGCCGCTTCCGGGCGGAGTGCCTGAACCAGCATTGGTTCCTGACCCTTGCGGATGCCCGCGAAAAGATGGAGGATTGGCGTCGATACTATAATGAGGAACGGCCTCATGGTGCGATCGGCAACAAGGTCCCGATCTCGCTGATGAATTCGGGAGGCGCAACCAGCCCGCCTCCTTGAATGAAGCCGGAAAACTCCAGCCTCCGCTGGTCCAGAAACCTGGGGCGGTTCAATGAAGCCGAGGCTCTAATCGTAGCCGGATCAAACTTCAGCGGCATGTATGGACGGCCTCCGCGTGGCAAGGGGCAATTTACTGTTTCCGGCAGATTGGTCGGGTGCAGGCATGTATTCGGCCTTTGATTGCGGCTTGTTCATGCCGCTGGCCCTGATGTAGTCCGCTGATCGGATCCCAGACAGGTCAACGCGCTTTCAAGCGGCACCCACTGATCGGGTTTGTCCGATCCCGGCTCGACCGTTCGCCATCACACCATTTGCACCTCACCAATTCCAGCAGCCTCGTGACTTGTCAAAGATTGGCGGCGGCCTCAAATCGCCTGCCTGTCGTCATCAACGCCCAGACGATCCGCGCCATCTTGTTGGCCAGAGCAACAGCGACGACGTTGTACGGCTTCTTCGCCAAAAGCTCGGCCGCCCACTGCGTCGGTGGAACTCTGGCCTTGCGGCTGAAGCGAAGTACCGCATGCGCCCCAACGACAAGAAGCCTACGGAGATAGGGATCGCCTTGTTTGCTTATCCTCCCGAGCCGGTCTTTGCCACCCGATGAATTCTGCCGAGGTACCAAGCCTATCCATGCCGCCAGTTGTCGGCCGGATTTGAAGAGCGACGCGTCTGTCACGGTCGCGGCGATTGCGCTGGCAGTGATCGGGCCAATTCCAGGTATTGTCTCAAGGCGACGGCTCAGCTCGTTGGAGCGATGCCAAGCATGAATTTGGCAATCCATCTCGCCGACCCTCTCGTGCACCTCCCGCAACTGCCCGATCAGCGAAAGAAGCGCGGAACGCGCAAGCGGAGGGATGAGATTCTGGCCATCGTCTTCTACCAATGCGATCAGCATTCCGACGCCGACAATGCCCTGACGCGTTACGATGCCGAACTCCGCCAGGTGGCCGCGCAAGGCGTTCACCAGCATTGTCCGCTGCCGGATCAAAAGTTCACGGACGCGATGCAGCATCAGGACACTCTGTTGCTCCTCGCTCTTCACCGGGACGAAGCGCATCGTCGGTCGCGCCACCGCCTCGCAGATCGCTTCGGCATCCGTCGCGTCATTCTTTTGCCGCTTCACGTATGGCTTGACGTAAGACGCCGGCATTAGCCGAACCTCGTGACCCAGCGCCAGGAGGACCCGAGCCCAGTGGTGCCCGGTCGCACACGCCTCGATTCCGATCAGGCACGGCGGCAATTTCCTGAAGAAAGCGGCGACATCCTCACGTCGCAGCTTTCGCCGGACCACTACCGCGCCCACCGCGTCTACGCCATGCACCTGAAAGACGTGCTTGGCGATATCCAATCCGATTGTGCTAACCTGTTCCATGGACGGCTCTCCCTCATGTGGACTTTCGACAGCCACACTTTGGCACACTGCGATGCCGGGAGCGGAGACCGTCCACCACATCAGGTCATGGTTTCTCACGGATACGACATCGGCAAGGGTCACCCGCAGTATTGCTACGAGCACAGGTGGGAGGGACATCCAACCCCAGGGGTCTCACTGCCTTGAGGCTCAACCTTTTGCTTGACGAAGAATTCCAGCCTGGGTTGTTGACTCCTTGCAAGATCGCCACATTATTGCCATAACAGCCATGAAAAAGCCTTATTATAGACTGTGGACGTAACATATAATGAAAAAATTGACGGTCGTAGATGCATCAGAAAATGCCGACTTACCGCTTATACGCCCCTTCCCGACCAAAAAGCCCATTATCTCCATGGGCGGCTGCAACCTGCTAGAATTACTCAGCCAACTAAATAATGTGGTTCAATCAACTCATTTTTGGCGTGCAACAATACCATCAATGATGTCTGCGCCGGTAATACTAGAGGATGCCAAATTTGAAAGTGAAGAAGTTTCGAGATTCCTGGAGCGCGAGACATCCAAAGCCGTATGTAAACGCCTGGAAGGGGACCAAGAAAGCGTTATTATATTTGAAGCGGCCGCTGATTTTGCCAACGCTTTTTTGAGGATTGGCGACACCATTATTCCTGACATACGCAACGATGTATTTGGTGCGGCATTTAAACACCTCGCTTTTGATGAGACATCGGAGTTGGCCAAAGCTGCGGTAATTCGCCCTGACGAGCAATATTATTGGGTTCTCTGGAAGCATCACTTCAACATTTTCTATCACAAACTTTTGAAAGAGCGTATCCAGCGGGGGGTAGATGTGGTCTTTCTATCTCGGCGTTTTTGCCTCACCGAACTGAGAGACGGCGAGTTCGTTCCCCTTCAAAACTTACGACAGCTCACGGCGCGCAATTCCATTTTGAACGATGTTGAGAACTTTATCTCGGCATATGAAGGGGTGAAAATACTTAAGTCCGCCCCTTCCCTTGAGTTTACATCTGCCGATGCCCCTTGGGGTGGACCATGGGAGTTCCACCCGAACAATACATACTATGCTGACATGCGATGCAAATTTCTGGATATGATCTTTCCAGGGGAGGATAAGGGCTCCAGGTATCTAGCGAATTGGATAGCCGAAAACGAGCAGAATGCTAACAACATGAGAGCTACTTTGGGCCGCACACAGGTCGCACTGATAGAGGCAAATAACATCACTGACGAGATGCGGCACGACCGAGATCTTGTCGAGCGAGATTTAGAGGCAACATGTGCTCAACGGGATGCATTTGCGCGGAAACTAGACGCCGCGGAAACGCTCGCGAATGCCCTCCGGTACGAGAGTTCCGTGAAGGAAAACGCCATCGCCGAACAATCAGAGATCAATGAAATTCTTTCGAAGGAAATCGCCGCTCTGAGAATGAAGCTGGAAGATATCCAAAATGCTATGAGTTTCTCATCTAACAGATATAGCGAAAGAAAGGGAAGCTTGCTGCATCGGCTTGCGAGGTCCATTGCGCTTCATTTCGACACAAGTCAGCTTCGTAAATTCGGCTTTAATGAGGAGGCATATCTCGAGGAGAACGAGGACGTAAGAAAACAGAATGTCAACGCCCTTAGGCATTATGTAATATACGGAATGAAAGAAGGAAGAAGTTTCTCCAAGGCCTAAACTTATTAAATTGCTTGGCGATTATCGGCTGTTATAATTCAAGGTTTCCGAATAAGGAAACGCTTGATGATGCGTCGCCGCTACGAACTTGGCGAGCATAAACGGTCGATCATATCGCCATCGTTGCCCAACAAGCCCCGCACGGCCGCAAAGGTGCTGCGTGGGATGGTGATGAACTGATCGATGATCGGGAGAGCGACTTCGCGGCCGGACAGGATGCCGGCCAGTATGATGAGCCGGATTCTGCACGCACGGCAAAGCACGTGCCCGCACTTCGGACGAGTTTCATTATAACTCCATCAACGTGTTTACTAATTGTGGGAGGTATGCTTGATTCAACCGATAATGGAAAAACCAGGGAAAAGTATGCTTAAGAATGCAAAGTCAGCCCTTGGAAACGAGTTTCTGAAGCACTCTGATAATTGTGGTTGAATAGCCCCGAGTTTCCTAGACGCCCTCGGGTTAGATTTTCTGCTGCTTTTCGAACTCGACGGGCGACAGCATCCCGTTCCTGACGTGTTTGCGTTTCGGGTTGTAGAACATTTCGATGTAGTCGAACACGTCCTGGCGAGCTTCATCGCGTGAACGGTAGACCCTGCGACGTATCCGTTCTCGCTTGAGAAGATTGAAGAAGCTCTCGGCCACCGCGTTATCATGGCAGTTGCCGCGTCGGCTCATGGAATGAACCAGATTGTGATGCCTGAGGAACGCGGCCCAGTCCATGCTGGTGAACTGCGAGCCCTGGTCCGAGTGGATCAGCACCTTTTCCTTCGGCTTGCGTCGCCACACGGCCATAAGCAGAGCCTGTAGAACGACATCGGTGGTTTGGCGGCTCTGCATTGCCCAACCGATCACACGACGCGAATAAAGATCGATGACGACGGCAAGATAGGCGAAGCCCTCGCAGGTTCGGATGTAGGTGATGTCCGTCACCCAGGTAGTGTCTGGAGCCGTCACGTCGAATTGCCGGTCGAGCGTGTTGTCGATGACGACCGAAGGCCTGCCGCCGTGGATGCCGGGACGGCGTTTGTAGCCAATCTGCGCCTTGATCCCGGCAAGGCGGGTCAGACGCGCAACCCGGTTCGGGCAACATGTCTCTCCCTGATCGAGAAGGTCGTCGTGCAGCTTGCGATAACCGTAGACCTTGCCGCTCTCTTCCCATGCCTTCAGGAGCAGGTCGGTCTGTCGCTTGTCCTCGCTGGCTCGCCTGCTCAGCGGGTTCTTCAGCCAGGCATAAAACCCACTGGGATGAACCCGCAGAAGGCGGCACATCGTCCGCACCGAAAACTGCAAGCGATGCAGAGCAATGAACGCGTACTTCACTTTGCATCCCTGGCGAAATACGCGGCCGCTTTTTTTAGGATATCTCGCTCCTCGGTGACGCGAGCCAGTTCCTTCTTCAGCCGCCGGATCTCCTCGGCCTCGTCGTTGCCCTTGGTGTTCGACGCAGCAAACTTCTTTTTCCATTCGTAGAGCGAATGCTGGCTGACGCCGAGGCGCTGCGAGACCTCCGCAACCGGATAGCCTCGCTCCGTGATCTGGCGCACCGCGTCACGCTTAAACTCTTCGCTGAAATTCGATTTGCTCATGATGCTCTTCTTGCCTCAAAATTAGGAAAGAAGGCGTCTACAAATCTCGGGGCTATTCACTGGACGCGTGTCGCAACACCATATGACAAGCTCATGCTCAACTTCGCAGCAACTTGCTACATAGCCGCTATCGTCATGTGGTGGACTTGATTGAGTCTCGAGCCTAGAGCGGCTCCGCGTTTATCGGAATCGGAGTGGGATTCCCAAATCAGCAGATTGTGATTCATGATGGATGCTGGAATGGAGGCGAGCATATATGACGCGACCCTATTCGAATGATCTTCGTGAGCGAGTCGTTGCTGCGGTTGTGAGTGGACAGAGCTGCCGGGTGGTGGGGGAGCGGTTCGACATAGCTGTGTCGTTTGTGGTGAAGTGGTCGCAGCGCCATCGGGCGACCGGCAGTGTGTCGCCCGGCAAGATGGGCGGCCATCGTCGGCGGGTGCTGGAGCCGCACCGCACCTTTATCGTCGAGCAGATCGAACAGACATCCCATCTGACACTGCATCGGCTGAAGGATGAGTTGGCCGCCCGCGGCGTGGCCGTCTCCCATAATCCCATCTGGCAGTTCATGCGTCGCGAAGGCCTGAGCTTTAAAAAAACGCTGTTCGCCCTTGAGCAGGGTCGCGCCGACATTGCCCGGCGCAGAGCGCGCTGGAAAGCCTGGCAGGGTCGCTTCGACCCGACGCGGCTCGTCTTTATTGATGAAACCTGGATCAGAACCAACATGGCACCATTGCGCGGCTGGGGGCCGAAAGGCAAAAGGCTGCGTGGCTTTGCACCCCATGGCCGCTGGCGCACGCTCACTTTCCTCGGCGCCTTGCGCTGCGACAAGCTGACCGCGCCCTGCGTCTTCGATGGTCCCATCAATGGCGAATGTTTCGGCGCCTATATCCGACAACAACTGATCCCGACCCTCAAGCCCGGCGACATCGTCATCCTTGACAATCTCGGCTCACACAAGGCCAAGGCCATTCGCGATGCCATCAGGGCGGCCGGCGCAAGGCTGTGGTTCCTGCCGAAATACTCCCCCGACCTCAATCCGATCGAGCAGGCCTTCGCAAAGATCAAACACTGGATGCGCCAGGCTCAAAAGCGAACCGTCGAGGACACCTGGCGCCATCTCGGATATCTCACCGACACCATCAAGCCGGACGAATGCGCCAACTACTTCTCAAACGCAGGATACGCTTCCGTCAAAACTTGAATTGCTTGTCTTATGACTTTCGCTGCCCAACAGGCGATAAAGAGACCGCCGGGAGAGAGTAGCCGCCCTCTGGCGGCGGCGAGGGTCGGATCGTTGAACTGCGGACCGTTTGACGGGTCGAGCTAGAGTTTGATCGCCCTCGTCTTTCCCTTGAGGCCTGAACGGATACCCGCAGTTTGGCTGCGCATGACAAGCACAGGACAAGCGAAAGATGACGAAGGATACCATTGGCGTCGATATCTCGAAAGACCATTGCCCGGCCTGAGAGATAGGTGACGTTTCGTACCGGAGACATGGGTAACACTTTTCGCTTTTTGGCGGGAGGTGTTGATGCCTTGGAAAGAGACTTCGGTGATGGAGGAACGTCTACGTTTTGTCGCCCGGCTGCTGGAGGGCGAAGGCATGAGCGATGTGTGTCGGGAGTTCGGCATCTCGCGCAAGACCGGTTACAAGATCTTCAATCGCTATAAGGATGACGGACTGGAGGCGCTGACGGACCGGTCTCGAAGGCCCGTGCGTTATGCCAATCAGTTGCCTGAGCCGGTCGAGGCGATGATCGTCTCGTGCAAGAAGAACAAACCCCACTGGGGTGCCAGGAAGATCAGGGAGCTTTTGGTGAAGCGCCTGGCCGGCGACGTGCGCGTACCCGCCAAGAGCACGGTGCATGCCGTTCTTGACCGGCACGGGTTAGTCGCTCATGCCCGCAAGCGGCAACGACACCGAGCCGAAGGAACCGTCTTATCTCAGGCCTTGCTGCCCAACGATCTGTGGTGTGCCGACTTCAAGGGCGAGTTCAAGCTTGGCAATGGTCAATACTGTTACCCGCTGACGGTCACCGACCAGACGTCACGTTATCTTCTTTGCTGTGAAGCCTTCGAGTCGACGCGCGAGCGAGGTGTTTTCGACGCCTTTCGGCGGTTGTTTGCCGAGCGTGGCCTGCCGGCGGCGATCCGCAGCGACAATGGACTACCCTTCGCCAGCCCCAACGGGCTCTACAATCTCTCGAAGCTGTCGGTCTGGTGGCTGAGGCTTGGCATTGCCCTCGAGCGCATCAGGCCGGGCCGTCCTCAACAAAACGGCCGGCATGAGCGCATGCACCTGACGCTGAAGCAGGAGGCCACCCGACCAGCTGGCAGAAATATCCTCCAGCAGCAGGCCCGCTTCGATGCATTCGTCAGCGAATTCAATGAGGAGCGGCCACACGAGGCGCTGGACATGAAGGTGCCGGCAGATCTCTACACCGCCTCGTCGCGCCCCTATCAAGGCCTGCCGCAGATCAACTACCCCTTCCATGACAGGAAGGCGCTGGTCACCAATTGCGGCCGCATCTGCATCTATCGCAAGAAGATCAACATCTCGACCGTCATGGCCGGCCAGAAGCTTGGAATCAAGGAAGTCGACGACGGTATTTGGCTCCTCAGCTTCATGCATTATGATCTGGGATATATCGATCTGGAGCAGAGAACTTTGCAAACCATCGACAAACCGTTCGGCACGAGGTTGTCACCCATGTCTTAGGGACGATCCGTTACCTATCTATCCGGGCTGGACATAGAAATTTTGGTAGCGGAGGAGGGATTTGAACCCCCGACACAAGGATTATGATTCCTCTGCTCTGACCTACTGAGCTACTCCGCCACGCCGCATTGATGTTGAACATCAAATGCAAAGGTCAAACGAACTGTCGCTCGAAAGCGCTAGCTCGTCGGTTGAGCGGCTTATAAGGTGCGGTTCGGCTTGGTGTCAAGCGGATGATTTGGAAAAATCAGTGCTTTCTCTTGATGTCGACGCCGCCTGCTCTCAGGCGGCGACAGGACCCGCCAGCAGCGCCTTCAACGACGCCTCTGCCATTGGCTCGCGTTCCGAACGCTCGATGAAGCCGCCGCCGTAGACGCGAGCGTCATCACCGGGTGCAGAATAGAGCGCGCAGGCCTGGCCCGGAGCCACGCCTGCCTCACCGACGGCGAGGTCGACATAGATGCCGCTGGCATCGGCATGCAGCACAGCCGGCGACGGTGCGCGGGTGGAGCGAACCTTGGCGAAACAGGCAAAGCCCGCGCCGGAAGCGGCCTGCTCCAGCGGTTCGTCGCCAAGCCAGTTGACATCACGCAGATAGACGCGGTGCGTTTCCAGCGCCTCCTTCGGGCCGACGATGACGCGGCGCGAGCGGGCGTCGAGATAGACGACGTAAAGCGGCTCGCCCGTGGCAACACCGATACCGCGGCGCTGGCCGATCGTGTAATGCAGGATACCCTCGTGCTGGCCGAGCACGCGGCCGTCGAGGTGCACGATCTCGCCGGCAAGCGCCGCATTCGGCTTCAGCTTGGCGATGACGTCGGAATATTTGCCTTGCGGCACGAAACAGATGTCCTGGCTGTCGGCCTTCTTGGCGACGACCAGGCCCATTTCCTCGGCAAGCGCGCGGGTTTCGGCCTTCGGCATACCGCCGAGCGGAAAGCGCAGATAATCGATCTGCTCCTGCGTCGTCGCAAAGAGAAAATAACTCTGGTCGCGATCGGCATCGGCCGGGCGATAGAGCGCGCGGCGATTTGGGTGCTCCGTCGATGGATTCGGACGCGAACGGATGTAGTGGCCGGTCGCCAGCGCATCGGCGCCGAGTTCCTTGGCAGTCAGCAGAAGATCGGCGAACTTGACCGTCTGGTTGCAGGCAACGCAGGGGATCGGCGTTTCGCCGGCCACATAACTTTCGGCGAAGGGATTGATGACCGTCTCACGGAAACGCTTTTCATAATCGAGCACGTAATGCGGAATACCGAGCGTTTCACAGACGCGGCGCGCATCGTCGATATCCTGGCCGGCGCAACAGGAGCCGGCGCGATGCACGGCCGCGCCATGGTCATAGAGCTGCAGCGTGATGCCGAGCACATCGTAACCCTGCCGCTTCAAAATGCCGGCGACGACGGAACTGTCGACACCGCCCGACATGGCGACGACGACGCGGGTATCTTCCGGCCTCTTGTCAAAATCCAGTGTATTCACGGTCGTTGCCGCCAGTCTTGAACGATCTTCGATGCTGCCGAGCGGGAGACGTTTCTTCGAAACGTCGCCACGCTCTCACGATTTCATTTCGCATGATCTGATCCAAAAACCGCTGCACACTTTTCGGGATCATGCTTGTTGCCGCCGGATGCCATGCAAAAGCGGCGAATTTTCATTGCACAGGGCCTTTAGCCGCTCTTTGCAGCCAGCCTCAATTGTGGACGGATATAGAAAGGATTGCCAACCCATGCAAGGGGTGGGCGAAATCGCGAATCATCCCTCTGCCTTCAAATGCAGGATCAGATTGAGGCTGCGCCGCAGGACTGTCACCGCCGATCCGGCGGCAACGACCCAAAGAGCGATGGTCAAAACCCAGCTGCCGCCGCTCCATAGCGCCTCGATGAGCGAAAGCAAAGCCGCAGCCGTCGCGACCGCCATGCGATGCTGCTTGGCCATCGGACCGCCGAAATCGCTGGGATTGCCTGTGGCGCGGCCAAGCTCGCGGACATAGGCGGTCAGTACAGCAAAGGCGGCGGCGGCCCAACCGAGGCCCGGCATCGCAATGCCATAGCCGATACCCGCAAAGATGAGGATATCAGCGATGCGATCCGGAAATTCGTTCCAGAACGGTCCATCGGCCTCACCTTTTCCGCCCTCGACCGCCACCATACCGTCAAGCAGATTGCAGAGCAGACGTAGCTGACAGAACAAGGCGGCAAAGATCAGCAAGACCATCCGCATTCTGGCACTACCGGTGGCCCCGGAGAGCCAGAATGATGCCCCCGCCAGTGCTGCCATGACCATGCTTGCCTGCGAGATCTGGTTCGGAGTCACTGAAAGCGCAGTCATGCGCCGCGCCAGTGCCTGTGCCCATCGTGTGTTGCGGCTCGCCAGCGGCCGCCTGTCGCCTGTTCCCTCGCCGGTCATACGCCCTCACCTTTCATGATTTCGCGGCCTTCCGCCCGATATCGAATAATTGTAGATCGTCGCATAGCTGGAAGAGACCAGCAGCGGCACGGCAATGGTCTTCAGGATCTCCGGCGTGCCGCTCAACGCGTGGATGACGACCAGGATCGTTGCCGAGCCTAGGCAGGCGATCAGCGGCGGCGCCCAGAGGCGCGTAGAGCCGTCGAACCGGCGCGACAAAGCTTCGACCACGGATTTCAGGAACAGCGTCAGGCAGCCCGAAAGCACGCCCTGCACGAAGCCCGCGATCAGCGGCCGCGGCATCGGGTGCATGCGATTGGCGAAGAAAGCCCAGCCGCCCATGGCAAGGAAGGCGAAAAGCACATGCACGATGCTGCTGCCGGCAAGTGCTTTCAGCCTTCCGCTCATGACAGCGACCACCAGAAGCGAACGAGATGAAAGAAGATCGGCGCGGAAAAGACGACCGAGTCCAGACGGTCGATCAGGCCGCCATGCCCCTCGATGAGATGGCCCCAATCCTTGACGCCGCGATCCCGCTTGATCGCCGACATGACGAGCCCGCCGAAGAAACCCATGATCGTGATGACGAAGGCGAGAAGCCCGGCCTGCAGCGGCGTGAACGGCGTCACCCACCAGAGGGCCGCCCCGATCAAAGAGGCGCTGATGACCCCGCCGACAAAACCCTCCACCGTCTTCGAGGGCGACAGCCGCGGCGCGATCTTCGTCTTCCCGAAAAGCTTGCCCCAGACATATTGCAGGACGTCGCTGAGCTGCACGACGATCACCAGAAAAGCGATCAGCAGCACATTGCGGCCTTCATAGCCCGGAATGTGCAGTGTCAGTAGCGCCGGCACATGCGAGGCGCAGAAGACGCAGATCATCAGCGCCCATTGCACCTCGGCGATCCGCACCAGAAACCGCTCCGTGTCGCCGCGCAGCACCGCGATGATCGGCATGAAGAGGAAGGCGTAAACGGGGATGAAGATCGAATAGATACCATATTGCTCGGCCCAGAGCAGATAATATTGCACCGGCAAGGCCACAAAGAAGGCCGCGGCAAGTGCCCAATGATCCGCCCGCTTCGTGTTGATCAGCGTCATGAATTCGCGCAGCGCCGCAAAAGAGCAGAAGGCGAAGAGCAGGATGACGCCGGCGCGCCCGGCAATGAAGGCGATGCCGATCAGCACCACCATCACCCACCAGGCCTTGATGCGCGCATTCAGATTTTCGATCGCGGCATTCGATCCGTCAGGCGACAGCCGCCGCTCCAGCACGTAGCCGATGACGGAGGCGACGATCAAGACGCCGAAAATGCCAAGAACGAGGTGGATCAGATCGGCACTTGCCGCACCCATGCTCAGTCTCCCGCCCGCTTGGGCGCCAGTGCCAGCAGCGCCGCTTCGGCTCGCGCCAGAAACTCCGCCTTCTCTTCGGTCTCGCCGATATGCAGCGCCTCGCCGAAGGTGACCGTGCAGATCAGCGGAATGGGCACGAACTCGCCCTTGGGCATGACGCGGTTGAGGTTGTCGATCCAGACGGGCACGAGATCGATATCAGGGCGAGCCTGCGCAAGATGGAAAAGCCCGCTCTTGAAGGGCTGCAACGGCTGCTCGGTGAGATTACGGGTGCCCTCTGGAAACAGGATCAGCGAGGAGCCGGCATCGAGCGCCTGCGTCATCTGCGTGACCGGATCTTCCTTGCGCGCTTCACGATCCCGTTCGATCAGCACGGCGTTGAAGACGTCCCGGCCGATGAAGCTGTTCAGCGGCGATTTCAGCCAATAATCGGCGCCCGCCACCGGGCGTACGCGGCGGCGCAATCGTGGCGGCAGGACAGTCCAAATCAGGATGAAATCGCCATGGCTGGAGTGATTGGCGAAATAGACGCAGCGGCGGGTTTGCATGCCGCTTTCGGGCCAGATCGCCCGAACGGCGGTAATGGCGCGCGCAAAGAGCACGATCGCCACGGAAGCCGGCTTCGCCAGCCATTCGATCGGCGTGCCCATTCCTTCCCCGAGGATGTTCTTCCGCAAAGCCTCCATGACCATAGAGATAGGCGCGTTTCATCGCTCCCGATAGCCTGTGCACCGGGCTTATCCACAACCCTCACGACCATGAAGAAAGCCCGGCGCAACTTATGTCGCGCCGGGCTTTCGGATTGGCTCTTGGGAGGAGCGAATTCTATAGCTGCCGCCCTTCTCCAGGGCGGGCAGGCTCAATCGACGTTGAATACCAGCGGCTTTGCCTGACGGATCGCCTGATGCGCCGTCAGCTTGCCGAGCACCTCATCACTGATCGGACCGTCGACATAGAGAAGCGCGATGGCATCACCACCCTGCTTGTCACGGCCAAGCTGGAAGTTGGCGATATTGACGCCGGCAGAGCCGAGCGTCGTGCCGATGAAGCCGATCATGCCGGGAACGTCGGTATTGGCGAGATAGACCATGTGGTTGCCGACATCGGCATCGAGGTTGATGCCCTTGATCTGGATGAAGCGCGGCTTACCGTCCGAGAAGACGGTACCGGCGACGGAGCGGCTCATGCTGTCTGTCGTGACCGTCAACTTGATGTAGCCGTCATAGACGCCGGTCTTGTCGCGCTTGACTTCGGCAAGGACGATACCCTTTTCCTTGATCATGATCGGTGCCGAAACCATGTTGACGTCGGCAACCTGGTTGCGGATCAGGCCGGCCAGCAGGGCGCTCGTCAGCGCCTTGGTGTTCATGCCGGCGGTGACGCCGTCATAGAGAATCTCGATTTCCTTGATCGGATCGTCGGTCACCTGGCCGACGAAGGCGCCGAGAACGTCGGCAAGCCTGATGAACGGCTTCAGGATCGGCGCTTCCTCAGCCGTGATCGAGGGCATGTTGATGGCGTTGGAGACAGCGCCCTTGACGAGGTAGTCCGCCATCTGCTCGGCCACCTGAAGTGCGACGTTCTCCTGTGCTTCCGTCGTGGACGCGCCGAGATGCGGCGTGCAGACGACATTCGGCAGGCCGAAGAGCGGGCTTTCCTTGGCGGGTTCGACCTCGAAGACGTCGAAGGCGGCACCGGCGACATGGCCGGACTTGATGGCTGCGGCAAGAGCTGCCTCATCGACGAGACCGCCGCGGGCGCAGTTGATGATGCGCACGCCTTGCTTCATCTTGGCGATGGCAGAGGCATCGATGATGTTCCGGGTCTTATCGGTCAAAGGCACATGCAGCGTGATGAAGTCGGCGCCGGCGAAGAGCTCGTCGAGCTCGACCTTGGTGACGCCCATTTCCTCGGCGCGCTCCTTGGACAGGAACGGGTCATAGGCCAGAACATGCATCTTCAGGCCAAGGGCGCGGGCAATGACGATGGAGCCGATGTTGCCGGCGCCGATGATGCCGAGCGTCTTGCCGGTGATTTCGACACCCATGAACTTCGACTTTTCCCACTTGCCGGCCTGCGTCGAGGCATCGGCCGCCGGAAGCTGACGGGCAACGGCAAACATCAGCGCGATGGCGTGTTCGGCCGTGGTGATCGAATTGCCGAACGGCGTGTTCATGACGATGATACCGCGGCGCGAGGCGGCGGGGATATCGACATTGTCGACCCCGATACCTGCGCGGCCGACAACCTTGAGGTTCTTGGCCGCTTCGATGATCTTCTCCGTCACCTTGGTGGCGGAACGGATGGCAAGACCATCGTAGTTACCGATGATTTCGAACAGCTTGTCCTTGTCCTTGCCAAGCTGCGGCTGGAAATCGACTTCGACGCCGCGATCGCGGAAGATCTGGACGGCGGTTTCCGACAGTTCGTCGGATACGAGAACGCGAGGTGCCATTGAGGCCTCCTGAAAAGGGTCAGCTAAGACGAGCAATTCCACGAAATGCGAAACGGCTTTCCGTAGGGAATTGCATGAAAACAACGAGAATTCGGAATGCTGGGCTCCGCCTCACCGGCGGAGCCATAGACGCCTCAAACCTCAGGCAGCAGCCTGGGAGAGCGTCGCCTTCTGCGTTTCGAAAGCCCAGGCGAGCCAGGGCATCAGCTTCTGCATGTCGGAAGCTTCGATCGTCGCACCGGCCCAGATGCGCAGGCCCGACGGCGCGTCGCGGTAATGGCCGACGTCATAGGCGACGCCTTCCTTCTCAAGGAGCGCAACCAGACCCTTGGCGAAATTCGCCTGGCCATCGGCATCGAGAGCGACGACGTCCTTGTCAACGATCTTCAGGCAGACGGAGGTGTTGGACGCCGTCTCCGCCTTGACGGCGAGATTGGCGATCCAGTCGTTGGCGGCGACGAAATCGTGGATGACCTTGGCATTGGCATCGGCACGGCCGATCAGCGCCTTCAGGCCGCCGAGATCCTTCGCCCAGAGGAGAGCGTCGATATAGTCCTCGACGCAAAGCATCGACGGCGTGTTGATCGTCTCGCCGGTAAAGATGCCTTCGATCAGCTTGCCGCCGCTGGTCATGCGGAAGATCTTCGGCAGCGGCCAGGCAGGCTGATAGGTCGTCAGGCGCTCGACAGCGCGCGGCGACAGGATGATGACGCCATGTGCGCCCTCGCCGCCCAGAACCTTCTGCCAGGAGAAGGTGACGACGTCGAGCTTGGCAAAATCGAGGTTCTGAGCGAAGGCCGCCGAAGTGGCGTCGCAGATCGTCAGGCCCTTGCGGTCGGCCGGGATGAAATCGCCGTTCGGAACGCGCACGCCAGAGGTAGTGCCGTTCCAGGTGAAGACTACGTCGCGGTCGAAATCGACAGCGGAAAGATCGGGCAGCTCGCCGTAGCCGGCTTCGAGCTTGCGGACGTCCTTGAGCTTTAGTTGCTTGACGACGTCGGTAACCCAGCCGGCGCCGAAGCTTTCCCAGGCGAGCATGTCGACGCCGCGTTCGCCGAGGAGCGACCAGAGAGCCATTTCGACGGCACCGGTGTCGGAAGCCGGAACGATGCCAATGCGATAATCCGCCGGCACTTCTAGAATTTCGCGAGTAAGATCAATGGCCTGCTTCAGCTTTGCCTTACCAACTTTCGCGCGGTGCGAACGGCCAAGAGCCGCATCGGAAAGAGCGTTAAGCGTCCAACCGGGACGCTTCGAGCATGGACCAGAAGAGAAATGGGTATTATTCGGACGGATGTCCGGCTTGGCGAGCTTAGTCATGATGCTATCCTCTCAGATAGAAAGCTCCTCGTTGGGGAGGAGTGTCCCGCCGCCGGATATATTGGAAGCAGCCCGTTAGCGCAACAATAAAAATTGCTCATGGCGCTCCCTCACGATTTCGTGCGAGATTTTGATGCCAGGCAAGGCACGCGCAATGGAAATAAGCCAAATTTAGTGCCACAAGAGCTAGTTTCTATGCTGATGCACAATCATATATGGCTAGGCGCCCGCCGTTTTGCGCCGATGGAAATTATCAAGTGTGCTCGATGTCCCTAACTGCGCTCGCCGAAACTTCTTTTACACCGTCACAAACCATGCCGGTCTATCTTATCAATATCGACCGGGCAGCCGAACGGCTGGCGGAGATTCAGCGGCAGAGCGATGAGTTCGGTTTTCGATTCGAGCGTATTCATGGCGTCGACGGTGCCCTCGTCCCGCGCGACGAATGGATCGATGTAGATCACGATCGCTTCCAGCGCCGGCATGGCCGCACCATCCTGCCCGGCGAGTATGGCTGCTACCGCAGTCACCTGCTGGCGCTGCAACAGTTTTTGGCGGGCGGCGGCGAAATGGCCGTGGTCATCGAAGATGATGTTGCGCTGGATATCGATTTCCTCGCACGCACCGTGGCCGCGAAGAATGCTGCGCCCAATGCCGACCTGATCAAGCTCGTCAATCACCGCTGGAACGGCTTTCGTGCCATGGGCCGAAGCAGCAAGGGAGATATCGTCGGCCGCTGCCTCTTTGGTCCGCAAGGCTCGACGGCCTGCTATCTTGTCACGCGCAAAGGCGCCGAAAAGATCGTGAAATCGCTGGCCATCATGTCGCTGCCCTGGGATGTGGCCGTGGAGCGTGGCTGGGACATGAATATCTCCATCGTGAGTACGCGCGCGAACATTGCTGGCTTCAGCCGGCTGCAGCGAACGACGATGATCGGCTGGCGTCGCGACTACCGCGCGGCCAAGGCACCGGCCTGGCGGCGCATACCCGCACACATCTTCCGAACCGTGGATTTCTTTCGGCGTATCGCCTACGTGCTGACGACGCCGTAAGCCTCGGATTTTACCAAGTAGTGATCCGCAAGCCCACGCGAATCTCATGGCGCGACAACGCGCCGTCACGGCCTGCCGTGCCGCCGGCGCCTGCAGCCGAATCTGCGGCGGAATAGCCGAACATGTCACCACCCGCGATATGGGAGAAGCGGTAGCCAAGATCGACCTTGATATTCGGCGCAACCTCATAAGCCACACCCGCCATCAAGGCGTAGGTCAGGCGCCAGTCACTGTCACCAGGATAGCGTGCGCTGACTGAGGCAGCGCCACCGCAGCCCGACGTGCCGTCCACACAGGAGCCGATGGCGTTGACGCTGCTCCAGGAAACCCTGCTGGCACCGAGGCCGGCACCGACATAGGGCGTGAAGCCGGCGAGCGTCCCGAGGTCGACATAGCCATTGACCATCAGGCTGCCGGCCCTGAAGGAAGAACGAGCTCTCGTGGAGCATCCCGTGCCGCCGACCCCGCCGGAACAAGGCGAATCGCTCGAAATGCGGCCATTAAAATCACCGCTGAAGAAATCGCCCGTCACATCCGCGCGGAACAGATCGTTGAACTGATAGCCGACACCAAGACCGCCGGAAAAATCCCCGCCGAACCGGGTCGAATCAAAGCTGCTCGAACTGTAATCGTCACCCGCAGGATCATAGGCGCGAAATTTCGTGTCGGTGCGGCTGGCATTGACGGCATAGCCGACATCGCCGCGCACATACCATCCCCTGGCATCCTTGACACTCACCTCCGACATCTTGATTTCCGGCGGTGTCGCATCGGCCGCAAACGCAACACCCGCCGATGCGCCTGCCATCGCTGCGGCTAGCGTCAAAGCGTCAAAACGGATCATTACCCCTCGCCTTCCATCCTCGGGCTCGCGCCCGAATGTCGAACCGGCTAGCTCCCCTTGATATCTCATATGTCTGGGTCTGAGCGGGAAGGCTGCCATTCTCATTTCATTAACCATAAGGAATTCATGGTTAATGAAGCTTTAAGGCAACGGAGAATTGCTTAACGGGATAGAGGAAAAACAAAAGCCGTCCGGCGAGAAACCGGACGGCTTTTCAATAACTTGAATGGATATTGCTTACTTGTAGACCGGCGCCTGGACCGGGATATCTGCCGGCGGCATGTAGCTTGCCGTCTGGCAGCCTCCGAACGTATAGCGGGCACCGATGCGGGCTTCGTGCAGGTTCAGGCCCTTGTCGTAGCCGGGACCGCCATTCTCGTTGTAACCGAACATGTCGCCGCCCTGAACGTGGCGATAACGATAACCGACATCCGCCTTGAGGTTGCAGGTCAGATCGATGGAGGTACCGGCCATCAGCGCATAGGTAAAGCGCCAGCTGCCGCGGCCGTTATGCGAGACCGTTCCGTCGCAGGAATCCGGGTTGGCGTCGGAGCAGGACGTGTTCTTCAGATTGCTCCACTTGACGTAAGTGCCGCCGAGACCGCCGCCGACATAAGGAGTGAAGATGCCGTAGGTGCCGAGATCGACATAAGCGTTGGCAAGCAAGCTATAGGCCGTCAGGGAGGCAAGATCGCGCGAGGTTGCCGCAGTCGGAGTAAAGCCCGGGCCGCAGGCGCCGCAATCACCCTTCGTGGAGCCCTTGAAGTCGGACTTGAAGAGATAGTCGAGCGTCAAGTCCGTGCGAAGGTAGTTGTTGATCTGGTAACCGACACCGCCACCGAGCGTGACATTGCCATCCAGCTTGGCGCGATCGAAATCGACTAGGCTGGCATTGGAGCCCTGGAAGTAGTTCGCGCCGCGCAGGTTCGTGAAGGCATAGCCGACATCGCCGCGCAGATACCAGCCGCTGGATTGAGCGACCGTCACTTCCGGCGCCGGCTGTACCGGTTCGGGCGTATAAAGATCAGCAGAAAAGGCGGACGTGCCGACAAGCAAAGTGGCAAGTGCCCCAATCAGGGTTTTCATCATGGCTTTGGCTCCAAATTTCTTGCCCTTGGCACAGCAAAAGCTTGCCAATTGAAATGACATGACGGGAATAATGATGAAAAGGAGTTAAAACCTGATTAACTACGAATATTTACCGTGTTTATTTAGGAATTATACTTTGTTTCATATATTAGAGAAAATTGATACTTGAATGACGAGAACGAGATAAGAAGCGGCGCCCACCTCCTTTTTTAACTCAGGCACCGGGTCTGCGGATGGACCCAGAGGCGGCAGTTCCTAAACCGTTTGGCAAGAATCGAACCATTACAGTGCTGTCGCCGGAGAGATAACTCAGGAGGGAGTCATTGACTTACCGTCGCATAATACCGGCCGGCCTGGGCCTTGCTCTCATCTTTCTGAGCTCCGCCGTCCTGGCAGGCGCAATGCCGGTAAAGCCGATCGCCGCCACAGCCTCCGCATGGAACAAGGGGCGTGAAACCGGTTTGCCGATCCCACGTTATGTTTCCCTCCGCGCCCAAAAGGCGCGCATGCGCGTCGGCCCGTCGACGATCTATGCCACGAAATGGATCTATATGAAGCCGGGTCTTCCCTTGGAGATCATCGACGAATACGGCCATTGGCGGCAAGTCCGCGACGATACGGGCGTCACCGGCTGGATGCACAGCGCCCTGCTTTCCGGAGCGCGGACGGCCCTGATCGCCCCCTGGCTGGCGAAGAATGCCGCGCTGCGTGCCGATCCGAACCCCTCCGCCACGACGATCGCTGAGCTGCAGCCTCGCGTGCTGGTTTCACTGCAATCCTGCACCGGAACGTGGTGCCGCGTCTCCGTCCGCGAGCACTCCGCCAGAGGTTATGTCAGGCAGGACAAGCTCTGGGGCGCTTATCCCGGAGAAATGTTCCAGTAGCACTGCCGTCATTCCGAAACTGAAAACACAATGGCCGCCCGATAGGACGGCCATGCTATTTATTCGCAATTACGTCTTTTGCCTGCTCAGGCAGCCGAACGCACGCTCGAGATCACGTCGATCAATCCGCCGACGATGCGCTCGATCTGGCCGCGATCGTCCCCTTCCGCCATGACGCGGATCAAGGGTTCTGTGCCGGAGGGGCGGATCACCAGCCGGCCGTTGCGGGACAGCTCGCTTTCTGCATCGGCGATCGCCTGGCGCACATGAATATCCTCCAGCGGCTTGCCGCCGGAAATACGGACATTGCGCAGCAGCTGTGGCACCGGCTCGAAACGGCGACAGACTTCGCTGACCGGCTTGCCTGTGCGCTTCACCGCGGCAAGGATCTGCAGCGCAGCCACCAGACCGTCGCCCGTCGTGCCGTAATCAGAGAGCACGATATGACCCGACTGCTCGCCGCCGACATTGTAATCGTGCTGGCGCATATGCTCGACGACATAGCGGTCGCCGACAGCCGTACGTGCGAGCGACATGCCGCGATCGTCGAGGAACCGCTCCAGTCCGAGATTGGACATGACGGTTGCGACAATGCCATTGCCGCGCAACGTCTGACTCTCAGCCCAGCTTTCGGCAATGACGGCCATCAGCTGGTCGCCATCGATGATGGTGCCGGTTTCATCGACAATGATGACGCGATCGGCATCGCCATCCAGCGCAATGCCGATATCGGCACGCACTTCGTCCACCTTCTTCTGCAGGGCGATGGGGCTGGTGGAGCCGCAATTCAGATTGATATTCGTGCCATTCGGCTCATTGCCGATGGTCACGACATCGGCGCCAAGCTCCCAAAGGGCGGCCGGGGCAACCTTGTATGCGGCACCATTGGCGCAATCGATGGCGATCCGCAGTCCCTGCAGCGTCACATCGCGCGGCAGCGTACGCTTGGCATGCTCGATGTAACGGTCATGGACACCGTCGATACGCTTGGCGCGACCGATATTCTCCGACTTGGCCAGATGCTCCAACATGTCCTTGTCGAGCATGTCCTCGATCTTCATTTCGAGATCGTCGGAGAGCTTATAGCCATCAGGGCCGAAAAGCTTGATGCCATTATCCTGATAGGGATTGTGCGAAGCCGAGATCATGACGCCGATATCGGCGCGCAGCGAGCGCGTCAGCATCGCGACTGCTGGCGTCGGGATAGGTCCGAGAACGAAGGCATCGACGCCGGCTGCGGTAAAGCCTGCCACTATGGCATTTTCCAGCATATAGCCCGAAAGGCGCGTATCCTTGCCGATGACGACCCGATGGCGATGGCTACCTCGATGGAAGATCGTGCCGGCAGCGATACCCACGCGCATGGCAAGATCTGGCGTCATCGGATAGATGTTGGATTGACCGCGAATTCCGTCAGTTCCGAAATAACGGCGTTTCATATGCACTCCTGTCGTTGCCGCATCCTCGCGAGGAGTACGGCGGCATCGATATCGCCGCTTGGAAACCCGCGGCACTGCAAACATCGATGCTTCTGGCTCATGCCATAGATTGTAAAATTCGGCACTTAAATTACCGAGAACGCCTATTACACCGCGTTACCATTAATAAGCACTAAAAAACTGCATCGGATCGTGACGGACATAGTCCGATCCACAGCCTGCCGCGTCTCCGTTACTTCAGACTGATATGGTAATATGCAAAGGGTCAGCAGCTCGGCATCGCCTCTCCCTCAACCTTTCAGCAAAAAGGCCAGCCGCATTTTCATGGGCTGGCCTTTCAATTTCGAGGTTTGAACCTCTCACGCCTTAACGCGGCTGCGGTTCGAACCCGCCTTCGGGCTCGTCACCCTTGGCACCGAGCGAGCCGTCCTTTTTCGCGCCGGTCTTCGGCACGGCCGAGCCACGGCTCGGCGGCGTATCGTCACCGAGATCGCGCGCCGGCTTTTCGCCACGAAGCAGAGCTTTGATTTCGTCGCCACTCAGCGTCTCATATTCGAGCAAGCCCTCGGCGATTGCCACGAAGCCGTCGTGATGCTCCGTAAGGATATCCTTGGCCTGCTGATAAGCCTGATCGATCAGGCGGCGGACTTCATTATCGATCGTCTGCGCGGTCGCCTCGGACACGTTCTTCGACTGCGAAACCGAGTGGCCGAGGAATACTTCCTGCTGGTTTTCGCCATAGGCAACCTGACCAAGCTGATCGGAGAAACCCCATTGCGTGACCATAGCACGGGCAAGCTTGGTCGCCTGCTCGATATCCGAGGATGCACCGGAGGTGATGTTTTCCTTGCCGAAAGTCAGTTCTTCAGC
This sequence comes from Rhizobium tropici CIAT 899, assembly GCF_000330885.1. Lineage (NCBI taxonomy): Bacteria > Pseudomonadati > Pseudomonadota > Alphaproteobacteria > Hyphomicrobiales > Rhizobiaceae > Martinezella > Martinezella tropici. Next base: position 2,934,083 of record NC_020059.1, read on the forward strand.
AACGCGGCCACCCATCATGATGCAGAGCCGCGACACCATCCACGTATAGCTCATGGAGTAGCGGTCGCCTTCCGGCAACTGCATGACCATGCCGAGCGCACGGCCGCGTGGGATGATCGTCGCCTTGTGCAGCGGGTCGGCGACGGCAACCTTGAGTGCCGTGATGGCGTGACCGGCTTCATGATAGGCGGTGAGCTTCTTTTCCGCTTCGGTCATGGCCGAAGAGCGGCGCTCGGCGCCCATCATGATCTTGTCCTTGGCGTCTTCGAATTCCTGCATGGTGACCAGGCGCTTGTTGCGGCGGGCGGCCATGAGGGCAGCTTCGTTGACGAGGTTCATGAGATCGGCACCGGAGAAGCCGGGCGTACCGCGAGCGAGCGTCTTCAGATCGACGTTCGGCGCCAGCGGCACGTTGCGGGCATGAACCTTGAGGATACGCTCGCGGCCGACGATATCCGGGTTGGGCACCACGACCTGGCGGTCGAAGCGGCCCGGACGCAGCAGCGCAGGGTCGAGAACGTCGGGACGGTTGGTCGCGGCGATCAGGATGATGCCTTCATTGGCCTCGAAGCCGTCCATCTCGACCAGCAGCTGGTTGAGCGTCTGCTCGCGCTCGTCGTTACCGCCGCCAAGACCGGCGCCACGATGGCGGCCGACGGCGTCGATTTCGTCGATGAAGATAATGCAAGGTGCATTCTTCTTGGCCTGCTCGAACATGTCGCGGACACGGCTTGCGCCGACGCCGACGAACATTTCGACGAAGTCGGAACCGGAGATGGTGAAGAACGGCACATTGGCTTCGCCGGCAATGGCGCGCGCCAGAAGCGTCTTACCAGTACCGGGAGGGCCGACAAGAAGAACGCCGCGCGGGATACGGCCGCCGAGACGCTGGAATTTCTGCGGATCGCGCAGGAATTCAACGATTTCTTCCAGATCCTGCTTGGCTTCGTCGACACCAGCGACGTCATCGAAAGTGACGCGACCATGCGCCTCCGTCAGAAGCTTTGCCTTCGACTTGCCGAAGCCCATGGCGCCGCGCGAGCCGCCCTGCATCTGACGCATGAAGAACAGCCAGACGCCGAGGATCAGGAGCATCGGCAGCAGCGTGCCGAGATAGCTCAGGAAGCTCGAGGAGCCATCCGATTCCGGACGGCCGACAATGTTGACGTTCTTGCTTTGCAGGCGCTCAAGCAGGCTGTCATCCACGACCGGAGCATAGGTCTGGAAGGGCGTGCCGTTTTCGACATAGCTGCCGACGACGCGGTTGCCGGTGACGGTAACGTCACGAACGCGGCCGGAATCAACTTCCCGGAGGAACTGCGAATACGGTATTTCCCTGGAGCCTGTTTGTGCCGGCGCGTTCTGGAACATGCTGAACAGGGCAATCAACAGCAAGGCTATGATTGCCCACAGAGCGAAATTACGAAAATTAGGGTTCATCGAACTCCCCAGCACTGAAACTCCCGCCGTCAAGCGGCGGTATTACTTGATCCCTAACATAGGGTTGCGCCAAGCCCTTGCCAAGGCAAACCGCATCGCCGCATGTTTTTTCCGTCTATAGGGCCGAAATCGGCAGCCTCCTATAGGCTTCACGCCCGAAAGCGACCGAGAGGCTATTGGCAAATGTGAGATCAAATCGTGTCAAAAAGCGGTCGAAGGGCGCGAGACGGGGTAGAAGCGCGACGCTCGCCGCCTTGTCCCCTCCTTCCGGCACGATCGACGGCATCGCCGCCTGAGCGCGTTTCACCACGCCTCCCGGCAGATTTGCCGGAAAAATCGTCGTATTTCCCACTCCCGGAGCGCTGACGCGGACTGCGGTCGGGCCGAAATTCTCTATTTCAAAGCGGCCATCCCAATTGACTTTTTCACCAGGCAGGACCGAAACCGGAGCGATATTGCGGCTCTCCCGCATAAGATAGAGCGCATCGCGACGAAGGTCGAAGATCACCCCTCCCGCCGTGCGCCGACCGAGGTTCGCCCCGTTCACAAATTCGAGAACACGCTCCATTTGCGCACGCCCCGGCGGATAGGAACTGCCACCGAAGATGGCGGCAAGATAAGACAGGGCATAGGCAACGACCGCTGCATCAGCGGAAAGACCGGGCCGCGCAACGGCGCAGAGCGCACCCGCGTGGATTGCGACATGCTCGTCCAGCCACACTGCAGCCCGCTCGGAAAGCGCGGCGCGATCGGCGCCACCATCAGCCGGCATTTCGGCCACCGGCTCTCTTGCAAGCTCCATACGGGTGCGTACGCGCTCGTATCGCGCATCCTCGTTGCTGGGGTCGTCGAGCCAGGACACATCGCGCGTCTCGAGATAGGTCCTGATTTCAGCCCGCCGGCAGGCGAGAAACGGCCTGACAACCCAGATACGCCGATCGAACAGAACCGCATCGGCGATGCCTGTGCCATAACCGCCCTGCCCCCGCCGCGCGCCGCGCATGGCAATCGTCTCGCGCTGATCGTCCCACGTATGAGCGGTTACGATCGCATCGGCCGAAATCTCGGAGGCGAGCTCCGCAAGCAGCGCATAACGCGCTTCACGTGCTGCGGCCATGATGCCGGTTCCGGGCTTTTCCCCCTCCCAGCGACGGATAAAATGCGAAATACCGCGCGAGGCGCAGAATGCAGCGACTTCTCGCGCTTCGCCCGCTGATGCGGCACGCAAGCCATGGTCGATCGTTGCTGCGGTAAGGGTAATATCGTCGTGAGGATGGGATTTCAGCCGCTCGGCAAGGGCAATCAGAAGCCCGGTGGAATCGCTGCCGCCCGAAACGGCGACGAGAATATGAGCAGGCTTCGAGAGAGAATGCAGAAATTCGCTGGTTGCGGCTTCAGGCGTAATGGCTGTGGCATCGCCGGTCACAGCGTCAATGGACATGGCGGTCAGCAGGCAAGCCGCTTCTGTTCGCTGGCAACCTTGCCGGTCACAGCCTTGGAGGCCTTCGGATAACGCTTGGTGACCTCGCGAAGCGTGGCGCAGGCGGTATCCTTGTTGTCGAGAGCGGCCAGGGACATGCCGAGCTTCAGGAGCATTTCCGGCGCCTTTTCCGAAGTGCTATATTTCTGATGAGCATTCAGGAAAGTCTTGGCAGCATCATTGTACTTGCCCTGCGAATAAAGCGCTTCGCCGAGCCAGAAATTCGCATCGGCCGCCCGCGAGCTGCTGGGATAGCTGTCGAGATATTGGCGGAATTCCTGTTCGGCGACGCTATAGTCGCCGGACAGGACGTGGCCGTAGGCAGCCTTGTATTGATCGTTCTCGCTGCCGAGCGATGCCGTCTGCGAGCCGGAACCTGCACTTGGCGGCGCACCCGAACCGTTGTTGGCCCCTGTAATCGAGGAGCCGATCTGGTCGCCGCCCTGGTCGAACTGGATAGAGCCAAGCTCGCCCGGCGGCTTGCCAGCGCCGGCGCCGCGTGCACCGGTGGTGTTTCCATTCTGCGAGTTGCTGATAACGCCGGCAATATCGTCCTGCTTGACGCCGCCTTGCGCAGGCGCGTCGGCCTCGCTCTTCTTCATCGTGCCGCCCGATGCGGGCGCGCTGCTACCGCCGCCGCGCTTTTCCAGCTGCTGGAAGCGGAATTCGTTGTCCTCCTGCGCCTTGCGGATCTGCTCCTGCATCTGGAGAAGCTGGTAGCTCATCTCCTCGACGCGGCCGTTCAGCTGGCGCATCTGGTCTTCGAGCTGCTGAAGGCGCATTTCCGCATCGCTGTTTTGAACGTTGATGACAGGTGCCTGGCCGTATTGCGCTTGTCTTTGATCTGCGTTGCCGGGAGCCGCCTGCGCGGAGGCATCGCGGCCTCCGAGATGCATTCCAAACAACGACAAGGCAGAAGCATCGCGCTCGCTACCCACGATGGCAGCGAGACAAAGCATGCTCGCCACGACAAGTTTTCTCATATGGATCGTCCTGTCCTATTGATTCTTCGGGCCGGAGGGCTCGAACAGGAGATTTTTACAATTGCTCTCAAAAAGCAACGGAGTTCGGCCAAAGTGTGGTCAAAAAAGTAAAGGCGGCACGAGGCCGCCTTTTGCATTCCGATTGGTCTTTGACGATCAGGAGCCGGCGCCGTTGAGCACGGTGACGGCGCGGCGGTTCTGCGACCAGCAGGACTCGTTGTCGCAGGTAGCGACCGGGCGCTCCTTGCCATACGAAATCGTCTTCATACGGTTCGCCGGGACACCACGCGAAGCGAGATAGCTTTTCGCGGCGGCAGCGCGGCGCGCGCCGAGAGCAAGGTTGTACTCGCGGGTGCCGGTCTCGTCGGCATGACCTTCGACCGTGATGGAATAGTTCGGATAACGGGCGAGCCACTGAGCCTGACGATCGAGCGTCTGTGCTGCTTCGGAGCTGATGGAGGAGCTGTCGACAACGAAGAAGATACGGTCGCCGACATTGACCGTGAAGTCCTGCGGCGAGCCCGGAGTGGCATTGCCGGCACCGTTCAGGCCAAGACCGTTGGCATCGTTCGGCAGACCCTTCTTGGAAGCGCAGCCGGCCAGAGAAAGGCCAACGAAAAGCGCGATCATGATCGGGTTGCGGGCGAGGTTCTGCATATGGCCAACGGCCTGGGTTGCGGTGCGGCTCATGGCCGGTCTCTCCTTAAGTCTCTATCAGGGTTGCCAGACTGTAACCGGGTTCGGTTAATCGGATTCCAACAAGTATGGTTAATGATGTCCTAAAATTGTCGCCAAATGGTCCACTCACAGGACTTTGCGGCGATAACGTGGCGGCCCTTCCCGCTACTCGAGCAGCGGCGACCATGCCGGGTCGGAAGCGAAGCCAGGGGTCGGGATCTTCTGCTCGTTATAACCGGTCAGATCGATCGAATAAATTTGCGGTCCGCTCGCACCCGACGGCGCGCGGAAGAACATGATGACGCGGCCGTTCGGCGCCCAGGTCGGTCCTTCGCTGTAGGAGCCGGAGGTGAGGATTCGCTCGCCGGAACCGTCCGGCTTCATGACGCCGATGGAAAAGTTGCCGCCGGCCCGTTTGGTGAAGGCGATCAGATCGCCGCGCGGCGACCAGACCGGCGTGGAGTAGGAGCCATTACCGAAGGAGATGCGGCGCTGGTTGGAGCCGTCGGCATTCATGACATAGATTTGCGGCTGCCCACCGCGGTCGCTTTCGAATGCAACCTGCGTGCCATCGGGCGAATAGGATGGCGAGGTATCGATCGCGGCCGTAGACGTCAGACGGGTCGTGGTACGCGAACGCAGATCCATCGTGTAGATATTGGCGTTGCCTTCCTGCTGAAGACTCATGATGACGCGCTGCCCGTCCGGCGAGAAGCGCGGCGAGAAGGTCATGCCCGGAAAATTGCCCACCAGTTCGCGCTGGCCCGTCTGCAGCTGCAGCAGATAGACGCGCGGCTGCTGGTTGGCGAAGGACATGTAGGTCACTTCCTGGCGATTAGGCGAGAAGCGCGGCGTCAATACCAGGTCGCTGCCGTCGGTCAGCATGCGCGCGTTAGCGCCGTCCTGGTCCATGATACCGAGCTGTGTCTTGCGGGCCGTCTTCGGGCCGCTTTCGGCGACGAAAACGACGCGGGTATCGAAATAGCCCTTTTCGCCGGTAATCTTCTGATAGATCGCATCAGCGATGATGTGCGCGACACGGCGCCAGTTATCCGGCTGGGCAAAGAACTGCTGACCGATCATCTGGCTGTTGCCGAACGTATCCCAGAGGCGGAATTCGGCACGAAGGCGGCCGCCTTCCTGCGTCACGCGGCCAGTCACCAGAGCCTGCGCATTGATCGAGGTCCAGTCCTGGAAGCGCGGGGTCGAATCCGGATTGGTAATCTTCTCGATGAAAGCCTGCTTGTTGATCGGAGCGAACAATCCCGAGCGCTGCAGATCGGCGGCGATGACGCTCGAGATCTGCGGGCCGAGCGTATCATTCGACAGAAGGTCGGTGATAGCGATCGGCATGGGCTGGACGTTGCCCTTGTTGATATTGAGCTCGACCACGGCATAGGCCGGAGTGGATGCCACAGCCATCAGGCCTGCTAGCACCACCAGGAGGCGGACGAAGGATTTTCTGATCATATGTGCCAAGCCTTTCAGCATTAATTCGTCACAGAGCCGGTGCGAAGTTAAGGCTAACTTCTTTCCAGGTGTCATATTGATCTATTGGCAGGTTCTTAAACGGGGCAGCCCGAAGCACAGCTCGCATTGCGGCTGCCGCCATGGCTTGCTGCGTCGCCTTGGGGCCACCGGTCACGGTGACCTTCGGCTCGCCCACAATCTCTCCGCTTCGGCTGAGCTTGAGATGCACCCGGACGCGGACATCTCTCGCTCCCTCGAGCCCCGGAGGAAAGTTCCAATACTTCGCGACGTCCTCGCGGATGTGATCCCCAGTCGAGTTTCCAGGCTGCTGCGTAGCGCTTGCAGCCTGCACCGACACGGAACCAGCCAACATCACGCCCAAGGCCACAAGCAAGCTCATGCCGAGACGGAGACAGTGGTTCGTCAAAAGCCGCGCTCCCCGCATCACATCCCCAGATCCGCTGCACTGAAATTGACGACGACTTCCTGCCAGTCCTCATATTTGTCCGCCGGAAGAATCGACATGAACTCCGATTGCGCGCGAAGGACCGCGCGTACAGCGGCGGACTGCATGGCACCTTGTGTCGAAGCCGGTCCCCCGTTGGTCGTCGCTTCCGGCTGACCGACGATCTGCCCGGATTTGTCGAGCTTGAAGTGCACCTTGATTCGCACGTCGCCGGCGCCTTCAAGACCAGGCGGGAGGTTCCAGTATTTCTGGATCAGATCGCGCAGGCCATCCTGCTGGCTCTGGCTGAGCTTGCCGGCACCCAGCGACTTCTTGCCGCCAAGCGAAGCGACCTGGGTATCGGCGCCGGCGGAAGCCTGCTGCGACGAGCGCTTCGCACCGCCCTTCGACGAGGTGTTGTTGAGAAGATCGTTGATCTGATCGGCAAGACCATCGTCAAGGCCCTTGCTGGAGGCCTTCGGGGTCTGACGTTTCTTGTCAGCGTCCTTCTTTCCGTCGTCAGCCGAGGTATTCTTGCTCGTGCTTTGCGTCGTCGTCTTGTCCGTCGGCTTTGCGTCGGCGACCTTCACATCCGGCTTTGGCGTCGGCTTGACCTCCGGCTTCTGCTCGGCAGCCTTCGGCGGCGTCGGCTGCGGCTTCACATCCGGCACGGGGACGTTGTTTGGCAGCTGAATTTCGGCTTGTTCCGTCGGCTGCGGCGTTGGCGGCGTCGGCGTTGCATCGGCCTTCGGGGTCGGCGGCGTGGGATCCGGCTTCGGGGTCGGCGTCACGTCAGGTTTTTGCTGCGGAATGGCGGCCACTTCCTTGGGGGCGGCTTCCGTTTCCTTCTGCTCGATGGTCTTGACGTCGTTCGGCCTCGGATCGTCCTGCGGTACAGGCGTATCCACCTTCTTCGGCGCTTGAGCCGCGGTTTCGCTCTCCGGCCGTTGCGTCGGCACGACCGGGTTCTTGATATCCACCTTGTTCTCGCCGGTATTCTGGGCGTTGGCGACCTGGTCCTGTTTGGTCGTCGGTTTGCGCGCGGCGTGATCCGTCACCGGCGCCTTCTTCTCACCCTGCTGCAGCTGATCCGCCGTCACGATATCGACATCCATCGCCGTGCTTTCCGGCGTCTCCAGCGGCGCCGGCGCACTCAGCGACACCATGGCGCCGATCAGCACCAGGATGTGAATGACAGCAGATGTGGCAATACTGCGCTTCATGTCGGTTCGTCAGTGATCCGTTGTCTGCTGCTGCGTAACCAGGCCGATGTTCTTGTAACCGGCCTCCTGAATGCGAGACATGACGTCGGCGATAACGCCGTAAGGCGCCTTGGAATCGCCCTTGACGAAGATGCGTTCGCTATAGCCGGTCGTCGCGATCGCTTTCAGCTTGTCCGCGATTTCGGTGACCTGAATTTCGGATTCGCCGATATAGACCTGGCCATCGGCCTTGATCGAGATCGTGATCGGCTGCGTTTGGGCGTTCAGTGCGCCGGCCTGCGTCTGCGGCAGGTCGATCGGCACGCCCGACGTCATCATCGGCGCCGCCACCATGAAGATGATCAAGAGCACGAGCATGACGTCGACCAGCGGCGTCACGTTAATCTCGGAAATCGGGCCACCACGGCCTCCGCCACGACGACTGCCACGGCGGCCACCGCCGCCACCACTACCTCCAACAGACATTCCCATGTGAATACTCCGGTTCTGTCCGCGACTTACTGCGCAGCCTGGCGCGGCTGCAGCTTTTCATCGATCTGGCGCGAAAGGATGGCGGAGAATTCATCCGCGAAGCCTTCCATGCGGCCCGAAAGCTTGCCGGCATCGGCCGAGAACTTGTTGTAGGCGATAACGGCCGGAATAGCGGCAACCAGACCGATCGCAGTTGCCAGAAGCGCTTCGGCGATACCCGGCGCGACGACCGCAAGGTTGGTGGACTTCGAGCCGGCGATCGCCTGAAACGAGGTCATGATACCGACGACCGTACCGAAGAGACCGATGAACGGGCCGGCGGAACCGATGGTCGCAAGCGATCCGAGACGGGCCGTCAGATGTTCCGATTCACGCGCGAGGGTCACGTCCATGGCGCGGTCGATACGCATCTGCAGACCGATCGGCGAGCGAGCGCCGCGCTCGAACGATTTCTTCCATTCGCGCATCGCTGCGACGAAAATGGCGCCAAGGCCCGTATTGTTACGCTCCGAAAGCGTGCGGTAGAGCTCTTCGAGCGACTGGCCGGACCAGAAAACCTGCTCGAAATGATCGAACTGCCGCCGCGCTCGCGCGTAGCTCAGATATTTGTCGATGACGATCGCCCAGGTCCATACGGACGCTGCCAGCAGGCCGATCATGACGAGCTTGACGACCAAGCCCGCCTGCATGAAGAGCGACCAGAGGGTGATGTCCGGTGTGGTGGCCGCTGCCAATGCTACTTGTTCCATTGATCCAAAATCCCCGAATCCAAACGCCCGGTGCTAGACCGGGCGGCTAAAAGTGATCTCACAAGAATTGTTTGGCAGCCGCCGCTGAACGCCCTGGTCAAGCCTTCCAAGCTTATAACTGCCTTCTTGCCGTCAAATTTGGTCAAAGGAAGGCGTGCACCGCACAAACTCCGACATAATCAGTAAGACACTATTATGGTTAAAAGAATGTTAGCGTCGAAACATGAAGGATTTAACGGCGACGAAGGTTATTCTCGCTCCAGAGAAGAACTGACCGGACGAAACCGGCGACAAACGCAGACAAAGCTTGCGCGGCGAATTCCTTCACATAAAACTCAAGTTATTGCAAGCCGCCTCTTGTCGATCACGCTATCCTTATGCAAGGCAGCCATGATGCGATGAGCATGCCAGGTTATTGATTACCCGCCACTTTCCGACGCCGTGAGCATTTGCGCGGCAAGCTTCTCCGGCAGGCGGCGCGGACGCCCCTTTGCATTGATCACGGCAATGATGACCTTCGCGGCAATCAGCAGTGTCTCGCCGCGCCGGATTTCCTGAGACAGCACCATCTTGGCACCACCGGCCTTTTCGGTGGCTGTGCGGATCGTCAGCAGGTCATCCATGCGAGCCGGTCCCCTGAAATCGATCTCCATGCGATGGACGACGAAAACCAACCCCTCTTCATCCGCATTCAGAAGTTCGCGCTGTTCCACTCCGAGACAACGCAGATAGTCCGTGCGTCCCCGCTCAAGGAAATGCAGGTAGCGCGCGTGATAGACGAGCCCGGAAAAATCCGTATCCTCATAGTAGACTCGCTGCACCAGCCGGTGGCTTCCGGCTTCCAGTTCCCCAGCTATCAGAAAGGGGCTGTTCATCGTTGCCGCATCTCCTTGAATGTCCGGCATCTCTTTGGCCGAAGTTCTGCCATCAAGCAAGCTTTGAACAATTGTCATAAACTCCGACTATCCGGAATCGTGCCGGCTAGCGGATCGGCATAGAAGGAAGATCCTATGAAAATTGCGGTTATGGGCGGTGACGGATTCATTGGTTGGCCAACCTCGCTTCACCTCTCCGACGCCGGTCATGAGATCCATATCCTCGACAATCTCTCCCGCCGCTGGATCGATACCGAGCTAGGCGTGCAGTCGCTGACGCCGATGGATTCCATCCAGGAACGCACCCGGATATGGCACGCCGAAACCGGCCGTCGCATCCATTTCCACCTGATCGATCTCGCCAGGGACTATGAGCTTCTGAAAAAATGGCTGTCCGAGCATCGCCCCGATGCCATCGTCCATTTCGCCGAGCAGCGCGCCGCCCCCTATTCGATGAAGAGCGACCGCCACAAGAACTACACGGTCAACAACAACGTCAACGCCACGCACAACCTCCTGAACGCGCTGGTAGACCTCAATCTCGACGCGCATCTCGTGCATCTCGGCACGATGGGCGTCTATGGCTATTCGACGATCGGCGCTGCCATCCCCGAGGGCTATCTGCCCGTCGGCATCGAGACGACCGATGGCCGTACGGCGAGCCAGGAGATTCTTTACCCCGCCAATCCCGGCTCGATCTATCACATGACGAAGTGCCTCGATCAGCTGCTCTTTCAATTCTATGCCAAGAATGACGGGCTGAGGATCACCGACCTGCATCAGGGCATCGTCTGGGGCACGCATACTGAGCAGACGCGCCGGCACGAGCAGCTGATCAACCGGTTCGATTATGA